>JAIVWI010000079.1:0-6642 GCA_048636595.1 Oceanospirillum sp. | reverse complement strand
CGGCCAAAGCGGCGATAATGAATGCCGCGTCCAGATACAGGGCCAGGGAATAGCCGAAGCGCTCTGCTACAACGCCTTGCCACAGATTACCGATGCTGATCGCGATATTGGACAGCGCCATGTATGCCGTGAATTGGGTTGCTGCGACTGCCGGCATGGTCATGCCCATGAAAATCGCTATTGACCTGTCTTTCTACAGTCGTTAATCTTCGATATATCTTTTAATCAAGATATAGAGATATATAGTGAATCCGGAAAATAATGCAATGGATCTGCAGTTGGCGTCACACCACTGCCGCTTACTGGCGGATACGACACGCCTGAGGCTGCTGCTGCTGCTTGAGCAGGAGGAGCTGAGCGTGGCCGAACTGGCTGGCATCACTCAACTCGCCCAGCCCCGCGTATCCACGCATCTGGCCAAGCTTAAGGAATCCGGGCTGGTGATTGACCGCCGGGAAGGCGTTTTCGTTTATTACCGCATCTGCACGCCCATTGCTGATGAGTCCCTGAACGCCCTGTGGCAACTGCTGAGATCCAATACCAATGATCCGCTGGTCCAACAGGACCTGGACAGAATTCCTGAAGTATTGCAAAAGCGCGCCGGTGGCAGCACCTGGGCCGATAGCGTGGCAGGTGACATGGAGCGCCATTATTCCCCGGGAAGGACCTGGGAGGCCACGGCGCGCGGACTGGTTCACCTGCTGGAACCCGGTGATGTACTGGATGTTGCCTCCGGCGATGGCGTGCTGGCGGAACTGCTGGCGCCCCGGGCCAGGAGTATTACCTGCCTGGACATCAGCGAGCGGGTCGTAGAAGCCGGGCGGCGGCGGCTGGAAGCTTTCGATCACGTGAAATTTGAAAGAGGCGACATGCACTCCCTGCCAGTCGATGACGCCTGTTATGACACGGTGCTGCTGATGCATGCCCTGACCTACACCAGGCAGCCCGAAACGGTCATTAATGAGGCCAGCCGTGTACTCAGGCCTGGCGGCAAATTATTGGCGGTAACCCTGCTGAAACATCAACACAAAAAAGCAGTGGAACCCTACAACCACGTCAACCTGGGTTTCACCATCAGTCAACTGGAAACACTTTGCGCCACTGCAGGCCTGCAGGTCCAGTCCTGCAGTGTATCCGCCATCGAAAAGCGCACGCCCAATTTCTCGGTTCTTTCCCTGTCGGCCAGCAAACCCTGAGCTCCATCCAAAGAAAACATGACCATGCTCCCCTACAAGAACGCTGAAACCGTTGTTCGGCTCGAGGAAATGCTGGCACAGCGCATCCTGGTGATCGACGGCGCCATGGGCACGATGATCCAGGCCGCTCTTCTACAGGAGAGCGATTTCCGCGGTGAACGCTTTGCGGATCATCCCGTCCCATTGCAGGGCAATAACGATCTTCTCAGCCTGACCCGGCCAGAGCTCATCGCGCAAATCCACCAGGGCTTCCTGCAAGCCGGGGCGGATTTCATCGAAACCAATACCTTTAACGCCACATCGATCTCCCAGGCTGATTACGGCACCGAATCACTGGCCCGTGAAATCAACCGGGAAAGCGCCCGCATCGCCCGCAGCGTGGCCGATGAATTCGAGCGGAACAACCCAGGAAAACCCCGCTTCGTAATGGGGGCGCTGGGCCCCACCAACCGGACGGCTTCTCTGTCACCCGATGTCAACCGGCCGGAGTTTCGTAACATCACATTCGGGCAACTGCGGGATGCATACACCACCGCTTCACTTGGCCTGATCGAAGGCGGGGCAGACCTGCTCGTGGTTGAAACCGTATTCGACACGCTCAATTGCAAAGCGGCCCTGTTCGGCATTACAACGGCTTTCGAAGAACTGGGCTACCGCCTGCCGATGATCGTTTCCGGCACCATCGTGGACGCGAGCGGCAGGACACTCTCAGGCCAGACCGTTGAAGCATTCTGGTACTCCATCCGGCACGCCAGGCCCTTTGCTGTCGGATTGAACTGCGCCCTGGGCGCACTGGAAATCCGCCCCTGGATCATGGAACTGGCGCGGGTCGCGGATTGTCCGATCAGCCTTTACCCCAACGCCGGCCTGCCCAATGAGCTGGGCGAATACGACGATACGCCGGAAAACATGGCGTCCATCATTGCGGAATTTGCCAAAGAGGGTCTGCTCAATATCGTGGGTGGCTGCTGCGGCACGAGACCGGAGCATATTGCGGCGATTGCCGCCGCGGTTGCACATGCAAAGCCAAGAGAAATTCCCGCATTGGAACCGCACTGCCGCCTGTCCGGGCTGGAACCCCTGACCATCACGCCGGAACTGAATTTCGTCAATGTGGGTGAACGCACCAATGTGACCGGATCAGCGAAGTTCAAGCGCCTGATCACCGAAGACAAGTACGCTGAGGCCTTGCAGGTGGCCCTGCAGCAAGTGGAAAACGGCGCTCAGATCATCGACGTCAACATGGACGAGGGCCTTCTGGATGGCCCGCAAGCGATGACGCACTTCCTGAACCTGATTGCATCCGAGCCGGATATCTCCCGGGTACCGGTGATGATCGATTCCTCCCGCTGGGAGGTGCTCGAGGCCGGGCTGCAGTGCCTGCAGGGCAAGGGGATCGTTAATTCGATCAGCCTGAAAGAAGGCAGGGAACCCTTTATCGAGCAGGCCAAGACCGTCCTTCGTTACGGTGCGGCCGTGATCGTGATGGCATTTGACGAGAAGGGCCAGGCAGACAGCCTGGAAAAGCGGGTTGCTATCTGCAAACGAGCCTGGCGTATCCTGACGCAGGAAGTGGGCTTTCCGCCCGAAGACATCATTTTCGACCCCAATATTTTTGCCATCGCGACCGGTATTCCGGAACACAACAATTACGGTGTGGATTTCATCGAGGCTACTCGCCAGGTCAAGGAAGAGTGCCCTGGTGTACTGATTTCCGGCGGGCTGAGCAACATTTCTTTTTCTTTCCGCGGCCAGGACCGTATTCGCGAAGCGATCCACTCGGTGTTCCTGTACCACGCCATCCAGGCCGGACTGGACATGGCCATTGTCAATGCGGGCCAGCTCGAAATCTACGACGAAATCGATCCCCGGCTACGCACGGCAGTCGAAAATGTCGTTCTGAATCGAACGGAAGATGCAACCGATCACCTGTTAGCCCTGGCGCAGGAATTCCAGGGTGGGCGCGAAAAAGAAACACTCAGCGAGCAGTGGCGGGAACTGCCGGTTCATGACCGCCTGGTGCACGCACTGGTGAAAGGAATCAATGCCTGGGTAGAGGAGGACACAGAGGAAGCCCGGCGTGCTTCGATCCGCGCGCTGGACGTGATCGAAGGGCCGTTGATGGACGGCATGAACGTGGTCGGCGACCTGTTCGGTGACGGCAGGATGTTCCTGCCCCAGGTGGTTAAAAGCGCCCGGGTAATGAAACAGGCCGTAGCGGTGTTGCTGCCCCACATCGAGGAAGAAAAACGTATCAGTGGAGACACGAGCAGCAGCCAGGGACACGTGGTCATGGCCACGGTAAAGGGTGACGTGCATGATATTGGCAAAAACATCGTTGCCGTCATACTGCGCTGCAACAACTTCAAAGTCACCGACCTCGGTGTCATGGCGCCGGGTGAAAATATCATTTCCACGGCGCTGAAGGAAAAAGCCGACATCATTGGCCTGTCCGGACTGATTACGCCTTCGCTGGAAGAAATGCGCCTGGTCGCTGCCGAAATGAAACGCCAGGGCCTTGAACTGCCGTTGATGATCGGTGGCGCAACCACCTCACCGGTTCATACCGCACTGAAAATCGAACCGGAGTATGACCAGGGGGTGTTCTGGGTCAAAGACGCTTCGCGCGCCGTTGGAGTTGCAAGGCAACTGATCAACAAGGAAGCAAGGCAGTCATTGCAGGAGAAAACGGCCAGTGACTACCAGGCCCTGCGTGATCGCCGCGCCCGCGGCAGCCGAAGGAACCCCCCGGTATCGCTGTCCGCTGCCCGCGACAATCACTTGAAAATTGACTGGGAGGCGCAAGACCTGGTCCAGCCTGCGTGTACCGGTGTGCACGCACTGAATGACTACCCGCTGGATCGCCTGGTGGACTACATCGACTGGACGCCGTTTTTCCAGACCTGGGAACTGGCGGGCCGATTCCCCGGCATCCTTGAGGATCCGCTTGTGGGAGAAGCCGCCACCAGCCTGTACCAGGATGCTCGCGCCATGCTGGAACGCATCGTTAACGAGAAATGGCTGCAGGCCAGCGCTGTGTACGGAATCTTCCCGGCCGCCTCAGACGGCGATGACGTAGTACTTTTCGAGGACGAAGATCACGGGAAAACCATGGCCACCCTGCATTTTCTCCGTCAGCAAAGAGACAAGGCGGCAGGCCGCGCCAACCGCTGCCTGGCCGATTACATCGCCCCCACCGAAAGCGGCCTTGAGGATCATATTGGCCTGTTCGCCGTCACAGCGGGACTGGGCATCGAAACGAAACTGGAAGAATTCGAGGCGGCCCACGATGACTATCAATCCATCTTGCTCAAGGCGCTCGCTGACCGCCTGGCAGAAGCGTTCGCCGAGCATCTCCACTGGCGGATACGCAAGGAGTTCTGGGGATATTCATCCAATGAAAGTCTTAAATATGATGAACTTATAAAAGAAACTTACAGTGGAATAAGACCAGCGCCCGGTTACCCGGCCTGCCCTGACCACAGCGAGAAGACGAAAATATTCCAACTCCTCAATGCCGAGAAAAATACCGGCATGGAACTGACCAGCGGCTATGCCATGCTACCCGCCGCTTCCGTTAGCGGCTACTACTTCGCCCACCCCCAGGCAGATTATTTCGTTCTCGGCCCCATCCTGCCTGACCAACTCGAGGACTATGCCCGCCGCAAGGATTGCAGCGTTGACGAAATCAGCCGCTTGCTGCCCGCCAATCTGCATCATTAGAGTCCACTTCCAATCAGGTTATACCGGAATTGTTCAGCTACCAGGTCAGGTCGTCGGGTATCGGGAATTCATTTTCTTCTTCAGTTTCACCTGACGCTAAATCTGGAATGTGCTCTGCAGAGAGTTTCCGCACCGCTTCTACGTGTTCGGGGGCCAGCAGATGGTAACCACCTGAAAGGTAGGCGATACCGAGCTCACCGGCATTGAGGGCCTTTAGTTGATCCGGGGTCAGGTTGATTTTCCGGATACGGCCCCGATACATGAAGTGCCGCGGAACTTCCGCTTTGGCATCGTTCAGACGATGTTTGCTCACGATCGCCCTGATTTCATTGTTGAGCTGCCGCCGCTGGCGGTCTTCCGCCTGCTTTCGTTTGCGCGCCGTGTCGGCCTGTTTTTTCTCATCCTGTTTGCGTAAGGCATAGGCTCTGTCCAGCGACACTTCGCCTCCGGCAGCCGGTTTTACCCCAACCTGCCCTTTTTTTGTGGAACTTCCGGCGCCAGACCGCTGGTCTGTTTTACCGGGTGCGCGCCTGGCCCGCTTCCAACGGGTGCAGGTGCTCGAAGCACCGCCCAGCAGCCAATGGCGTGTCGGTTTACCCAACGGAGTGTCAGTAGCGTTTGCCGGTGAGGTGGATGCCGGATCGTTGGCCACCGTGTTGAGCACTGCAGCATCGATTGAATGATGCGCCCATCGAACGAGCTGCCGGCGGTTTATCTGTGCCGGGACATCGTCGACTTCCGCAAGGGCATAAATAGCCTGGCCATCCTGGTAGAAGGCACGCTTGAACTGGATCCCTTCTCGGAGAAGCTGTTCGTGTTCTGTAACCGCAAGCGCGACAAGGTCAAAATCCTGTACTGGGAACGTAACGGTTACTGCCTGTGGCAAAAATCCCTGGAACGGGCGAAGTTTAAATGGCCGCGTAAGGCACTGGATAACGTCATCACGATGACGGGGCAGCAGTTGAACTGGTTGCTCGACGGGTATGATGTGATGCGTATGCAGGCACATGAAAGACTGCACTATCATAGTGTTTTATAAGGTTATTTTACTCATTTTGCGGTATAATACAGGGCATGGAAAAGGCCCTGGATCAGTTACCGGATGACGTTGATTTACTCAAGTCATTGCTAGCTGACCAGGCTTTAAAACTCGATGAGAGCGAGACCCATAAGCAACGATTGCTTGCTCGCAATCAACAGCTTGAGTCACGAGTTCTCACCCTTCAGGAACAGTTCAACCTGGCCCTGGCCCGGCGTTATGCCGCCAGCAGTGAGAAGATCTCCCCGGATCAATATCGTCTGTTCGATGAAGCAGAGGCAGATACCCCAGCCGAGCCGCCTGAGGATGAAATCACGGTTCCGGCACACCGCCGTAAGAAAGGCGGGCGCAGGAAACTGCCCAAGACCCTGCCGCGGGTGGAGGTCGTTCACGAGCTGAGCGCCGATGAACTCATCTGTCCTCATGATGGCGCCACCCTGGCCGAGATCGGTGCGGTGACTTCGGAACAACTGGACATCGTGCCGGCCACAATCCAGGTGATCCGGCATATCCGCAAACAATATGCCTGCAAATGCGGCCAGTGCATCAAAACCGCCGCACTGCCCAAACAACCGATCCCCAAGAGCATGGCCTCACCGGGCCTGCTGGCCCATATCGCGGTCTCGAAGTACCAGGATGCCTTGCCGTTGTATCGGCAGGAAACGATCCTGCAGCGTATCGGTA
>JAIVWI010000078.1:0-13026 GCA_048636595.1 Oceanospirillum sp. | reverse complement strand
CCCGGTGCATAAAGCCCGGCCAGCAGTACACAGGATTTGATCTGGGCACTGGCGACCGGGGATGTGTAATGGATGCCTTTTAAATGCGGATTCCCCGTGATCAACAAAGGCGGCGTACCCGAATCCGTTGTTTGAATGCTGGCCCCCATCAGCGAAAGCGGATGCACGATCCTGCGCATCGGCCGTGCGCTGAGCGAACGGTCACCGATGAGTTCCGAGTTAAACGGCTGTGCCGCCAACACGCCGGCCAGCAATCGCATGGCCGTACCTGAATTCCCCATATCCAGCGGACCAGTGGGTGCACACAGCCCTTCTTCCCCAACACCATCCACCAGTAAGGCTTCGCCGTCTGCATGGCTTTGCATGCCAAGCTGGCGGCAGGCGCTGGCGGTAGCCCTGACATCTTCACTTTCAAGCAGTCCTTCGATGCGGGACTGCCCAACGGCGAGGCTGGCCAGGATAAGCGCCCGGTGAGAGATCGATTTGTCTCCCGGTGGTGTCAACTCGCCACACAAAGGAGAGCCTGCCGGCCCCACCTTCAGCATCATGGCGGTGTCATTACGGCCCGGGGATACGAACCCAGTACTTTGGACAGCTTGCTGATCTGGTTCAATTCCTCGAGGGCGGCGGCAACCGGAGGATCCTCGGCATGCCCCTCGATGTCCACGAAAAATACGTACTGCCATTTGCCCAGGCTGGATGGCCGGGATTCAATACGCGTCATATTGACCCCATGAGTATGGAGTGGCTCCAGCAGACTGTGCAGCAAACCGGGACCTTCATGCCCGGAGAGCAGTAAAGTGGTCTTGTCGTGCCCGGAGGGTGAAAAAATATGGCGTCCGATGACCAGGAAACGCGTCGTGTTATCCGGCCGGTCTTCAATGCCTGCAAACAGTATCGGCAGCCCATACACTTCAGCCGCTGAGCGGCCCGCGATGGCCGCTGCCTCGGGGGCGTTGCGAACGCGCCGGGCTGCCTCACCATTACTGGCGACCGCGATCAGCTCGATACCCGGCAGGTGGGCGCGAATCCACCCCTTGCATTGAGACAGGGACTGCTCATGGGAATAGATGCGTTCGATCTGGTTCAGGTTGGTGGCATGCGTCAGCAGGTTCTGATGTACCCGCAATTCGATTTCACCGCATATCTTGAGATCTGAAAGCAGGAACATGTCCAGCGTATGGCTGACGATTCCCTGGGTAGAATTTTCCACCGGAACGACGCCAAAATCCGCTTCCCCTGCCTGTACCTGGTCGAATACGATATCGATTCCAGGGTGGCTCAGCGCGTGGACTGAATGCCCGAAATGCATGTGAACCGCCTGCTGGGTAAACGTTCCCTCGGGACCCAGGTAAGCAATTTTCAGGGGCTCCTGCTGCGCCAGGCAGGCCGACATGATTTCCCGGAACAGCCTGACCATTTCCCCATCGCTCAAGGGCCCTTCGTTCCGCTCCAACACGCGGCGCAGGACCTGCGCTTCCCGTTCCGGCCGGTAGTAATCAACCGCACCATCATGCTGCTCTTTGCTCTGGCGCACGCGAAAAGCGAGCCTGGCGCGCTCACTGATCAATTCCTGGATATTTTCGTCCAGGCCATCGATCTCCTGTCGAATTTTTCCCAGGTCATCTGAATTATTATCCGGCTTCTTCAATGGTTACCGCCTTGATGAAAAATTTTCTTTCGTGTCGACTGGGGTCAGAGTCAAGTGCCAGAGTAATCTAGCTTACTCTGGCACTTGACTCTGACCCCTCTCCGCACATTGTAATGCGTTCCGGCCATCCCGCCTACTATTGACCGGGGTCAGGTTCCGCGAACCTGACCCCCGTCCGGAGCGCGAAGCGGCATCAGCCTGGTTTGTCGCTCATTTTTACAAAACGGGTTGCTAACTGAACCCGCTCCGCCCGTTTGAATGGGGTCAGGTTTGGAAACCTGACCCCGGCCGTGCGAAGCCCGAGCCCGGCCGTGGATTGGTTTATCACCGCCTATCCGTCTAAACTGGCCCCTTTCAGAACCACTTGACTGGAAATTATGTCCCGGATTGATATTTGCGCCCACCACGCAATGGACCATGCGCATGCTCAGGAAGCAGCAGATAAACTTGCAGGTGACCTGGCGGAGAAATTCAGTATCGATTACGGCTGGGACGAAGATATCATTCATTTTGAAAGACCAGGTGTACACGGCATGATCGCGGTGGGTGAAAAGGAAATCCGGATTCAGGCCGAACTGGGTATTTTCCTGGCCTTTCTGAAAAGCCGCATCGAGGAAGAAATCGTCAGCTACCTCGAAGAACACTTCAGCTGCACCTTCGAAACCTGATTTACCCTCTGTAAGAGGTCCCTTGGGGCCGACCACCCTACCGTAAGAGGTCCCTTGGGGCCGATTGCTATTCAAGCTGATACATTTCGGCCGCAAGCGACCTCTTACAATCGCGCAAGCACGCTCTTACAGTTAAATCAAAAAGGGTTCCGCGTCAGCGGCAAACAGCTTCTGCATCGAAAGCCATTCCCTTTCATAGATCGTGTTAACGAAGTAAACCGGGTCGTCCAGCTGGCGAAAAGAAAGCACTCCTGATTCGAGAAATTCCTGCAATGCCCCGAATCCTGCCGCATGTGCAGGCCCCCGCATCAGGCGAATCAGATGGACCACAATGGGCTTATGAACCAGTTTCGCCAATTCATTACCCACTTCCCTGATCAGCAGTATCTGTCTTTCCCGCTGCGGCCCGTTGCCACAGGCACGATAAGCAATCCCATAGGAGGCAACATCCAGATCCATTGCGCCAGTGGACTCCAGCCGTTCCGCCATTTCCATGTCGAATTCCAGGCTGAGGGCCTGCAGTTCAAAAGCGTCAGCCATGATATGCAAAGCATTCCCGGGTAGAAATCTCACCATGACCGACATCACTCTCGCCACTTCCTGATCCCGTTCCTGGAAATCCAGCCCACCGTAAAGTTCCTCCAGGAAAAACTCGCAGGCCGGCCGGTAACTTTCCTGGCTCAGCAGGTCAGAGTAGCTCTCAGCAAGGCGCTCGCGTTGCCATTGCTGCAATGCCTCAAAGGGCTCCAGTTCGAACCCGGGTGCGCCGATTTTCTCCGCCAGCCGGTGATTCCAGGCCAGCATCTTACGGCACCGGGTTGCTCCGGGACGGCTAGCCCACATTTTGCACCCTAGTTAATATTTTCAATGGCCTCAAGCACCTCTTCGCGCCGGCGCCGGAACAATGACAGTGATTCGATATGCAGGTAACGGATGATCCCTGACTGATCCACCAGGAACACGGAGCGTTTCATGCCCAGCAGGCCTTTGCTGTCATACAGTGCGGCAACTTCATATTCCGGGTCGGTTAATAAGGTGAATGGAAGATCGTGTTTTTCGCGGAATTTCCGATGCGATTCAGCGCTGTCATGGCTGATTCCCACGACTTTCACCCCCAGATCATCAAAAGCCTCCAGGCCATCCCGGTAGTCGCATAACTGTTTTGTGCAGACCGGCGTGTTGTCACCGGGATAAAACACCAGCAGCACTTTCTCCGGGGCCTGTTCCGACAGCCTGAAAGACTCGCCCCTGTCATCTAAGAGTGTAAAATCCGGTGCCTTGTCATCAACTTCCAACATAAAAATCCTCTTGTAAGAGCGACCTCCTACATCACCCCTTACCAGTGGATACCCTTCATCAGGCTGGCAAATGCCACTTGTTCCTGCGAAGCCGGCGCTTGCTCACTGCTGACGCCCTTGGCAGCGGCTGAATCCGGGAACATCCGGAAAGCGCTGTTCATGACGATTTCGGAGATTTTTGGCGCCACCGAATGCAATACCTGGGAAAAAATACCCAGCCGGGTCGCGATTCGTTGAGGTTTGTAAATGACCGCCTGTTTCACCATGACAGCGGCTTCGTCCGGCGAGATGGTGGGTACATTGTCATACATTTTTGTGGGCGCGATCATCGGCGTCCGGACCAGCGGCATATTGATGGTCGTAAAATTGATACCGGTATCGCTGAATTCCGCAGAAGCACAACGGGAAAATGCATCGAGCGCAGCCTTGGAAGAAACATAGGCTGAAAAGCGCGGCGCATTACTCAAAACCCCGATTGAAGAAATATTGATGACGTGGCCTTTGCGTTTTTTCTCCATGGCCGGCAAAACCCGCATGATCAGCCTCAGGCTGGCGAAATAGTTCAGTTGCATGCAGCGGTCAAAATCGTGGAAGCGGTCATAGGAAGCTGATATGGCGCGCCTGATCGAGCGGCCTGCATTATTGACCAGGATATCGATTGCTCCCATTTCAGCCGAGATTCGATCAATGACTTCATCACAGGAATCCATGTCGGTCAGATCGGCCGAGAAACTGCGAGCCGATCCGCCTTCCGCCTCGATTTCCAGGATCGCTTCGGCCAGTTTGTCTTCACTTCGTGCGACGATTGCCACCCGTGCGCCGGCGAGCGCCATCATGGTCGCGGTTGCAAGGCCAATGCCCGATGACCCACCCGTTACGACCACTACTTTACCGGCCACATGGCCTCTCAGGCTGCGATCAATAAACAGGTCCGGATCCAGGTGGCGCTCCCAGTAATCCCACAATCGCCACGCATAATCATCGAGGCGGGGAACTGAAATACCCGTTCCTTTAAGGGCGGCTTCGGTTTCCCGGCAGTCAAACCGGGTCGGGTAATTGATGAACTTCAGCATGTCCGGCGGCAAGCCCAGGTCAGTCATTATGTGGTTCGCTATTCTCCTGACGGGAGGCAGCATGAACAAGACCTGCTTGATCGTGACCGGGATGTAATTAAACAGCCTGGCGTCTATCCGCATGCTCATCTGGGGTGCATGCGCGGCTTCAGCAAAAATATTGAGGACCTCACCGATACGCCGGGGCTTGGGGTCGGTCAGGTGAAAACATTTGCCATCCTGCCGGGGGAGATGGGCAATATGGTCCAGGGCTTTGACCACAAAATCGACCGGGACAATATTGATCCGTCCACCTTCCAGCCCGATGGCAGGCATCCAGGCCGGCATCGCCTTGCGCATTCTCTGGATCAGTTTGAAGAAATAATAGGGGCCGTCAATCTTGTCAATTTCACCGGTTTCAGAATGACCAACGACGATTCCAGGCCGGTATATCCGGTAAGGAATGCTGCACTTGAACCGGACGATACCTTCAGAGTCATGCTTGGTGCGAAAATAGGGATTATCCAGTCCCGTCGCCTCTTCAAACATGTCTTCCCGGAATATGCCGGGGAAAAGACCGGCTGCAGCAATTGAACTGACATGGTGGAAGCGCTTGGCCTTGACAGACTCGGCAAAACGGACGGTATTCAGGGTCCCATCGACGTTGGCCGCTTCCTGCGAGGCGGCATCTGCTTTCATGTCGTAAATGGCCGCCAGGTGAAAAACGTGGTCTATTTTCCCTTCCAGTTCCTTGCGTTTTGCCGCAGAGATTCCCAGGCGGGCTTTGGTCAGGTCACCGGTCACGGGTATGATTTTGCTCGCAGCCTTCCCCCAGCGGCTCTTGAGCGCATTCAGCTTGTCCATGGAGCCCTTGCGAACCAGGACATACACTTTGCCCCGGCGTTTAAGCAGCAACTCGATCAGATTATGACCAATAAAACCCGTACCACCCGTGACGAAATAACTCATTAAGCTGTCTCCAGTTCTTATCCATTCAATATTCCAGCGCAAGCAGGAAGCCCTCACCCATGCATGAACCCAACGCTTGAGACCAGCAATTTCCCTCTGGCATGTTACGATCTTACCAGATCAGGATATTGACCGAACTCCCTATCTATGGAGAAAATATGAGCACTGAAAACGAACTGTTCGAAAATGCAGCAACTGCAGCCAAGTCTCTCCCTGAAAAACCGGATGACAGCACCTTGCTGGAACTTTATGCCTTGTACAAGCAGGGTTCAGGCGGTGATGTCAGTGGCGACAAACCAGGCTTTTTTGACTTCGTCGGTGCGGCGAAATACGAGGCCTGGGAAAAGCTGCGAGGCACCAGCGAGGAAGATGCCCAATCCCGCTATATCGAACTGATACGAAAACTTGGCGGCGAATTCTGAGTGACCAAACGCAACACGAAAGAGCTGATCCTCACCACCAGCCTGGCCTTATTCAATGAACTGGGCGAGCCGAATGTGACCACCAATCACATCGCGGATGAGGCCGATATCAGCCCGGGAAACCTTTATTATCATTTTCGCAGCAAAGATGACATCGTCATCCAGCTGTTCAAGCGCTTTTTAACCGGCTTACAGCCATTGACGGAAGTCCCGGAAAACAGCGCACTGGAAGCTGAGGACCTGTGGTTTCAACTTCACCTTGCTTTTGAGATCAAGGGCCGGTTTCGATTCCTTTATCGTAATCTCTCTGACCTGACCGCGCGGATTCAAGACCTGGACCGCGCCATGCGCGGACTGCTGATGCGCGAACGCCAGGCAGCTTTCCAGATGATTTCCGGTCTCGAGCTGAAGGGGGCCCTGCGGATCAGCACCCAGGAAAAAGAATTACTGGTCGACACCATCCTGCTCGTCATCACTTACTGGATCCCCTTCGCCAGCATCTTCGAACGGCATAGCCTGGAAGACGGCACCGCTCAAATCAAAGCCATCGCGCGTGTACTCCAACTGGTCACGCCCTTCCTGCGCGAACCCGAGCGCAGCCAGTTTACGAGCCTGGCGTTTGAGTACCTGGAACGAGCCTAGCGCCTGTCAAGGCGCTGCGCGCCATGCCTGGCGCACTAAAAGAAAAGGCCGGCTGGGCGCCGGCCTAAAGAGGGTATAAATGTCGTAGGGTTAAGCTGCCTTGGGTGTTTCTTTCTTTTCAATGACTACCATGGGAGCAACTTTCTTAACTTCGGCTTTCTTGACTGCCATCTTTCTGACCGCAGCTTTTTTCGCTATCGGCTTCTTGACTGCTGCCTTTTTAACCGCAGCTTTTTTGGCTACCGGCTTCTTGACTGCTGCCTTCTTAATCGCAGCTTTCTTCGCTACCGGCTTCTTAAGCGCTGCCTTTTTCACCACTGCCTTTTTGGCGGCGGGCTTTTTGGCGACTGCTTTCTTCGCTGCAGGTTTGGCCTTCTTATCCATCGCTGCAACCTGCCTGGAGAGCTTCTGTACGCGCTTGGCCAGGTCGTTCACGTCATCCCTGGTCGGGATTCCAAGGGTGGCCAGTGAGCGGGACACACGATCTTCAAAGATCTTTTCCAGCTTGTCCCAGTTATCGGATGCCTGCTTGCGGACTGAGTCTGCCTGCTTGCGAACACCCCCGAGGCCGGATTTGACATCGCCACGGAAATCTTTGACCCGGGACTCGATGTCGCCGCGGATATCGTCTACAACAGATTCAATATCGCTGCGCAAATCATCAACGGCCCCTTCTACATCCTTGCGGGTCCGTTTTTCAAGCTTGCTACCCTCGGCAACCAGCTTGTCGAACATCTTGTTGCCTTCGTCGATGATTTTGCCGCCTTCAGTCTGAGCCACGCTAAAAGCTCCAAGACCTGCAAGCCAGATTTCCCGTGCAGAATCGACTACCGGATTAACATTCTTCTTTGCTGCGGGCTTACCTTGTACTTTCTTTTTCAACTTCTTCTTGGCCATGATGTCCTCCTGTGTATGACTGACCTATCCAATTGATGCCTCTATTCTAGGTACGAAAATTAGAGCAATCACACTAGATATGAATTCTTTGAAGAGGTATGAAAAATCACCTTAAATTTAAATAAAACAGGGTAAACTGATATTCTTTTTTGATTCAGCCAGTTAAGAGGATGGTAATCATGTACGAATGGAATGAATTCCCATTTGATAATCAGGCCTACGATTATCAGGGAGAGGCTCTGGGCGAAATCTGGGACCAACTGCATGATGGGGACCGGGAACCTTTCCCGGAGGATGAACGCCTGCAGGAAGCCTGGCGCTGCTACCACCGGGGAGATTTCCAACAGGCGGTAATCCTGGCCGACGAATGCGGCCTGCAAGGTCATGCAGTGGCTAACAAAGCCACGGGGATGTACGCAAGCCACCTGGAAAAAAACGAGAAACGGCAGATAGATTGTTATAAAACGGCCATTGCCAGGGCCGAAAAAGCCATCATCGAGTTCCCGGATGAAGCCAACAGTCACCACTTCTACGCATTCAACCTCGGCCGCTACAGCCAGTCCATATCGATTGTGAAGGCATTGAAGCAGGGCATCGGTGGAAAAATCATGAGTGCGCTGACGCGCGCCCTGGAAATCGATCCGGACCACGCGGATGCCCATACGGCCCTGGGCCTGTATCACGCCGAAATTATCGACAAGATTGGAAAGCTTATTGGCGGCGTAACCTACGGCGCCAGTGAGAAAAAAGCCATCGAGCATTTCAAAAAGGCGCTGGTACTCGCACCCGGGTCTCCGATCGCACATATTGAATACGGCAATGGCCTGTACATGCTCTATGGTGACCGCCGTGTGGACGATGTTTCCAGTCTTTACGAACGGGCGACTGAGTTCACACCCAAGGACGCCGTTGAAAAACTGGATGTGGAATTAGCACTCGCGGAGTTCGAATAGGCCAGGGGATTCCAATAAAGATTATTCTGAAAACCGTGATTTCTCATAGATTTAGTTTAACAATCGCTCGTAAAACGTTAGGATAACTACCGGAGCAAAGGGATATAGCCGGGCCCGTTACATAATGGGCAACTATTTATTAGCTTTTAAATCAGGTAGGGACACATCATGATCAGTGAAAACAACACCCTAATCGGACATGTCGTCGAGATCAGTGGCGCGGAATTTGTCGCTCAGTTGATTTCCGAGGATGAAGGATTCGTAACGGAGGTAACAGTAGACGGTAACCTGATTCAGGTCGGCCAGGTAGGTTCCTACCTGATGGTCAGACAGTCAGGCCTGTATGTCCTGGTTATCGTTGAGAGCATGTGGCAGGAAGTCGAGCCGGGCGGTAGTCTTATACGCATGATCCGGCTGAACCCACTGGGTGAAATTACCCCAAAGGGTGGTTTTGTCCGCGGCGTGGCGCACTTTCCCACCACTGGTGCGGAATTACACCTCGTCACAGCCTCAACCCTGAGCGTCATGTTCGCCAAGTACAGCGCCGCGGATTTCATGGTCGGGAAACTCAGCTCCTTCGATACCATCGATGTTTTCCTGGATGCCTCCGCCTTTTTTGGACGGCACGCAGCAATCCTCGGCCAATCGGGTTCAGGTAAGTCCTGGACGGTCACCAGCATGGTTCAGGCAACTCTGAGGTCCATGCCCAATGCCCATATCATCATTCTTGATTTGCATGGTGAATATGGCGCCAAGGATTGGGACCCAAGCACCAAGGCACCCTTCCCCGCTGATATGGTTCGTTGCATCAAGGCCAGTGATCTGGAGATTCCGTACTGGCTATTGACCTATGAAGAGATGATCGAGTTGTTGGTCGATCCGGAGGAAGAAGACGCAACCATACAAATTGCTTTTCTGCGCGGCGCTATGCTGGAGTTAAAACGGGAAGCCAACGAGCACCTGGAGCTTGGGCATATCACGGTAGATTCCCCGATTTATTTTTCCATGGATGAACTGTTCAAGCGTTTTAAATCAACCAATGAAACGACAGCCGATTTTGGTAAGTCCAAGACCGCGCTGACCGGGAAATTCGACTCTCTGCTGGTCAAACTTGAAAGCCGCATGAATGACACCCGCTACGACTTCCTGCTGCGGCCGGAAAAAAGGACGTCATCTGAAAGCCTGCCGGGCCTGATGCGGGATTTCGTCGGCCTCGGTGAGCCCAGGGCCAAAGTTACCGTGATCGACCTGAGTTCCGTGCCATTCGACGTTCAGCCGACGGTCACGGCCCAGATCGGCCGCCTCGCATTTGAATTCAATTTCTGGAACCCGAAGTGCCGCGAGTTCCCCTTGTTCCTGATTTGTGAGGAAGCGCACTCCTACATCACCCGGGAAGGTACAAACAGCGCCCACGACTCAACCCGCCGCAGTTTCGAGCGAATTGCCAAGGCGGGTCGTAAGTATGCCGTGGGTCTTTGTGTCGTCAGCCAGCGCCCCCACGAATTATCGGAAACCGTTCTGTCCCAGTGCAGCAGTTATATCTGCATGCGCATCACCAACCCGGATGACCAGGAATACGTGCGCGCATTGGTTCCGGATTCGGCCCGCGGCATCCTGGAATCATTGAGTTCGCTGGCACAGGGCGAAGCCATTGCCACTGGGGAGGCATCACCCATGCCAATGCGTTTCAAGGTCACGATGCCCGACCCGCCGCCGAACGCCCAGGACATCGATTACGCCGGTATGTGGAAGAGAGGCCCAACCGAAACCGACGTCGACCACATCGTTGACTGCTGGCGCCGCCAACGGCGATAAACGGAATAAATTGTCAGCGCTAAATCGTGCTGATGAGTTCTTCGGCGAGTTTTCCGGCTGCAGGATCGGCGACCGGGAGCATCAGGCTGAGGTAAACGAGGTGTTCGAACTCGGGATTGAAGCGCTTGATGATTTCCTTGGGCTCCGGCACCAGCTTGCGATCGGTGATGACACCGAAAAATACCTGGCCGTTGTAGCTCAGGATACTGACACCCATGCCGATACCGCCGTTTTGTGGTACCCAGAACATCATTTGTTTTACCTGGCCACCGGCCAGGTAAAGAGGCTGTTGTGGGCCGGGAACATTGGTTAGAACCATCGTCGCTTTTTCACTGAGCATATCCAGCGCCGGTTTCTGCAGCATGGAGGGCCCCATGCCCAGGGCCGCCAACAGGCCGAACGAGACAGCCGCCTGCTTACTGGATTTCAGCTCGTTCATGCGTTCGTGCACCTGTTTTACCCGCTCGATCGGGTTGGCTTCGCCGATCGGCATAGGCAGAAAAACCAGCCCGAAATGATTACCCAGGTTTTTTGCATGCTCCAGCGGCCGGAGGTTGACCGGTACCGTGGCCCGGACTTCACTGTTCCTGGAAGGTACTTCACCCTGCTCCAGCATGTAGCTCCGAAGAGCGCCGGTTACTGCCGCAATCAGTACATCATTGACGCTGCACCCGAATGCCTTGCTGACTGCCTTCACTTCGTCCAGTGGCAGGGGTTCAGCCCAGGCCACCCGCTTGCGCACGCCGAGTTTGCCTTTAAACAGGGTTTTGGGGTCGTTGGGAAGCGTAATTGAACTGGCGAGTTCCTTGATCAGCTCGGAGGCCTCAGTCACATACTTCCTGCCTTTCTCCGGCTCCTGTACGATCTCAACCGCCTCACCCAGCAGTTTTTTGGACCAGTGGACAGCCAGGCCCAGTCCTTCCCGGGCAGGCTCCAGGAGCCTCTGGTAAATGGTGGATTCGGCGGCCCGCCTTTTTTTCCAGGTCTCCGGGTTGGATGCAGAAGGCCTGGGTTCAGGACCCGGGTCCGTCAGGGAGAGAAATACCTGGATCAGTGCGATTCCATCTGCATAACAGTGATGAACCCTTTGCACCAGGACCGGACCACCGGAAAAATTTTCTACGTAATGAAACTGCCAAAGAGGCCGGGAATGATCGAGACCGGTACTGGCCAGGTCGCTGACAAACTCCTCGAGTTCGTCCTGTCCGGCATTTCCGGGAAGAGCCACGCGCCGGATATGGGTGTGGATGTCAAAATCCTTGTCCAGCTCCCAGTAGGCTCCACCGGCCTTGTCCACGGCTTTTTGCCGGAAACGCCTGAACGCCAGCCACCTGTGTTCAATGGTCTCAACCACACGCTCAAAAGAAGCCCCGGAGTCAAGAACGATGACGCCGGTAATCATCATCAGGTTGGTGGGTTGCTCCATTCGCAACCAGGCGGTGTCGACCTTTGAAATGGGGTCACGCATTAACTGCTACTCTTGCAAATAAAAATGAAAGGTTCAGGGCTAACCGGCCAACTGCACAGACCCTTCGCTTCTGCGCTTTGTCCGTGCCTGGTCAGATCGTTGTTGCTGAAGCTGTTCCAGGTAACCATGTTGTACGCCGGTGATGTACTCACCGGAGAAACAGGACGTATCAAACTCAACGATGCGTTCGTTCCCCTCCCGGCAAGCCTCGATAAGATCGGACAGATCCTGGTAGATCAGCCAGTCAGCCCCCAGTTCTTCTTCGATTTCCTTCTCACTCCGGCCACTGGCGATCAGTTCACCTGGCGCCGGCATGTCGATGCCGTAAATATTAGGATAACGCACCGGAGGTGCTGCCGATGCAAAATAGACTTTGCGTGCTCCCGCTTCCCTGGCCATCTGAATGATCTGCCTGGAAGTCGTTCCCCGGACGATAGAGTCATCGACAATCAACACGTTTTTGCCCCGGAACTCCAGGTCGATGGCGTTGAGCTTTTGTTTGACTGATTTTTTACGCTCCGCCTGGCCCGGCATGATGAAGGTCCGGCCGATATACCGGTTCTTGATAAAACCTTCGCGATACTTGACGTCCAGATCGTAGGCCAGGGGCAAGGCCGATGTGCGGCTGGTGTCAGGAACCGGGATAACCACCTCGATATCGTGATCAGGCCATTCCCTGAGGATCTTTTTCGCCAGCGCCTGTCCCATACGCAGACGGGCCTTGTATACCGAGATGTCATCGATCATCGAATCGGGCCGGGAAAAATAGACGTATTCAAAAATACAGGGTGACAGGGCCTTCGCATGCGGGCTCAGGTGGGTGTGAAGCTTGCCGTCCAGCGTGATAAAAACCGCTTCACCAGCCCCAAGGTCCCGCATCAGGGAAACACCGAGCGTATCCAGGGCGACACTCTCCGAAGCGACGGCATATTCAACACCGCTGGCCGTTTCCCGTGAACCCAAAACGGCCGGACGGATGCCCCGTGGATCTCTGAATCCAAGAACGCCGTGACCCGAAATCAGGGCCAGCGCTGAATACGCACCCCGGCAGCGCATGTGCACCGCATCCACCGCTCTGAAAATATGCTCGACTTCCAACCTGGCCGGGTTCTGTTTCTGTAGTTCGTGCGCCAGGACATTAAGCAACACTTCGGAATCTGAACTGGTATTGAGGTGACGGCGGTCACTGTC
>JAIVWI010000077.1:0-13209 GCA_048636595.1 Oceanospirillum sp. | reverse complement strand
GAAGACCCCTTGCTTCGGACTGGCGCCCCAGCAAGTAGCACAACAATAACGTGAACCACGTTACTGGAATTCACTGCTAGCCAAGGGGGCTGACATTTGCCAGCTCTACCCGACCACTTCTCCGCTGACGGGTTTGGGTTGCTTTCCCTCCATCATCAGCGCCAGCATTGCAGAAATTTTTTCGCGTAACTGCCGGCGATCCAGGATCATGTCAATGGCGCCTTTCTCGAGCAGAAATTCGCTGCGCTGGAACCCTTCCGGCAGTTTCTCACGTACGGTCTGTTCAATTACCCGCGGCCCGGCGAAACCGATCAGCGCGCCGGGTTCAGCTATGATAATGTCGCCCAGCATGCCGAGACTGGCGGAAACTCCGCCCGTCGTGGGATGGGTCAGCACAGAGATAAAGGGGACTCCTGCTTCTGCCATGCGTCCCAGTACAGCGGCAGTTTTCGCCAGCTGCATCAGGGAAAACAAGCCTTCCTGCATGCGGGCTCCGCCGGACGCCGAGAAACAAACCAGGGGCGCCTTCATGCGCAGACATTCCTGGCCGGCCCGCGCGAACTTTTCTCCGGCCACGGATCCCATGGACCCCCCCATATAGGCAAATTCAAATGCACAGGCCACCATGTCCTGCCCGGCGAGCTTTCCCACCATGGCTATCAGTGCATCTTTCTCACCGGTTTTTTTCTGGGCGGCGACAATTCGTTCGCGGTATCTCTTTTGGTCACGGAATTTGAGTGGATCCAGCGGTTCAAGGCTGGCCGCGATTTCGCGTTTCTCGCCCGGATCAAGAAATTGTTCCAGCCTGACCCTGGCTGAAATGGGCATGTGGTTACCGCACTTGGGGCACACGGCCAGGTTACGGTCGAGTTCGGGTTTGTACAACACGGCCGAACACGAGGAGCATTTGGTCCACAGCCCCTCCGGTACCTTGCGTTTAGTCCCGCCTTCGGTGCGGATTCGCGAAGGCATGAGTTTTTGAAACCAGCTCATATCAATTCCTATTGTCCATTGCATCGCGTATGGGCGCAAGAAAGCCCATCACCCGTTCACAGGCTTCATCGCGCGACCCGGCGTTCTGCACCTGTTCAATCAGCGCACTGCCAATCACCACAGCATCGGCCAGGCCGGCAACCGCAGCCGCATTATCCGCATTCTTGATCCCGAAACCAACGGCAATCGGCAGATCGCTGTGTGAGCGGATCTCCCGGACCGGGCCGGCAAGGCCGGCCTCATCCAGGCTGTTGGCCCCGGTGATGCCCTTGAAAGAAACGTAGTACAGGTATCCCTTCGCCTGCCCGGCAATGAACTGTAAGCGTTCGCTCGTGGTCGTGGGAGCAACCAGGCAGATGGGGTAAATGCCATGTTCATCCATGCGCACGCGCAAGCCGGCCATTTCCTCCGGTGGGCAATCCACCATCAGAACGCCATCGACACCGGCGCGGGCGGCATCCCTTGCAAAGGCTTCATGACCGTAACGCTCAAGCGGATTGAGGTAACCCATCAAAACAATCGGCGTATCCGGATCCTGGCAGCGGAAAGCTTCGACTGTTTCCAGCACACTGCGCAGCGTTACACCCCTGGATATCGCGCGTTCGCTGGCCAGTTGGATGACCGGTCCGTCCGCTGCCGGATCGGAGAACGGTACGCCGAGTTCCAGCAGATCGGCGCCCGCCTTGACCAGCGCGTGCATGATGTCAACCGTCCACGCCGGATCGGGGTCACCCACCGTGATAAAGGGAATCAGGGCCTTGGACCCGGTGCGTGACAATGTCTCGAAGCATGTGTCTATTCTGTTGCTCACAGGGAAATATTCTCCAGTTCGGCAACCGTCTGGACGTCTTTGTCGCCCCGCCCGGAAAGATTCACCAGCAAAGTCTGGTCCGCGGTCATTTCAGCAGCCAGCTTCATTGCGTATGCGATCGCATGGCTGCTTTCCAGGGCTGGCAATATACCCTCCAGCCGCGTCAGCTTGTGAAATGCGTCGAGTGCTTCCTGGTCCGTCACCGCGACGTATTCGGCCCGCCCGGTGTCCTTGAGCCAGGCATGCTCCGGACCGACTCCCGGATAGTCCAAACCAGCGGAAACAGAGTGCGTATGTAAAATCTGGCCGGCATCATCATCCATCAGGTATGTCCGGCAACCGTGCAGGACTCCCGGCCGGCCGGCACACAGTGAGGCTGCATGCTGCCCGGTAGCGAGCCCCCTGCCGGCAGCCTCCACACCAAACATTTTCACCGATGCATCCCCAATGAACGGATGAAACAGCCCCATGGCGTTGGAACCGCCACCGACACAGGCAACCAACGCATCGGGCAGAGTATCGTATTGCTCCATCATTTGACGGCGGGCCTCCCGCCCGACCACTGCATTGAAATCCCGCACCATCACCGGATAGGGGTGCGGCCCGGCAACGGTGCCAATGATGTAATAAGTGTCGTCTATATTGCTTACCCAGTCCCTCATGGCCTCGTTGAGCGCATCTTTCAGTGTTTTTGAACCTGATGTAACGGAACGTACTTCCGCGCCCAGCAAACGCATACGAAAGACGTTGATGGCCTGGCGATGGATGTCCACTTCTCCCATGTAAACAACGCAGGACTGCCCCAGCCGTGCCGCCACGGTCGCCGAGGCGACGCCATGCTGCCCCGCACCCGTTTCCGCGATCACACGGGACTTGCCCATGTAATGGGCGAGAAGCGCCTGCCCCACCGTGTTGTTGATCTTGTGTGCACCTGTGTGGTTGAGGTCTTCACGCTTGAGCAGGATACGTGCACCGCCGGCCACTTCGGTCAACCTGCGGGCAAAATAGATGGGCGAAGGACGCCCGACATAATTCGCAAGGTCAGAATCCATGCGGGCCATGAATTCCTCGTCCTGGCGCCAGCGCCCGTAAGCTTCTTTCAATTCGTCCAGGGCGTGAATCAGGGTTTCTGCAACGTAAGTGCCGCCGTACGGGCCAAAATGGCCGGATTCATCCGGCTCTGAAACGGACAGGATGGTGTTTTCTGCTTCACTGTTCACTTGGGTACTCACTACTCTGCATGTTCAATCTTTGACTGTTCAATCTTTGCCTGTTCAATAAATCGCTGCATCGCTTCGGCATTCTTGATGCCGGGTGCATCTTCCACACCGCTTGAAACATCCACGGCCCAGGGCTTCACAAGACGAACTGCTGCCCTGACATTGTCCGGGGTCAGACCGCCCGCCAGTATCAAAGGCCGTCCGGTCTGAGCTCCAATCTGCCCCCCGGCCTGACCGATTCGCTTCCAATCGAAAGCCCGGCCCGTGCCACCCAGCCCTCCCGGTTCATGGCTGTCCAACAGCAAAGCCGCGGCATCCGGGAATTCCCCCTCCGCCTGCTCCTCAGCATGCCCGGAATTCATACTCACCGCCTTGATGTAAGGCAGGCCAAACTGCCGGCAATAAGCAGCATCTTCCCTGCCATGAAATTGCAGCAGTGACAGCGGCACTTGCTCCAGGATGCTGTTGACCAACTCCGCATCCTGGTCAAGAAACAGCCCTACGCGGGCAACGAACGCCGGTACCAATTGTACGAGTTCCCGTGCTTTACGGGGGTCGATCACACGCTTGCTGCCGGCGGCAAATACAAAACCCAGCGCATCCGCTCCGCAGGAAACTGCGGCACGGACATCACGGCCCCGCGTCAACCCGCAAATTTTAACTCTGGGAGACATCTTGCACCTTCACGACTGGTTCCAACTCCTGGGAAAAGCCGGCGCCGAGGCCGGAAAATCATACTGTTCCGGGTACCGGGCGCTTACAAAATAAAGTCCTTCGGGCGCGGCCGTTGGTGCAGCCTGGCTGCGGTCCTGTTTTGCCAGCACTTCGCCAAGCCATTCCGGGGACGCCTCGCCCATGCCAACCCGGATCAGACTGCCGGCAATGTTCCGGACCATGTGATACAGGAAGCCATTGGCCGTCACCTCCAGGCTGATGGTATCGCCCGTGCGCTGCACCGAAATTTGCTGGATTTCACGGACCGCGTGTCTCGCCTGGCATGCGGTGGCGCGAAAGGACGTGAAATCGTGTTCACCGAGCAAATACTGCGCAGCATCCTGCATTTTATCAGCGTCCAGAGGCGTACGGCACCAGCTCTTTCTGTTGGCATCAAGAGCCGGCCGTATCCAGCGGTTCAGAATGACATATCTATAACTGCGGGAAAATGCACTGAAACGTGCGTGGAATCCATCATCCACCTGGCGAATCCAAAGGGCGCTGGCGCCCGCAGGCAAGTGGCTGTTGATACCCAGTATCCAGGACCGTTCCGAACGGTCCGCATCTGAATCAAAGTGGGCCACCTGGCCTAATGCATGTACGCCGGTGTCTGTCCGGCCGCAACAGGTGACCCGGGTAGTGTGATTTGCGACCCGGGAAAGGGCTATTTCAACGCAACCCTGAACCGTGGGCTCCTGGCGCTGGATCTGCCAGCCCAGGAAGGCACAACCATCATATTCCAGTCCCAGGGCATAACGCATATCGTATTGAAGGAAACCCGGGACCTGGCATGGTTACCAGGCCTGGAGCATATCCTTCCCTAGAGCATGTCCTTCATCTTGTTCGCCTCGGCCTGCTGTTCCTCTGAACCGTTGGCGATAACTTCTTCCAGGATGACTCGTGCGGCTTCCCGGTCACCCATGGAGATATAGGCCCGTGCCAGGTCCAGCTGGATTTCAGGATCCGCACTTTCCTCATCCAGTAATTGGGCCTCTTCGTCCGCGCCGGAAAGGTCTTTGCTGGCCGGCATGGTTTGAGTATCCTCAGACTCATCAGCAGCTGGTGTCTCTGCCTCTTCTTCTGCTAGTACGTCTTCTATAACTTCTTCAGCCACTTCATCTGTACTTTCAGAATCCAGAACCCGGAGGAGATCCTCAGCCTCGTCCTTGATTTCACGCAGTGGATCAGTGGCGCCACCCAGGTCGGATACCACGGTGTCAGAACGGCCACGACGGCCCATCAACCAACCCACGATCACCACCACGAGTACCAGCAATCCCACCAGCCAAAGCCAAAACCGGCTGTACCAGGGCTCATCCGGCTGTGGAGAAGACACAACTTTTGGCGCATCAGATTTCGCATCGCTCAGCCTTTCTTCGCGCAGACGCTCCTCCATGCTGGCCAGATTCTTATCTTCGACCGTACCTTTACGGCTTTCCTCCAGCTGGTCTTCAAGCTCTGCCAGACGCTGTTCCAGGTATTCATTCTGCTGCTGCTGATTGATCAATTCTTCTTCTTTTCGGGATAGTTCCTCACGCAGCGCCCGTGCTGATACCGCATCATCCGCTGCGGCCTCAGATTCTTCAAAGCCGTAAGTGCTGTCCAAAGAATTGTCTTCAGATGGCGGAAGCAGTTCCAATTGGCTTGGGGCCAATTCAGACGGAATCGGTTCTTCCTCAGTAACGGGCTCAGGAAGAGGCTCTTCGTTTTGAGCAAGTTGTTCCCCGGTCTGCTCCTCAATCTGCTCCTCAACCTGCGCTTCAATCTTTTCGGGGACCCGTACGTCCAGAACAGGCTCTGCCGCAACACTTTCTTCGGAAATTAAAGGAACAGCGGAGCTGGCCATACTGACGCTCTGTCGCGACTGGAACGCATCGGATTGTTGCTGGACCTCGTTACGTGCTGTAGCAGAAGACATTGAATTAACATCATCCCTTTGCGGCATACGTAAAATTGCCCCGCGCTGCAGCAGGTTGATGTTGTTTTTGGAAAACGCCCGGGGGTTTTCACGCTGGATGGCCAGCATCACCTTGTTGAGGTTAAGCCCGCTTCCGGCAGACCAGTCTTTTGCGATGCGCCACAGGGTATCTCCCCTTTTAACCGGGCCGTATTCATCCGCCCCTGAAATAACGGCATCGCCCGCAGGGGCTGATGCAGGTTGTGGGGGCTGTGCTTCAGTTGCCCTCCCGGCCGTACTTGCAGTTTCGACGCGGGGCGTTGGAGCGGGCTGTGCTTCAGTTGCCGGTTCGGCTTTCGCTACAGATTCGATGCGGGGCGCCGGAGCGGGTTGACTGAAAGTCGAGGGATCCAGGAACAGCGTGTATTCCCGCAGCATGCGTCCATTGGGCCAGTTCACCTCCAGGATCAGGCGCAGGACTGGATTATTGATGTCCAGTTTACTCCGGACTGATATGTAGGCGTTTCCGTCCGGATTTTCAATCGAAAACTGCAACGGCACGGAAACATCATCACGGCTCGCACCGATCAACTGGTAGTCTGCCGCAGAAGCCAGGCTGGCGCTTACTGAAGCCAGGTCGTCCGAGGCCTGGGTGATGAGCTCGATTTTGACCTCAAGCGGCTGCCCCAGGAAAGATTCAACCTTCGCTTCCCCCAGCCCAAGCGACCAGGCAATCTGGCTGAAAGCAAGCAAAGAAGCTCCCAGGATGATCCTGGCGCGGAAATGGTTTCTGGTGTTCATGAGTCCCTCCGTCTTTCCCTGACTTTTGAAGAACAGGATTTAAGAGCCGGGCATAAGGCTTTTTCAAGGCATCACGCCACACGCTATTGCCAAGTGACTTTCAATCAAGCAGATTTTACGTTTGCAGCGTCCATGTTGCCAGCTAAAAGACGATTTTTTTCAAGAACATCCATTATCTGGATGGCGTTCAGGGCGGCGCCTTTGCGTATATTGTCCGCAACCACCCACATGTCGATGCCACGGGGATGGCTCAAATCGCGCCGCAATCTTCCAACATACACGGGATCTTTGCCTGCTGCATGGGTCACCGGCGTGGGGTGAATCAAATCTTCACCTTCCAGTAATTCCACACCTTCCGCCTCTTCCAGCAGTTTTCTGACTTGCTCAATGCTGATGTCTTCGCGGGTTTCAAAATGCACCGCTTCGGCGTGGCCGAAAAAGACCGGCACCCGGACCGCCGTTGCGTTGACCAGCACCGCGGGATCTTCGAATATTTTCTGTGTTTCCCACAGCATCTTCATTTCTTCCCGCGTATAGCCGTTATCCAGCATTTCGTCGATTTGCGGTAAAACATTAAATGCGATGGGCTGGGCAAATTTGCTGACATCGGGCTCCTGGAAATTCAGCCGCTGGGCGGTCTGCAGCGCAAGTTCCTTCAGCCCGCCACGTCCAGCGCCTGAAACCGACTGGTAGGTAGCCACGTTGATCCTGGAAATACCCACTGCCCTGTACACGGGCGCCAGTGCAACGACCATCTGGATGGTCGAGCAATTGGGGTTGGCGATAATGCAGCCGCCTGACAGGCCGTCCAGCACATGGGCATTCACTTCCGGGACCACCAGCGGTATGTCATCGTCGTAACGGAAAGCGGATGTATTGTCGATAACGATGGCGCCTGCAGCAGCCGCTATTGGCGCAAATTCCTTGCTGACGGAACCACCGGCTGAAAACAGCGCGTAATCCACGCTGGAAAAATCGAAATCCGCGAGGTTCCGTATGGTCAGTTGCGCATTGCCAAATTCCACGTCCTCACCGGTGGAACGTTCACTCGCAAGGGCCACAACGTGATCTGTCCGGTAGCCCTGGTCCGCCAGGATGGACAACATGACTTCACCTACGGCGCCACTGGCTCCGACTACTGCTATATTCGGTTTTCGTTTCATGTTCAAAATTATAGTGTACTTGTAAGCTGTTGTTTAATTGTTTTTATCCGTTCTGCGCCCGATGGCGTAAAACATGATCCATCAACACCAGCGCCAGCATGGCCTCGACAATGGGCGTCGCCCGAATACCGACACAGGGGTCATGGCGGCCCTTGGTGATAATTTCCACCTCATTGCCGTCAATATCCAGTCCCCTGCAGGGAATTCTGAGGCTGGATGTCGGTTTAAAAGCGGTGCTGACAAGCACCTCCTGGCCGCTTGATATTCCACCGAGAATACCCCCCGCGTGGTTGCTCAGAAAGCCTTCCCTGGTCATTTCATCGCGGTGCTGGGTGCCATTTTGCGCAACGCAGCTAAAACCCGCACCGATTTCAACCCCTTTTGCTGCATTGATGCTCATCATGGCGCTGGCCAGGTCGGCGTCAAGTTTGCCGTACACAGGCGCTCCCAGGCCAACCGGCACATTTCGCGCCACGACGTTCACGCGCGCCCCGACTGAATCACCTGATTTACGCAGCGCATCCATGAACGACTCGAGTTCAGGCACCTTTTCAGGATCAGGGCAGAAAAACGGATTGTCCTCTATCGTCTCCCAGCGCATGTTTTCATCCGTCCTGATTGGCCCCAATTGGGCCAGCCAACCCTGGATTTCCACACCGTGGTTCTCCTTGAGCCACTTGCGGGCGATGGCGCCGGCCGCCACGCGCATGGTGGTTTCCCGCGCAGAAGAGCGACCTCCACCGCGATAGTCCCTCAGGCCATACTTTTTCCAATAGGTGAAATCCGCATGCCCCGGCCGGAACTGCCGCTTGATGTTCTCGTAATCCCTGGATTTCGCGTCCGTATTCTCAATCAGCAGGGCGATCGGCGTACCCGTGGTCCTGCCTTCAAAAACACCGGACAGTATCTGCACATCGTCTTTTTCCCGGCGTTGGGAGGTATGCCTGGATTTCCCCGTGGCGCGGCGAACGAGCTGCGCTTTGATTTCCGGTTCATCGATTTCCAGCCCCGGGGGACAGCCATCAATCACGCAACCAATAGCAGGGCCATGGCTTTCACCAAATGTGGTCACCCGGAACAGGCGCCCGAACGTGTTATGTGACATTTTTTCTTTCCTCTAAAAGAGCTGCCAATTGTGCGTGGGCGTGCTCCAGTTCTTCACGCGTCAGGATAAAAACACCGGAACCGCCGTGGCTGAAATCCAGCCAGAGAAAGGGTAAATCCGGCAATAGCGCAAGCAAGCGCTCTTCACTTTCACCCACCTCACAAACCAACACCCCATTTTCCTCCAGAAAACGCGGCGCATCCACCAGGATGGACAAAGTCGCGTCCAGCCCGTCGCTCCCTGAAACCAATCCCAAAACCGGCTCTGCCCGGTACTCACCAGGCAAGGTAGTGATCGAATCCACGGGAACGTAAGGCGGATTCGCCACGATTAGATCATAAAGGCAGGCAGGAAGGGAGTGGAACAAATCAGACTCGATCAGGTTCACACGGTCACCCACAGCATGCCTGCTGACATTACGTACGGCAATTTCGAGCGCATCCTTGCTGATATCCACGGCGTCCACCCGGGTCCAGGGCAAGTACCGGGCAATAGCGATCGCGATGCAAGCGCTTCCGGTGCACATGTCCAGCACGCGGCCTGCCCCGGCAGGGTCCAGCCAGGGTTGGAACTGATCCAGTATGAGCTCAGCGATGGGCGAGCGCGGAACCAGGGCAGCACGGCCGGTTTCGAACTCGAGCCCTGCAAAACGGGCGATGCCGGTCAGGTAAGCCAACGGAAGTTGTTGCTTAACGCGGGCATCCAGCAATTCCCTTAGCCGTTTTTCCTCAAGCTCTTCAATTTCTCTTCCCCAGTCATCAAAACTGCCGTCCAGCCTGGCGCTGATGGCGTGCAGGACCAGCCAGGCCGCTTCATCATGGGCGTTATCGGTTCCGTGGCCGAAATGAAGGTCTGCGCCCGCCAGTTTCCTGGTTACCCACTCGATCCATTGCGCAACATTCATCTTCAAAGTCCGGGAATTTACTCTGCAGGGGTTTTCCACAGGGCCAGTGGAAGTATAATCGAGGTTTCACTGCAGGTTGATTTTGATTTGACTTCCAACAGTTTCAATATCCGGCTAATCAGCATGGCTGTCCTGATTGCAGCCGTGAGCGCGATCGGTGGTGTTTCGTTCTGGAAACTGAACCAGGCGCGTAACCAGTCCCCGGTCTCATCACTGCTGGTGCTGCCTGATGCCCGGGTAATCGCAGATTTCGCTCTTACAGATCAGCATTCACAGCCTTTCTCTCTTGCCGACCTGCGCGGTAAGTGGTCGCTGCTCTTCTTCGGCTTCACCAATTGCCCCGATGTCTGTCCCGGAGCGCTTTTTGAGCTGCAAAGAGTCAACGAAAGCATGCAACAGGCTTTTGGGGGGGAAACGGACCGGCTACAAATTCTCTTCATCTCGGTAGACCCGGAACGGGACACACCCGCCAAACTGGAGCAGTACCTGGCGTACTTCGACCCCGGGTTTATCGGCGTCACGGGGGACCAGGTACAGCTGCTGCCGCTTACCCGCCAACTGGGAATCGCCTATAAGATCGAGGAACACGACCCTGGAGCGCCGCAATACGATGTTGCCCATTCCGCCAGCATCCTGTTGACGGATCCCCAGGGCCGGCTTTACGGGGCATTCCCCCCGCCTCATGATGCGGAAAAAATCGTGGCGGATCTGCTGGCGATCATCGAGGAATGACCCGCGTGCGTTTACTCGAAAACATCCTCGCCGGGATCCAACACCTGCTGCCGCATCACCTGCTGTCAAGCATGGTGCACTGGTTCATGCGAATCCGGGTCAAGGCGATTAAGAACCTGCAAATTTCATTGATCAGCGAGGTGACGGGGGTTGACTGGAGTGAGTCAAAACTGAAATCCGCATCTGATTTTGAAACATTCAATGCCTTTTTTACTCGCGAACTGGCGGCAGGCGCCAGGCCAATTGACCCGGATCCTTCTTCGTTTGTTTCACCCAGCGACGGTAAAATCAGCCAGTGCGGCAGATTGACCCACGACCGGATATTACAGGCCAAGGGACAACATTATTCCCTCAGGGACCTGCTCGCCAATGATCCGGCAGCCAGCGATTTCTACAACGGATTCTTCCATACCATCTACCTGTCGCCCCGCGATTATCACCGCGTGCACATGCCGGTGAGTGGTCATCTGCAGCGCATGACCCACGTGCCGGGACGGGTTTTCAGTGTTGCACCCTATACCGTGCATTGTGTGCCCGGGCTCTTCACACGCAATGAACGTGTGATCAGCCTGTTCGAAACAAGCCACGGTCCCATGGCCCTCATCCTGATCGGCGCCATGCTGGTGTCGAGCATGGAGACAACCTGGGCGGGTGTCATCACACCCCCCAGGGGCAAGCGGGTCACGACTGGCGACTGGAGCAGACGGGATATCCGTCTCGAAAAAGGCCAGGAAATGGGCCGCTTCAATATGGGCTCGACCGTGATCCTGTTGCAACCCGCCGCTGCAGTTTCCGTGCTGGCGGACTACGGCGCAGGCGACATCGTAGTCATGGGCCAGAAACTGGGCCGCCTCACCTGATTTTTCACTGTAAGAGGTCGCTTGCGGCCGACCGGTTCGACAACAACTTGCGCCTGATTGACAAGCAAGTTTCGCGCCCAAGGACGCTCTTACAGCAGGACAAGCAATGAAAAAACTGATTTACATTGTTTATATTCTGGTCATTGTTTCCGGTACTTTGTTGGCCCAGGATGAGCGCCCGGTTCCACCCATAAGCCTTGCAGACCTTGGCGCAAAAGCTGAAGTGATCGTGCTGGCCCAGGTGAAAGATACGGACTATTTCTACCGGCGCGGGTACCCGGTCAGCGGCAGCGCCTATCTGAAAATCCTGATTCCTTACAAGATCGACAAACCCATGGAGATCATCGAAATCCATGAGCAGGGCTTGCATGAAAACGAATGCTATTTTCCCAACCCAACGGTGTTCGAAGAAGGCAGGCGGTACTTGCTGTTTCTGAAGCGGGATCCTGACAAACCGGAGCGCTACCGGGGACTTGCCGAGGGCTGTGCCCTGGACGTGCTGGTCGAACGCGACAATCACTATGCTCTGCGTTATCCAGTGACCGGCATTGATCTTGCCGATGCACTGGAAGACCTTGCAGTAGAAATGCAATTTGGCGACTCATACGCAATTGAAGACGAAGATTCCCTCACCTCAACCGAGCGAAACATCCTGCTGGATGCCGGCTGGATTGCTCCGCTTGAGGAATCGAAAAAGAAGACCGTACCGGGCGTCCTGGGTGCACCACAAACCGAAACCACCGGTCCGCAATGGATCTATACCCGCGGAATCGACCTGGCAACCATCCGGAAAATGCTGGAGCCCATGCAGGACAGGTGAGTAGCCATCGCCCGCAAGCAGGCTCTTACAACGTAATCCCATATCTGTAAGAGCTCGCTTGCGGGCGACTGCTTGAAGCTTGATTGTGAGCAATCCTGAAACCAGACGTTCGCCCGCAAGCGGGCTCTTACAAAAGTCGCCTCAGGCAACAACCCGGTAACACGGCTCGTAGGCGCTGTCACCGGGAAGTTTCATGCGGTTGTCCGCCACGAAACCGGCCAGCAAAGCATCCAGCGACTGCATGATGTCGTGCTCGCCCTGAATCTCGAAATTCCCGTGTTTGCGGATCGCCTGCAGCCCTTCCGGTTTGACATTGCCAGCCACGATGCCTGAAAAAGCCCGGCGAAGATTGGCAGCCAGTTCGTGTATCGGCAGATCACGGCTGATCTCAAGGGCCGCCATATTTTCGTGGTTGGGGTGGAACGGAATCTGGAATGCCTCGTCTATTTCAAGCATCCAGTTGAAATAGAAAGCATCGTGGGTGTCGACGCGGAACTGTCGTACGTCCTCCATGCCCTTTGCCATCACCTGCGCTACCCGGGCCGAGTCACCGATAATGATCTCGTAACACTGACAGGCCTGCTCGCCCAGGGCCAGTCGAATAAAATTGTCAATTTTTTCAAAATAGGCGGCTGATTCCGCCGGACCGGTCATGATCATCGGAACCGGCATTTCAGCGTTGGCCGGATTGAGTAAAACACCGATCAGATAGAGGATTTCCTCCGCGGTTCCTACACCACCGGGAAATATGATCATGCCGTGACCGAGCCGGACAAAGGCTTCGAGGCGCTTCTCGATATCCGGCATGATCACCAGTTCATTGACGATTGGATTGGGTGATTCGGCCGCTATGATTCCGGGCTCTGTGATACCGATATAGCGGCCGGGCGAGACCCGTTGTTTCGAATGTGCAATGGTGGCGCCTTTCATCGGCCCCTTCATTGCCCCGGGTCCGCAGCCGGTAATGATGTTCAGCCGGCGCAAGCCCAGTTCGTAACCACACCTCTTGGTGTAGTCGTACTCCGTCCTGGCGATGGAATGGCCGCCCCAGCATACGACAAGATCCGGATCGACTGCCGGTACCAGCGTGCCCGCATTACGTAACATCTCGAACACGGCATTGGTGATGCCGGAAGTTTCTTCCAGGTCATGGCCCGGGTGTCCACAGATTTCGCTGTCGAAATAAACC
>JAIVWI010000076.1:0-13382 GCA_048636595.1 Oceanospirillum sp. | reverse complement strand
AGGTGAGCCGTTTGCCCACTGCCGCGTAGAGTGACTCGTGCATATAGGCAATACCCTGGCCACTTGAGAAGTTGGTTGAGCGCAAACCCACCATGCTCATTCCAGCGGTTACACCTGCGGCAGCGTGTTCACCTTCAGGCTCAAAGAAAATCAGGTTGCGCCCGTTTACATTCTTCTCACCTTTTGCAACTGCAGACGCCCAACCTTCTCCCATTTGAGTGGAAGGCGTGATCGGATAAGCACCTGCGGCTTCACTTGCGGCGGTTTCCATTGATACAACTGCTGCGCTGCCATCATCGGTTTTAAAAATTCCGGGATACCTGGCTTCACTTTTTTCCTGGTTCATACGACTTTCTTCTCCAGCTCAATCGAGCTTTCTTGAAACTGCTGTCCTTCAAGCCACACGATCGCCTCGGTCGGGCATCGCGAAATTGCCTTCGGGTCAGTCAACGAGTTTTTTTCATAATTAATGACAGCTAAATTATTTTTCATTTCAATGACGCCTGGCTCTGAATCAGCAACACACCTGTTACAGGCATTGCAAGCCACGCTGCAGAGGTCTTCCGCGGCATCACCAAAGAGCAGATTCCTGCACTGCACGATTAACTTTTGATCCATTGGCATCAGCACAAAAAGATCCTTGGGGCAGGTCTCTACACAGTCATTGCATGCAGTACAAAGTTCAGGAATAACAACGGGCAGGGCGTCTTCATTCATATAAATGGCATCAAGCAGGCAGGATACCTCACAATCAGCCAGGCCCAGGCAACCCCATGCGCAGCCTTTTCCGCCACCTGCCACAGCAGCAGCGGCTTTACATGTTTCAAAGCCTGAGTAATCCGAATTTTGCACGGCTTCATTCTTGCCGCCCGCACACAGCAAACGGGCAACGCGTTTATTCGCCTCACCGGCATCAACGCCCAGGTAGCTGGCAACATCGCTTACATCTTCCGGGCCCATGACCGTACAACCTGATGGTAACTGTTCCCCGGAAATCACTGCTTCGGCAAATGCCCGGCAACCCGGTAAACCACATGCGCCACAGTTGGTGCTCGGCAACAACTCTTCCACTTCATCGATGCGAGGGTCTTCCCATACCCAGAACTTCTTGTTCACCATCGCGATCACAAAGCCAAAGAAAAGCCCCACGCCCCCAAGAACCAGGGCAGAATCCAAAATGGGGTATCCAGTCATAAGCAGGCCCTTTGCCTATGTGGACAAATCGGATAAATTGGTTTGATTCAGCAGCCAGGCTGAAAGCTTGCCGGCCGGATCTGATGCCGCGTCTCCGGCAATTTCAGGGGGCACGGACAGGGATTCGAGCAAGGTGTAGTCTTCTGCCTGCTGGGCCGGGCTGATACCACCTATGGCACGCTTTCTGACTTCTTTCGGGAATGTCACCGAAACAAATCGTTCATAGGTCGTTGAGCCTGCGGATGGGTCGTGTACAAAGCTCACAGCCGTTGCCGGCAGAAACGCAACGACCGCGATGCCGTTGAATGCGGCAAAAGCTTCCAGGCTGGCACTACCTGTTTCCTGCTGCACAAACACGCGCGGAGATATTACACGCGATAAGGCTGCTGCCGGCGCATCGCCGCTGACGTTAAAAACAATCTTCATGTTGGTATCAAGCAGGGGCACAATCGCTGAAGGTTTGAAATCGGCGCCGGACACATTTACCACCAGGGCGGGGGCGAGTGCACGCTCTGAGCTGTTCCACATTGCGTAGGGGAATCTTTCCAGTGTCGCGGCGTGCTTGTCTTCCTTGTATGCACCGCTCTTGGCCATATCAATTACCCGCGCTGCCGCAAAAGCACGGCCTATCGATGCCAGCCTGACACTCAGTTGGTGCCCCAATCCTTTGCCTTCTTCTGTTTGAATAATAAAGAGCTCATCCCCCTGGGCAAGCAAAGACTTCAACACTTCCTGTGCGGCGCGGATTGGAGCTTCAGCCGCAGCGTCGATACGGGCAGCCCTGGGAGTGAAAGAAGCAAAGCGCTCTATATTCACTTTACCTTTTGCAAAGAAACCCAAAGCCACAGACTGGTCATCCTCGGCATTGCCTGAACCCGCCAACAAGCCGCGTACCTGGTCTGCGGTAACTGTCAGGGCAGAATGAAACTGTTCGATACGTGGGCGAATCGCATCCAGGGCGATACCCTTTCGTTCATCAGACGGCATGGCGATCAAACTCCTTTTCCAGCCGGACAATCTTTTCTTCTGGAGAAACAGGGGGCACGGCTCGAATTTCATCGTAAACAGGAAAGCTGTCATCGCAGAAGAAGAGACCCAGGCGAAGCATGTCTGTGCGCTGTGCCAGGGCCCTCGCTTCATCAAGATCCTTTGGGTCATGCTCGCGACGCGCCTTGAAAAGCTTGTCCAGGCCTGGAGCATTCACACCGTCTTTGTGTATCAGCAACTCAGTCAGGTCGGGATTTTTGACCTGATCCGCAAACACATCCGGTGTAAACTTGGGACAACGTTGCAGGATGCGGATAAAGGAAAAACCATTGTGTGCATAGGCCGCCTGCAATGTGGCATAGAGATGCGCTGGTACCCAGTCAGCAGTTTGAGCCACGAACGATGCATTCGAAACCCCCAGTGTTGTTTGCAAAGGATCAAGTGCTGGCAATACGGAACCACGCGGTGAGGTATTCGACTTATAACCCATCGGTGTGGTCGGTGACGTTTGGTTCTTGGTCAAACCGTAAATGTTGTTATCAAGCAGTAAAACGGTCATGTTCGTGTTGTAACGCGTAGCATGAATCCAATGTCCTGCACCGATGGAAGTACAATCGCCATCCCCCATCACAACAAAGACATCCAACTCAGGCCGCGCGAGTTTCAGACCCGTCGCAATCGGCAGCGCCCGGCCATGAATGCCATGGAATCCATAGGCATTAACGTAATGAGGGAAGCGGCTGGAACAACCGATTCCAGATACAAAAGCCATCTTTTCTGGCTGAAGCTGTTCTTTCGCCAATAAGCGCTTCACCGCATTCAAGGCGCCGAAGTCGCCACATCCCGCGCACCACTTACCCACGCGGGTCTGATAGTCCTCCGGCTCAAGACATACGAAGTTGTCGGCTTCAAGATCCAGCAGGGAGATTGCGATGCTGCTCATTTGGAGGCTCCTGTCTCAACATTCTCAATAATGGAATTGTAAATGTCCTGTGGTCGAAGCGGCTGTCCCGGACAACTCGTCCAGCAATCAAGGTCAACCAGGGTGTGTGCGCGAAGCAGCCAGGCGAGCTGGCCGTAACGGCGTGTTTCTTGTGTAATGTATGGGTCACCAACGGTATCGGAATAGTTAATCTCTACCGTCATCACCTTTTTGAATTTACTGAATATCTCTTTCAAGCCTGGTTCCAGTGGGGAGAGGAAAGTCAACTGGCAGGAAGAGATCTTTTTCCCTTCCGCGCGGGCACGATCCACGGCTTCTTCAATAGCTCCCTGCGTTGAGCCCCAACCAACCACCAGGAGATCGCCTTCCTCATCACCATAAACAGGCGGGGGCATGAGCGTAGACTGGAAGACAGCTAATTTGCGACTGCGCATCTTACATGCGCGCTCATTGCTCTCCGGTTCATAAGAAATTCTGCTATTTTCATCATGCGCCAACCCCGTCACGGTGTGCTGACCACCAAGTGTACCGGGAATAATGCGCCTTGACATTCCTGTTTCGGGATCCCAGTCATAAGGGCGAAAGCCTTCAGGCACGGCTGAAGAATCAATAGGATCTCCCAGCCAGCGTGTATCGAATTCGGGACGTGTAAACTGCTGCACACCCGTCGCAAGGTTGGCATCTGTCAAGATGATCACTACGCAACGGAAAGTCTCGGCAATCCGGCGTGCCGTAACCATGGAATGGAAACATTCTTCGATCGTGCGCGGCGCAATGACAACGTGCGGCGCGTCACCGGGCTGGCCGTAAATCGCCGCCAGCAAATCAGATTGTTCCACTTTGGTCGGTAAACCGGTTGAAGGCCCGCCGCGCTGGACGTCCAGTACCACCAACGGCATCTCGGTCATGATGGCCAGCGCCAGGAACTCTGTCTTGAGCGCCAGGCCCGGTCCGGAAGTCACGGTCAATGCCACTTTGCCACCGTAAGAAGCACCCAGCGCCACGCCTGCGGCAGCGATCTCGTCTTCCGCCTGATGCACCATTCCGCCATAATTCTCAAATATGTCAGAAAGCTCATGCGAAACTGATGTTGCCGGCGTGATGGGATACATGGCGCAAATTTCCATGCCGGCTGCGATGGCGCCAAGCGCACACGCCTGGTTGCCGTTCATCACAACACGTGATTCTTCGGCTGGTATCGATTTGATTTCAAATTGGAAATCCAGGTTCTCACGCGCCCAGGCCATTCCATTTTTCACCAACTCCACGTTTACTTCCGTTACCTTGGCCGATTTGTGCCGGAAGATATGTGCAATCTGCTTCTCAATAATGGCAAGGTCGCGCTGGTAGATTTCAGCCAGGAGGCCCAGTGCAAACATGTTCTTCCCATGCTGGGGATTGTCCACAACTTTAAGTGTCTCTTCCTCGATGGGTACTTTGATAAAACGATAGTTTTTCGAAGACATTTCTTCCATCGCTTGTGCATATCCATCACGGATTGCTTCGTCTTCATGGTTTTCCCACATGCTTTCCTGAAGAATGATGCAATTATCAGCAAAAGAATCAAGTCGATGGCGTGAAAGCAGCACCTGATCATTAAAGGCGATAGCCAGCTTGGACTTGTCTCCCCAGTTGGTCACCTTCTCTGTGCCAAAACGAACTATGTTTCCTGAAGTACTGGTCACTGTGTGGTGAGGGGGTTCAATCTCGGCGGGAATAATCTCCACCGTCCAGACGCCATTACCCATCTTGGCGCAGGTTTGACCAAAAATCTGCGCGCACTTCTGTGCACCCTCGCCAGAATTGGTAATAATTTCAACGGTATGCTCAGGAACCGCTGTAATTGTTGTTTTGTTATTAGCCATACTGCTCACTTCTACAAACTCCCAAAAACCAGAGGAATCAAATTAATTCTCTTTCCCGCCGCCTGGAGGGCGAGAGCGCCGTGTTCGCGATCAAAGTGCTCTTGAATTTCTTTCAAGGACATGATGATTTCCATCCAGAAATTCAACCCCACGCATAATGGTGCATAGTAGGGCATCAATAGCCCCGGCCACTTGATTTTGATCAATTCAAACAGGGGGTTTCCTATATAGGGCATAATCCAAAATGCTTTAATTCAGAGCATCAACAATTTGATTTATAGTAAAGGGGCCTTAATGGATCAAATTTCAAATACAGTAAACTCGACCAGGTAAGACCATGATCAGGGAAATCAACAGAATTCTCGTCGCCAACCGCGGTGAAATCGCCACGCGCGTCCTGCGCGCGGCAGCGGAACTTGGCATTCGCACCATCAGTATTTTTACTCATGAAGACCGTTTCTCTTCCCACCGTTACAAATCTGATGAAGCCTACCAGGTAGGTGAAGATGATGATCCGCTGAAGCCTTATCTCGATATCGAGGCCATCATCGAGGTGGCGCGGCTCAACGATGTGGACGCAATCCATCCGGGTTATGGCTTTCTGTCCGAAAACGTGGCGTTCGCCACCCGCTGCCGGGATGAAGGCATTATTTTCGTTGGCCCTTCCCCCGAAGCCATGGCGCAGCTGGGCGACAAGGTCAAGGCCAGGGAAAAAGCCGTGGCGGCCGGTTTACCGGTGATTGAGGCCAGCCGACTGGAACTGGATACCCTGGAGACTGCCCTGGCGGAGGCCGGCCGTCTCGGCTATCCCCTGATGCTCAAAGCCGTATCCGGTGGGGGCGGGCGGGGAATACGTGTTGTTCGTAGTGATGAAGATCTCTCCACTGCATTCGTTGAGGCCCGTAGCGAGGCGTTCAAGGCTTTCGGCGACGACACGGTTTTTCTCGAAAAATTCATCGAGGCGCCCAAGCACATCGAGGTACAGGTGCTGGGCGATGAGGAAGGCAACCTGGTACACCTCTTTGAACGCGACTGCTCGGTGCAGAGACGATTCCAGAAGGTAGTGGAAATTGCGCCCAGTTGCGGCTTGAAGGAAGAAACCCGCCAGGCGCTGTTTGACTATGCACTGGCCGTCACCCGCCAGGTTGGGTATTACAACGCCGGCACAGTCGAATTCCTGCTTGATAGGGAAGAAAACATCTATTTCATCGAGGTCAATCCGCGCATCCAGGTGGAGCACACGATCACGGAACAGGTGACCGGCATTGACATCGTGCGCAGCCAAATCCAGATCGCCAGGGGTTACCTGCTTGGCGATCCTGAGATTTCCATCGAGTCACAGGAGTCCATCTGTTGTACCGGTTACGCAGTGCAGTGCCGCATCACCACCGAAGATCCGGAAAATGGATTCCAGCCCGACTTCGGCACCCTGATCGCCTACCGCAGTGCAGCCGGGTTTGGCATCAGGCTGGATGTCGGCGCCGCCTATACCGGCGCTCGTGTATCGCCTTTTTTCGACTCTCTGCTGGTGAAGGTCACTGCCCAGGGGCGAACGCTGAAGGGCGCGGTGCAGCGTGGCCAACGTGCTTTGCGCGAGTTCCGCATCCGTGGTGTGAAAACCAATATCGGGTTCCTGGAGAATGTTCTGGAACACCCGACCTTCAATACCGGCAGAGCGACCGTCAGTTTCATCGACAACCACCCGGAATTGTTCCAGATATCCCAATCGTTCGATCGCGCAACCAAGACCCTGAAATATATTGCCAAGCTGACGGTGAACGGAAACCCGGATGTCGGGTACGCCGAGCCTGGCCGGGTGTTTCGCAAAGCCATTATCCCGCCGGTCAACCGCTTGGCGGAATACCCAAAAGGTACCAAACAACTGCTGGATGAGATGGGCCCCGCAGCTTTTTGTGCCTGGGTTAAAGATCAGAAGCATATCCTGTATACCGATACCACCTTCCGTGATGCTCACCAGTCCCTGTTGGCAACCCGCGTGCGCACCCTGGACTTGCTGGCGGTGGCCGAGGGTTTCGCCAAGGCTCACTCGCAACTGTTTTCCCTGGAAATGTGGGGCGGGGCGACTTTCGATGTCGCGATGCGCTTCTTGCGGGAATGCCCGTGGAGCAGGTTGCGGCAATTACGCGAAGCGATACCCAATATCCTGTTTCAGATGTTGTTCCGGGGTTCCAATGCGGTGGGCTACAAAGCTTACCCGGATAACCTGATCGAAAAATTCATCGAGGAGAGCTGGAATAACGGCATTGACGTGTTTCGTATTTTCGATTCGCTGAACTGGATCGAGGGGATGAAAGGCTCCATCCAGGTCGTGCGTGAACGCACGGGAGGGATTGCCGAGGCCACCATCTGCTACACCGGTGATGTGCTGAACAAGGAGCCCGGTTACCGCTACAATCTGCAGTATTACCTGGACATGGCGCGGCGGCTGGAAGATGCAGGCGCTCACATGCTGGCCCTGAAAGACATGGCCGGCTTACTCAAGCCCTATGCCGCCGAGGTGCTGATCCCGGCCCTGAAATCTGCGGTGGACATCCCCATTCACCTGCACACCCATGACACTTCATCCATGCAGGCCGCGACCCTGCTCAAGGCGATCGAGAACGATGTGGATATCGTGGACGTGTGCCTGAGTTCCATGTCGGGACTGACCTCGCAGGTAAACATGAACTCCCTGGTGGCTGTGCTGCAGGGTCATGAGCGCGAACAGCCCTTCGACCTGGAGTCCCTGAACGATTACGCCAATTACTGGGAGGCGGTGCGAGAGTATTACTATCCGTTTGAATCCGGGCTGAAGTCCGGAACTGCAGAAGTATATGATCACGAAATTCCCGGAGGGCAGTATTCCAACCTGCGCCCGCAGGCTATCGCGCTGGGCCTGGAACACAGATTTGAGCAGATCAAGAAAAACTACGTCGTTGTAAACAGGATGTTCGGTGACATTGTGAAAGTCACGCCGTCCTCCAAGGTCGTGGGCGACATGGCCCTGTTCATGACCGCCAACGGCCTGGATGAGAAAGACGTGATGGCGCAGGGGGAAACGCTGGCCTTTCCCGATTCCGTCATCGACTTGTTCAGCGGCAAGCTTGGCCAGACCGAAGGCGGTTTTCCGCCTGAGCTGAGCGCGATGGTCCTGAAGGGCAAACAAGCCTTGACCGGTCCACCGGGCGCCAGCCTGCCGCCGGTTGATTTCGATGCAGAGTTCGCCGCGTTCCAGCAGGAATTTGATCATCGGCAAACCGTTCTTGATTTCCTGAGTTACAAGATGTACCCGAATGTTTTTCGTGATTTCTATGAGCACCGCCAGAAATTTGGGGATATCGATTACCTGCCGACACCGGCCTTTTTTTACGGACTGGGGCAGGGTGATGAAATCCTGGTCAAACTGCAGCGCGGCAAGACCATCTCGATCCGTTTTGTCTACCGCTCAAAAACCGATGAAAACGGCCGTTGCAAGGTCACCTTTGAGCTCAACGGCCAGACTCGAAGTGTACAGATCCGGGATGAATCGGTCGCACCAACAGCGGCGGTCCATCGAAAAGCCATGGAGGACAATGAGATTGGCTCACCGCTAATGGGCAAATTGGCCTCGGTGCTGGTTAAGCCGGGTGATGCAGTGAAAAAGGACACACCGCTGTTCACCATCGAAGCGATGAAAATGGAGAGCACGATTACCGCACCCGTGGACGGTAAGGTGAAGGCAATGCATCTGGAGGCCGGTACCCTGGTGGAGCAGGGCGATCTGGTGGTCGAGTTTGAGTGATTATGCGGGTTAGCCGCAGACAACTGTTTCGCTGGATGGGCTGGTTTGCCATGGCGAACGCCGTGGTTCTCGGGCTGGTTGGCTTGCGTTACTTCAGTGGTTACGTAGCGGGCGCTTCGGCACTGGCCTGGGTTTACCTGGTTACGGTCTATTTTGCCCACCACGTCATGTTGGCGATTATTCCCCTGTTCATCCTGGTGACTCCGCTGGTTCTGCTGCGGCCGGATCGAAAATGGGTCACCGCGACAGCGGTACTGGTTTTTGCCCTCTTGATTGCGGTGATCATGCTGGACAGCTTGCTGTGGTCACAAAGCCGTTTTCACCTCAATGGACTGACGATGAAGATTCTCGGCTGGCAGAGCTGGTTCTTTGTCGCGGTGATTTTTCTGATCAGCCTGGTTTTTGAGTTCCTCCTGGCCTCCCGTTGTTGGCTATGGGTGGAATCGAAGTCAAAAAGGACAGGCAGGCTGCTGGCCTGGGTTGCCGTGTTCAGTATCGTTGTTTCCCAGGGCATTCACGCCTGGGCGGATGCCGCTTATTACGTGCCGGTGACCAGCGTAGGTCAGCAATTGCCGGTCTACAAGGGGTTCACCGCCAAGAAACAGCTGAGCCGGTGGGGCTGGGTTGACCCACAAAAAAGCCGCGAGCGTGAAGTGGCGCGCCGTTTGTCGCAAGATCTCAGTTCAGTTGCTGACCGGGTGTTGAATTATCCGCTGAGCCCCCTTCAGTGCCGGCACGGCAGCGGCATGAACATCCTGCTTATCATGGCGGATGCCATGCGCAGCGACCGGTTCAGTGAACAGGATTCCCCGCGTCTCCATGCTTATGCGGCGGAACGTGGGCAGGTATTCGCCCGGCACTTCAGCGGCGGCAATTCATCCCGCATGGGTGTGTTCAGCCTGTTTTACGGTTTGCCGCCCGGTTACTGGAGCAGTTTTGAATCCCTGCAGCGATCTTCCGTACTGATTGACGAATTGCAGCGTCGGGACTACCAGTTGGGACTCTTTACTTCTTCGACCATGTACCGCCCCGTGGCCCTGGACCGCACCGCTTTTGCCAACGTTCCCGATTTGCGGCTGCAAACGGAACCGGCGGACGATCCCGCCTGGAAGCGGGACCAGGCCATCACGGCTGAGTGGTTCGCCTGGCTGGACGATTGGCTGGATGATGGGCTGGGCGGGCATCATCCGGGGCGCAATCCGGAGCAGGCGTTTTTTGGTTTTCTGTTTTATGATTCCACCAATGTAGCTGTTTTCCCCCGGGATTACCCCGTTCAATTCAAGACAGATGGAGTGGGGGTGATGGCAAAGAGATTTGCGGACTATCGTACTTCGGTGCATTTTGTCGACAGCCTGATCGGGTCGGTACTGGATGACCTGTCGCGGCGCGGATTGCAAGAAGATACCGTGGTCATCATCACTTCCGACCACGGAGAGGAGTTTGATGACAGCGGTGCAGGACTCGAGGTTCATGGTTCGGGATATACCCGTTATCAGTTGCAGGTGCCGATGATCATTTCAATCCCGGGCAGGGCGCCGTCCGTCTACCGGCATCGAAGCTCCCACTATGACCTGGTTCCCACCCTGATGCAGGATGTGCTGGGTTGCAGCAATCCACCGTCGGATTATTCCAGCGGAAGAAATCTGTTCAGCGGAAAGGACTGGGACTGGTTGCTGGCCGGAAGTTACTATAATTACGCGGTGCTGGAGCCTGATCAGATTACCGTGACCTATCCCAATGGCAGTTTTGAGGTCAGGGACTGGAATTACAACATCTCCCCGGATCCGCAGGTCCGGGGGGATGTGCTGGAATCGGTCATCAAAGAAAATTCGAGGTTTTACCGTCAATGAATCGGAGTCTCCTGATCCTGTGTTTAGCCCTGGCCTGGAGCCCCGCGATTTTTGCCGGCAGCAGGATCGTGACTGAAACACTCGATCTTGAATTCGGTTCAGACGGGACACTCGAGTCCGCGACTGCCTGTTTTCCCTCCCGTAGCAGCCCGGAAGCAAGTTGTGGCTCTTTCGGAAGCCGGGGTGTGATTGGTCCCGAAGCGATTCATGAAGTGGGGCAGGGTAATTGGACGCAAGTTTCCAATCACAGCGATACGCATTTTGAATTGCGTTTTGAACATGATTCCGGGGCTTCGCTGAGCTGGAAAATCCCGCTTGATGGATACCTGCTTGAACTCCGGACGGAAGCTGCAGGTCCACTCCGAATTCGTTCCGGGGCCGCGTTCAGGCCGCGCGAGGCCGCGGGTTTCGGTACATGGCTGGAGCAATCCAGGTATTTGGGTGTATCGGATGGCGGGGTTACCCAACTGGGCCTGGATGAAGAAGACTCCAGGAGTCTTGCGGCGGAGCAATGGATTGGTTACCGCAATCGTTTCTGGGTGCTTCTGGCCAGCAACGGGCAGGCTTTGGAAGCGCAGATCAAGACCGGCGAAGACACGCTGGATGTGGAAATGAGTCTTGCAGCGGCCAATGAAGCTGTGGACGACGGAGCAGCAGATGTATCTTCAGCTGATACATGGTCCGTGTACCTGGGCCCAGTGGAGCCCGGGACGCTCCGATCTGCGAATCCGGAGCTAAGTACTATTCTGTATGCTGGCCTCTGGTTCTGGCTGAGGTGGATCTGTTTTGCGCTTTATTACCTCTTTTCCTGGATTGCCGCGGTAATACCTTCCTGGGGTCTGGCCGTCATGGCCCTGTCGCTCACGGTAAACATCCTGATGCGGCCACTGAGCCGCATTGCAGACCGTTTTCAACAGCAGGTGCATGCGACCGAGGCGCGGTTGGCGCCTGAACTGCAGCGGATCAAAAAGGAATTCAAGGGAGAAAAACAAGCGGCAAAAATCCTTGCCCTGTATAAAACCGAGCGGGTTCACCCGCTTTACAGCCTCAAGAGCATGATAGGGGTAGCCGTCGTGATCCCGATCTTTATCGGCGCGTTCGACATGCTGGCCGAGAACATCCACTTGCTGAATGCCTCTTTCCTGTGGATTGCCGATCTCTCGCGGCCTGACGCCCTGATGGGCCTGCCGTTCAGTTTGCCTTTTTTTGGTCGGGATCTGAACCTGCTGCCCTTCCTCATGACCGGCCTCTCGACGGTGGCCTCCGTGCTGCACAATCCGCCGGCACTCAACGCCGAGTTGCGCAAAAAGCAGGTGCGTCACATGATGTTGCTGGCCGTTGGTTTTTTTGCCCTGTTTTATACTTTCCCGGCCGGCATGGTCTTGTACTGGACCACCAGTAACCTGATTTCGGTCATCAAGAGCATCTGGGGCCGGCGTAATAATAGCGACAGACCTGCAGCAAAAAGTGAAGCCTGAAATGAATGAAACCAGAGTTCTCAGCGAAGCACAGATTGAACAGTTCCACCGGGATGGTTTCCTCGTTGTGCGTGAAATGTACTCGCCACAGGAAACCAGCGCCATTAGTGAGTGGACGGATGAGGTCGCTGCTTACCCGGAAGTACCTGGAAAAACCATGATGTATTTCGAGGAAAGCCAGGATGATGGTTCACGAATCCTGTGCCGGATCGAAAACTTCGTACCCTTTCACCAGGGTTTTTCCACACTGATCACCGCCCGCCGTATGCAACAGGCGGTGTCGGAGCTTTTTGGCGAGTCCGCGGTGCTGTTCAAGGACAAGATCAATTTCAAGCTGCCCGGTGGCGACGGATTCAAAGAGCACCAGGACGTGCAGGCGGGTTGGGACGACTATGCCAGGCTCCACATTACGGCGATGATCGCGATCGATGCAACCACCGAGGAAAACGGCAGCCTGGAAGTGATCGCGGGCATGCACAAGCAGGGGGTACTCGGTTCGATGTGGGCGCCGCTGACGGATGCAGATACCGGAGATGTAGCCTACGTCCCGGTACACTGTCAGCCCGGAGATGCCGTGTTTTTCGACTCCTACGCACCTCATCGTTCGCATCCAAACCATACCAGCGAGGCGCGGCGTGTTCTGTATATAACCTACAATAAGGCATCGGAAGGTGACTCCCGTGAGCAGTATTATGCGGACAAGCGCCGGAACTACCCGCCTGACATCGAACGGGACCCCGGCAAAGATTACAGCTTCAAGGTATAAGGATTCTCAGCTATGGAAAATATTCACGTACCGGTATCACCCGGCGAAGTGCTGGACAAAATCACGATTCTCGAGATCAAGTCCGAACGCATGAGCGATCCTGAAAAGGTTGCCAATGTGAAAGTTGAGCTGGCCCTTCTGCAGAAAACCTGGGCGGATTCTGTCAGCGTGGACGGCGTCATTAACGATTTGCATGCGCAGTTGAAGGAAATCAATGAAGCCCTGTGGGAAATCGAGGACGACATCCGTGACAAGGAACGGGCCAGGGAATTCGATGAACGCTTCGTTGAGCTGGCCCGCAGTGTTTACTTCACCAATGACCGCCGCTCAAAAATCAAGAAAGACCTCAACCTGCACCTGGGTTCTGAAATCATCGAAGAAAAATCCTACCAGGATTATTCATAAATGTAAGAGGTCGCTTGCGGCCGACTGGTTCTGTAAGACAGAACAAGTGCTCTGTCACGCCTGAATTGTTGGGTTCAGCGAGTCGTGAAGCGGTTGGGCGCTAGGCACGTCTC
>JAIVWI010000075.1:0-13433 GCA_048636595.1 Oceanospirillum sp. | reverse complement strand
GTCATCGTCGCCAGCACATCGAACTCCGCGGGGCGCAACTGCATCAACTGGAAAGTAATGTCCGCGATGCGGTCCTTGATCAGGACTTTGCCTTCAGGCATCTGGCCGTCATGCTTTGACCAAAGGTCATCTTCGGTGATCGTCACATCCCCGAATTCTTCACGGGCCAATTCGTAACCCCAGTTGCGGAATGCGCCTTCGGTGAACTTCATGATGTTGCCCTTGTGCACCAGGGTCACGCTCTTCCGATTATTGTCGACGGCGTACTGGATCGCTTTCCTGATCAACCTACGTGAGGCGAAGGGAGAAATCGGCTTGATACCCAGGCCGGCGTCTTCGAAGAAATCGACACCCATTTCTTCGCGCAGGAATTTGGCCAGCTTCTTATTTTCCGCTGAACCGCTCTGGAACTCGATTCCACAATACACATCTTCGGTGTTTTCCCGGAAAATCACCACATCGACATCTTCGGGGTGCTTCATGGGTGATGGAACACCGTCGATATAGGTAACCGGCCGCACACAGGCATACAGATCCAGTTCCTGACGCAGGGAAACGTTCAACGAACGGAAGCCGCCACCAACCGGCGTGGTCAATGGCCCCTTGATGGCAACGACCAGGTCCCTGATCGCTTCCAGGGTCTCGGCCGGAAAATAATCACCTTCGTAAATTCCCGCAGCTTTTTCACCCAGGTACAGTTCCGCCCAGTGAACTTTTCGCTGGCCTCCGTAGGCTTTGGCCACCGCCGCCTCCCAGACACGCATGGCGGCACGGGTGATATCCGGGCCTATGCCATCGCCTTCCACGAAGCCCAGAATGGGGTTGTCCGGCACCTGCAGGCGGTCGTCGCTGACGGTAATTTTTTGCCCGGATTCAGGAATCTTGATGTGGCGGTAGCTCATTGTGATCGTTTCCTTGTGCTGAGAGTTTTCGTAGCCGCCTATTATACAACCAGCAGCGTTTTCATCGTATGACCAATTGCACTGGTGCGATATCCGGTTTAACAGGATATTAATCCGCAACACGCATAATTGGAGTTTATAAATTAATTGACCGGGGCAGATCTTTCCTTCATGTCTGTAAACGCAACAAGTATTAAGCGCTGGGACGTGCAGGATTCCCTTTGGCTATGCCTGGCCATCGTCTTTCATGCCTTGTTGCTGCTGATCCCGGTTCTGCAGAAGAATCACACAAGCACCAGCACAGCACCTCTGAACATCACATTACTTGCTCCCCCTCCAATTGAACATCCGTTCGTGGAGGAACCGGAACCCATAAAAACCGAATTACCGGCAGTTGAAAACGAAACCGTAACCCCTGACGAACAAGCAATGTCCGATCTCGCCAGTCTCGAAGAAGCTGAAGACCGGGCTGATCAGAAGCCTCCCGTTAACGAAGTGAACCTGACTGCTGTCCGCCTGCTGGATTCAGCCAATGAAATTGAATGGCCGGCGCCTGATGAAAATAATTCCCGGCGACTCGGCGTCTTCGTTCCGCAAGCACTGCCGGAAAACTGGCGATCGGGTAACCGAATCGAGGACAACCTGTTCAACGGTATGGTGCTGCCCAACAAGACAGAGATAGTGGATCGCTGGTTTGCGGCCGATGGGTCTCACAACGTTGTGATCAACACGCCGTCCGGGCAAACTTTTTGCGGGCGGGCGCTGGCCTGGGATCCAATGCAGCCGTTGGTCGAGCACGTCATGCAGTTCCGTCCCTGTGGTGGCGGCGGAAAGCGTACTTTTGAGATGAAGCAACGGCTTGAACGGCTGACGGTCATCGACTCTTTAGCCAATTCCACCACGAATTAGCTACTCTCGCCCATGAAGAAACGCACTTACGTGCGATTCGGCCCCAAGGGGCCTCTTACAGTTTGGTCGCTTCTCCGCCTGTAAGAGGTCCCTTGGGGCCGACATCTTCCAGAGCCTTTCGGCCCCAAGGGACCTCTTACAGTGACTGGCATAAATCCTGCATATCTATACATGGATGAAACAAAAGGAGGAAATCATGGGAAGTGGGAGTTGTGGAAATGTTCTTGCTGCTCTGGCCAGTTTTTTCATACCGGGCCTGGGGCAATTATTGCAGGGCCGCTGGTTGCTGGCTGGATTCATGTTCGTGTTAACGGCGCTGCTCTGGCTGATCCTGCTGGGCTGGGTCATCCACTTGTGGTCCATTATCGATGCCGCCTTGTTCAAGCAACCCGGGCCATCTGCTCAGCGCTACAGCCGATATTATGATTACCATCACCGCAGGGTGTATTGAAAATCATACTCAGGAACCAATAGGTAATCTGTGAAATCTGTGGAAAACAAATTAAGCACTAAAGAGCTCCAAAGCAAATAGTTCATTTGGTCCTATTCGGGTGAGCTTTTTGCCAGCACCTGTTAACAGGCGCTAAGATAAGCCTGTCGGCACAAAAAAGGTAACAATATGTTTTACAGGCCTCTGCTAAACCCTTTACTGGCCCTGGTTTTTCTGACTTTTCTGGTCTGGGTTTTCATGTATGTGACACGCCTGGGCGAGATCAAGAGAAAATCCATCGATCCACAGTCCCTGGATACAAGGGTACACGGCCAGGCCTTGCTGACAGACTCTCCCGCCCAGGCAGATAATCTGAAAAACCTGTTTGAACTACCGGTCCTTTTCTACGTTGCGGTATTGCTGGCCCTGGTGTTGATGATCCAGGATCAGCTGCTGGTGCAGTTGGCCTGGGGCTACGTGGCATTGCGTTATGTACACAGCCTGGTTCATTGCACGTACAACCGGGTCATGCATCGTTTCACCGCCTATGCGGCAAGCTGCCTGGTCCTCATGTTCATGTGGGCCAGGCTGGCCGGCTACATACTGATGCACTAACCCGAAATATGCGAGCTAAGGAGAAAATCATGAGCGAAACAGCAAAGTCGAATGCGCCGGTTGAGGGAGGCTGCCTGTGTGGTGCAGTCCGGTTTTCCGTGACGCTGCCCAGCAAGTGGTGCGCTCACTGCCATTGCAGCATGTGCCGGCGCGAGCACGGCGCCGGCTACGTCACCTGGGTGGGTTTTGAAAGTGATCATTTCTTGCTGCTGAGCGGAGACCACCACCTGAAGTGGTACGAATCCTCGCCCGGGGCCCGGCGTGGTTTCTGCAGCACTTGCGGCAGCAGCATGCTGTTCGAGTCAGATCGCTGGGCCGGTGAAACCCACGTGGCGCTCGCCTGCCTCGACGGGCCCATCGACCGTGTGCCGCAAGCCCACGCTTTCTATGACTCGCACGTCAGCTGGATGCCCATAGATGATGCGCTGAAGATTTTTAATGGTTAGCGACCTCTTTCAATTGCCACTTTATGGGTTGCTGGCCATGCTGTTCAAGCCAGGCATTGGCCTTGGAGAAGTGGCGGCAGCCAAAGAAGCCACGATGGGCTGACAACGGTGACGGGTGGGGGGCAGTCAGTACCAGGTGGCGGTCGCGGTCGATGTGGCTGCCCTTTTTCATCGCATAACTGCCCCAGAGCATGAACACCAGGTCATCACGGCCTCCGTTCAATTCGCTGACGATGCGGTCGGTAAAACGCTCCCAGCCTTTGCCCTGATGAGCGCCGGCCTGTCCCCGCTCAACCGTGAGCACAGCATTGAGCAGGAGCACACCCTGGTCGGCCCAGTGTTGCAGATTTCCGCCGGCCGGAGGCCGGCTGCCCAGATCCTGTTCAATCTCCTTGTAAATATTGACCAGGGATGGCGGAACAGCTACTCCGTCCATCACGGAAAAACACAGGCCGTGAGCCTGACCGGGACCATGGTAGGGATCCTGACCGAGGATGACGACCTTCACTTCCGCGAACGGGGTAGAATCCATCGCGTTGAAAATCTGCTCACCCGGGGGGTAAATCACTGCCCCGCTTTTCTTCCGCCCGATCAGGAACTGCCGCAGGTTCTGCATGTAAGTCTGCTCAAACTCTCCCGCCAGCCGTGCTTTCCACGATGGTTCCAGTCGTATTTCCCTCACTTCACTCATTGCCCTGTAATCACTATCTCTTTAATTATGGCCATCATATCTTTAAACTCGCCAGTTCAACCCATTTTACTGATCATGCACCGTTGTCAAACCGGCGCCTGAAAAATACATCCCGCGAGTACAATATGACGATCAAAACAGACGTGGTAATTATTGGCGCCGGCCCCTGTGGCCTGTTCCAGGTTTTTGAGCTCGGCCTGCTGGATATCAAAGCACACGTGGTGGACTCCCTGAAACAGCCGGGAGGCCAGTGTTCCGAACTCTATCCCGATAAACCCATTTATGATATCCCGGCCCTTCCCGTATGTGGCGCGCAGGAACTGGTGGACCGCCTGATGGAGCAAATCAAGCCATTCGATGCCGCATTCCATTTGGGCCAGACCGTAACCCGCCTGGAACATGGCGATGATGGTCGGTTCCTGCTTGAAACCTCAACCGGCACCCGCTTCGACACGGCCACGGTCATCCTGGCAGCCGGCCTGGGTGCTTTCCAGCCCCGGCGCCTGAGAGTAAAGGGAGCTGAACCATGGGAAGGCAGGAATATCCACTACAAGGTCAGCAACGCGGACGCAGTGGCCGGAAAAGACCTGATTATCCTGGGCGGCGGCGATTCTGCGCTGGACTGGGCATTGGAACTTCATGGCAAGGCAAAAAGCATCACCCTGGTGCACCGCCGACTCGAATACCGGGCACAACCTGCGTCAGTTGGCAAAATGAAGTCCCTGGCTGCCAGTGGCGCTCTGGAAGAATTTCACGGAAATGTCAGGACTGTGTTTGAAACCGATGGAAAATTCGGCGGACTGGAGATCGTCGATCCCGATGGTGAGCAACACACAATCCCTGCGGATGAAGTGTTCGTATTCTGGGGCCTTTCTCCCAACCTGGGACCGATCGCGGACTGGGGTCTGGACCTGGACAAACGCCAGGTGCATGTGGACACAGAAAAATTCCAAACCAGCATACCGGGCATTTTTGCCGTCGGGGACATCAATACCTACCCCGGCAAGAAAAAGCTGATCCTGAGCGGATTTCACGAAGGAGCGCTCGCCGCATTTGGTGTTCAGCAGCACATCCACCCGGAGCAGAAAGTGCGCCTTCAATACACTACGACCAGCCCGATTATGCACAAACGCCTGGGAATTGATTAAAAAAATGAATTTATTTGCGCCAGAGGGTTGCAGAGTTGCAAATCTGTATTATGATTAGTATGTGACCCACGCACAGTCCCCCCCAATTTTCTGTGTTCTGGGCTCAGGCCCAAGTGGGTCACACTAAACATCGAAAAAAAATATAAGTGAGTGGCCGGAGGCAATTGTCTCCGGCCACTTTTATTTCCGTATATGGATTAGCTTTCACCGATGTCTTCGTTCCACAGGCCGGGATTTGCGACGATAAACTCTTTCATCAGGCGAATGCACTCGGGATTCTGCAAGACGGTAACGTTCACACCCCTGGATTCAAGGAGCTTTTCTTCACCCGCGAAGGTCTGGTTTTCCCCGATTACCACTACCGGGATTCCATAGAGCAGGATGGCGCCGCTGCACATTGAGCAAGGCGACAAAGTCGTGTAGATCGTACACTCCCTGTAAACACTGGCGGGCTGCCGGCCGGCATTTTCAAGAGCGTCCATTTCTCCGTGCAGAATCGCGCTGCCTTGCTGGATTCTGCGATTGTGGCCCCGGCCGATAATTTTATCCCGGTAAACAAGTACTGAACCGATGGGTATCCCACCTTCCGCCTGGCCCAGGCGGGCCTGTTCAATAGCTGCCAGCATGAATGAATCCATCGCCCTCACCTGCTATATTTAAGATGTACCCGTGCTTGTGGTGCCCAGAGTACCATTGCGCTTTGGCAAGATGTACTTTGAGCTTTAGCCCGCATATTGCATCGAATTGGAGATAACACAATGAGCAGCCTGCTGATCCGGAACGGAACGATCGTAACGGCGACCGACCATTACCGGGCGGACGTCTATATCAAGGACGAAAAAGTCACCACCATCGCCGAAACATTGAATGAAGGGGCCGACCGCACGATTGACGCCGATGGTTGTTACCTGTTTCCCGGTGGTATCGACGCCCATACACACATGGAATTACCCTTCATGGGAACCTTCGCCAGCGACACCTTCCTGACGGGGACTTTAGCCGCTTTGTACGGAGGCACAACGACTATCGTGGATTTCGCCATCCAGACCCAGGGCGAAAGCCTGGAATCCGCCATCCAGGAGTGGCACAGGAAGGCGGACGGTCACGCCGTCGGCGATTACGCTTTCCACTGTGCGGTAACAGACTTCAACGAGGAAACCCGCAAGGAAATCCCCCGCATCATCAACGAACTCGGCATCAATTCCTTCAAAACGTTCATGGCGTACAAGGGCGCCCTGATGATCGATGATCGCCAGATGTTCGAACTGATGAAGGAACTGGTAAAACACGGCGGCATCCTCACCACCCATGCCGAAAACGGCGACCTGGTTGACCACCTGGTCCAGAAATTCCTGGCCGAGGGAAAAACCGAACCTCGCTATCACGTACTCTCGCGCCCTCCGATCTGCGAAGCGGAAGCCAGTGGCCGTGTAATCGACCTCGCTCACCAGGCGGAATGCCCACTGTATATCGTCCACATGACCTGCGAGGAATCCCTCGCCCGCGTCAGGGCGGCCACTTTGCGCAACCAGAAAGTACACGCGGAAACCTGCGTGCAGTACCTGCTACTGGACGAGTCGCTGTATTTCCAGGACGGATTCGAAGGCGCCAAAGTCGTAATGAGCCCTCCCCTGCGCAAGCCCAAGGACCAGGAAGCACTGTGGGCGGCGATCAATCAGAACCTGGTACAGCACGTTGCCACCGATCACTGCCCGTTTTGTTTAAATCAAAAGGAAATGGGAATCGATAATTTCTCGAAAATCCCCAACGGCGCACCCGGAGTCGAGCATCGCGTCGAACTGATGTATTCCGAAGGAGTACACCAGGGCCGTATTTCACTGAACAAGTTCGTGGACATTACATCAACCGGCGCTGCAAAAATCTTCGGGCTGTTCCCGCGCAAGGGAACCATTGCCGTGGGATCCGACGCCGACATCATCATCTTCGACCCGGAGGTCAAGCACACAATTTCCGCCGATACGCACCACATGATGGTTGATTATTCCGCCTACGAAGGCTGGGAAGTACAGGGCAAATGCCGAACTACCATCCTGCGAGGCACCATTGCAGTGGAGGATGGCCTTGCCTGTGTCGGCGAGGGTTTCGGTAAGTACTTGCCGCGCAAACCGTTCAATCCAAGATACTAGAAGATATTGCGCGTGTGCAAAATGCTGGCTATGTAACCCTGATTGGGTTTTCCTCGCCATGCACCAGCCAGTCGGGGTACCAGTTATGGAATAGCGGCTTCATCCAGAAGGATGGTTTGAAAGGACGCCAACACCCTTCTGGTTGAGCCAGGCGATCGGCCAGGGCAACCAGCACCCGGGGATTAAAACCAAGACCCAGGTGAGCGCCGCCAACGTGGATATTTTCAACATCATAACGGTCGGAAAGTTCCACGGTAGCCTGCCAGGCAACGACTCCATCCCCCCGTGTATAAAGCGCAGTCGTCGGGACCGGGGGTGGTTGCGCCATGTGCTGCAGGAATGACTCTGGCATTTCCTCGTATGGAACTTCACTGAACATATTGAAAATCTTGTGGATATTGCTGGAGCTGGGATGCCCGCGAAACGGGCTGCCCATGGTAACGACCTGGCGCACAATATCCGGCATTTCGCGCGCAAGTTCACGTGCGTACACACCCCCGAGGCTCCAGCCAACCAGGCTGATCTTTTCGCCGTAACGATCGACCAATTCGGTAACCCGGTCCCGCATGCCGTAGTGCAATTTGAAGCTGTACCCCATGTTGTAGCCCAGTTTCCACCGATGGGCCCGGTAACCAAGGCCCGCAAGATACTTCCGTAAAGGCTGGGTGGAACGGGAACTGGCCAGGAATCCGGGGAATACGAGAACCGGGTGGTTATCGCCCCGGGGTAAAAACCTCTTAAGGCCTAACATCGGCACCATGGCGGCCGCGTCGTATACCGCCCTGCCCTCCAGTAACAACAGCAATTTGGACGGACGGTGTGAATGATCGATCAGGTCCTTTTCCCTGGCCTTTTTCATTATTATTCTAATCCTCTAGAGACTCGATGGCTTTGTCCAGTGCTTTGCTTGCTTCGCGAAACGCTTTCAATGAATCTGTGGAGTCTGTCCTTGCTACTTCTTCATCCAGGTACTCAGCAGCCAGTTTCACCGGATCTGCCTGCCTGACCGCATTTTCCAGATCATCCAGTGAACGGGAAATACAATCTACCATGCAATCAGGATCCGGCACGATCTGCTGACAGGAACTGATGCCGATCGATATGCGCCCATGATAACTGAAAATCACCAGGATCAGCCCCAGTCCATCCAGGATGGGCGCCATACCAAATGCACTGTGGATTCGTGCTCCGGCTACGTACAATGGAATCGGGGGTCCAGGGACATTGGTTATGGTCACGTTGAAAAATGGCCGGTGGCGCCCACCCAGCCGGGTGCGTGTATAAACACGTGCTGCCGCCGCCAGTGTTTCGGATGGCAGAAACTCGGTAATCTGGTTGGCAGGCAGAGCGCCTGCGTGAATTTTTGAGCTTTGGGTGCTCGCCCGGATGTCCAGAAGCCGGTCAAGCGGATCTTCCAGATCGGTCGCCAGGCTGACCAGCATGGCCGACACCTGGTTGCCGCTGCCTTCTTTGTCATCTTCTCTGCGCACCGAAATCGGCGCCATCGCCACCAGTGGCTTGCCTGGTAAATCCTCTTTCCCCAACAGGTAACTCCGCAGGCCACCGGCACACACGGCAAGAACCACGTCATTGATGGTGGACCCGGGCACAGCTTTGCGAATGGCCCGGATGCGATCAAAATCAAAATTCTTCCCCCAGAATGTCCTCGGCGAGGCAATCGGCTGATTGAATATCGAGGAAGGAGCCGTCAGCAGCCTGGGCGGCGAGTCAAGTTTCCTGAGCCTTTTGTCACTGTAAATATGTGCCTTGCCAAGCGCAACCTTGCCGATAAAACCGGCCAGGTCGAGGGCTTTGTTGCCAGCCCTGGACCAGGAGCGGGAAATGACGCTCAATGTGGACGGCAGATTTTCCGGCTGCCAGTCATCTTCAAGCTCCATCTCCCGGATTTCAGCCGTTGTATCCAACAATGCGGACATCATTTCGGTACTGGCCTTCCCGTCTACTGCGGCATGGTGCACCTTCGTAATCAGCGCAAATGAACCCTTTGCTATTCCGGGTATCGTATTGAGGCCTTCAACAAAAGTCATTTCCCACAAAGGCCGTTCACGATCCAGCACCCGGCTCCAGGTATCCGCCGCCATCTTCATCAATTCTGCCATTCCGCCGGGTTCAGGCAGTTTCATCCTCGGCAGGTGGGTATCCAGTTCAAATCCCGGATCCCGGATCCAGTACGGGAAGGACAGATCCAGCGGTACTTCAACCAGGCGCTCCCGAAACACTTTCGAGCATTGCAGGCGGCTTTTTACCAACGAATACCAGGAATCGTAAGAAAAGCCTTCCGGTGCATCATTCGCATCAATGACATACACCCCTCCGATGGCCATGGGGCTGTGTTCACTTTCCAGGTAAATAAAAGTCGCATCCAGCGCTGAAAGCATATGCATAGCCGCGTTTACTCCACGCGTGGCAAAGTCGGCCACTGGGTGACATTCAGAGCGTCACGGTATCCATGCCAGGTTGCATAACCCAGCCAGGGGATAATGAAGATGAAACCCAGCAATCCCGTCAGAAACCCGATTGCCGTAAAGAAAACAATCAATAATGCCCAGGTAAACATCGTCCACCGGTTTCGCAACACGGCGTTGATACTGGAAACTACCGCAGTGACCGGATCCACGTCCCGGTTGGCGATGAAGGGCAAGGAGAAGACGCTGGCGGAAAAAGTGAAGGCTGCAAATATCGATCCGACCAGGGAACCTACACCAAGAAAGACCATAAGATCAGCCAGTTCGGCTTTGCCGTTGGACGGGAAAAATACATGCACCATGCTTCCCGCCCTTGCCCAAAGCAGGAAAATCACCAGCAGTATGATCGCGAAAACCAATGCATTGGCAAAGGGTTTACGCGCTGCAATCAACGTCTGCTTCAATGTGGGCTTGTTGCCCAGGCACAATTGCCTGCTGACCGAGTACAAAGCGAATGCCGACAGCGGCGCCACAAAAATAAAACCCGACAGCATACTCAGCAGCAAGACCCAGCCACCCAGTTTCCAGGCAGCTAACGCGATGATTGAAGACAGAAGCCAGAAGAACAGGCCCCAGGCAAAGCTCAGACCGGGCGCATTTCTATAATCTTCCCAGCCCCCTTTCAACCATTCGAATGGCGCACTTACCGCCAGATCGTTGTAGGGAGCGACAAAAGGAAGCGGCTCTTTTTCTTCTCCGGTCCCGGAGCCGTCAACTCCTTGACCTTCTGTATTTTTATCTGACATTGTTCTCCCGGCGTTTGAACCAAGAACAAATGATGTTCCTTAAGCTTACGGAAATCAAACTAACGGGCTTCAATTTCGATATCCTCCAGATACACTATTTCGCACGAGCCGCCTCCCGTATCGTCACGGCGGAGCGATGTTCTCCAGTGCCAGCCGGAGGGGTGGTCAATGTCCACCAGTTTTCCTTGTAGCCGGACAATATCTCCTACCCTTACGCCCTTCAGCTTTTTCCTGACCCAGTTGTCGGCCGGGATCATGTGCATATTGCCACTGTTTTGAATGATTTCCCTGTCTGATATCGGGGCTGGCAGTTGGTAACGGGTGTGGTACCAACGAGAACCCTGGCTGATCTCAATACGGTCAATTACGGCCTGATCGGACATCACACCCCAGCCAAGCGCCAGATCAATTGGTGAAAGATCTGCTTCGGATCCCCAACTGTAGTTTTCCCGGGACAATACCCGGGCGCGAATTTTGAACTCGGCGCGTGGCGTGAGTTCATAGTCATCCATGGTGACTGGAGCCAGGCCCTGAACATCCACCTGCCTGGGTAATTCGGCTACCAGCACACCGGGCGGATACTCAATGTCACGTAAAGACCAGTCACGGTAGGCCATGCCGGCCAGCAGGACCAGGACGACAAACAGTATTTTCTTTCCTTCAAGAATCGACATCCTGGCTGCTATCTCGCATATTGCATGAAGGCGGAGTTGATAGTTTAGCAAATTGCACATCAGCCAAAGGCTGAGTAATTTAAAAGAAAAATCTGTGTAATCTGTGTAATCTGTCGAAAATAAATTCAGCACTAGAGAACCCCAAAGCAAAAAGTACGTTTTGCCTAATCGGGTTCAGAGTGAATCCATTATGCAATTTGCGGGCTAGAAACATGTTGAGTCTGAACCAGGTCAGTCTGCGCCGCGGGCGTAAACTGCTTTTTGAAAATGCCAGCTTCCAGGTGCATGCCGGGCAACGCCTGGGTGTGATTGGCGCCAACGGCAGCGGCAAAACTTCCCTGTTCTCGATGATACTGGGTGACTTGGAGCCGGACGATGGCGACCTGCAGATCAATGCTGCCGATGAGATCGCCCACGTCGCACAGGAAAGCCCCAGTACATCACAATCTGCCCTGGACTTTGTCCTGGACGGTGATCATGAATTGCGGGAAGTTCAGGCCGCGATTACAGCAAAGGAGGCCAGGGAAAAGGAACACGGCGAAGTGGGCGCCGACCTGCATACGCTGTATGAAAAGTTGGAAACCATCGATGGGTTTACTGCAGAAGCCAGGGCTGCACGTTTGCTACACGGACTGGGATTTTCCGATGACACTTTCCAAAATCCCGTCAGGGAGTTCTCCGGTGGCTGGCGCATGCGTTTGAACCTGGCGCAATCACTCATGTGCCGATCGGATATCCTGCTGCTGGATGAGCCAACCAACCACCTCGACCTCCCCGCCATCCTTTGGCTGGAGCACTGGCTGAAGCATTACCAGGGCATTCTTCTGCTGATTTCCCATGACCGTGATTTTCTCGATGGGGTTTGCACCCGTATCGCCCATATCGAAAACCAGCAGATACGCCTGTATCCCGGGAACTACAGCCAGTTTGAAAAACAACGCAGCGAGCAGTTGGCGCAACAACATTCCATGTATCTACGCCAGCAAAAAGAGGTCAAACATATCCAGTCCTACGTGGACCGTTTCCGCTACAAAGCTTCCAAGGCCCGCCAGGCACAAAGCCGTCTGAAGATGCTGGAACGCATGACATTGATCGCGCCTGCACACGTCGATTCACCCTTTCGCTTCCATTTCATGGAGCCGAAAAAACAACCACAGCACCTCCTGAAACTGGAAGATGCTGAGCTTGGTTATGAAACTCCGGTACTCAGCGATGTCAATCTGAGCCTCGTTGCAGGTGACCGCATCGGTCTGTTGGGTGTAAACGGCGCCGGAAAATCTACCCTGGTCAAAGCCCTGGCCGATGGCAGCACCCTGCTCAGGGGCGAAAGGCTGTTGAGCAAGGAGACAAAAATCAGCTATTTTGCCCAGCACCAACTGGACCAGCTCAACCCGGAAATGAGCCCGATCGATCACCTTCGCGATCATTCGCCTGGGGAGCGTGAATCGGATTTGCGTAATTACCTTGGCCGGTTCGGCTTTGGCGGAGACATGATCTTCGAGCCGATTACGACATTTTCGGGTGGCGAAAAAGCCCGCCTGGTGCTGGCCCTGATCATTCGCCAGCAACCCAATCTCCTGTTGCTCGATGAACCTACCAATCACCTGGACCTGGAAATGCGCCTGGCGCTCAGCGTGGCATTGGTTGAGTACAGCGGTGCTCTCGTGGTGATTTCGCATGACCGGCACCTGCTTCGCAGCGTGTGCGATGAACTCCTGGTAGTTCACGGCGGAACAGTCGAGCGATTCAATCAAACCCTGGACGACTACCCCGCATGGCTGAAAGAGCAGCAGATCCAGGCAGATGCTGATGCGCCCTTCCGCTCGACCACGAAAAACATGGAAAGACAGCCCAGTAAAAAGCAGGCCAGGCAGTTGGAAGCCCAGCGCCGGCAACGCCTGAAACCCCTGCTTGACCGGGTACGCGACATTGAGCAACGCCTGGCCACCAGCCGCATGGAACTTGAAATTCTGGAAAAGCAACTGGCCGACGAAAAGCTATACACTGATCCTGGCCGGAAGGAAGAAATGACCGGTCTGATCAGGCAGCAGGGTCCAATGAAGGCCTTGATGGAAACCCTTGAATGGGAATGGCTGGAAGCCAGCGAGGCGCTGGAGAAAATGTAGCCGAACAAAGGCAGGTGATCCCTTTGTAGCCGATTCGCGTACGAATTTTCAGAATCCTTCGGCCGCAAGCGACCTCTCACAGTTCTTGTAAGAGCGTCCTTGGGCGCGACCTG
>JAIVWI010000074.1:0-13723 GCA_048636595.1 Oceanospirillum sp. | reverse complement strand
GGTGCATCTCGGGAGGCGGAGATAGTGTCTATGAAGCCCTGAAAAATGAACTGGCGAAACAGGGGGTGACCGGCGCCGAGATTGACTTCACCGGCTGTCACGGCTTCTGTGAGCAGGGTCCCAATGTCGTGATCGAGCCCGACGGGCTTGACCAGTGGAAAGAACTCGAACCACTCACCGGCTGGATCGAAGCTGACCCGGCCCTGCTGCGACAGAAAATCAGGGATTCGGGCATCGTCGGCCTGGGCGGCGCCGTATTCCCCACCGCGTACAAGGCAGATGATGCGAGCAGCCGGGGTATCCATACCCTGATCCTGAACGGTTCAGAGTGCGAACCCTACATTAGCTGCGATGAAATGCTGATGCGCGAACAGCCGGACTCGATCGTGCTGGGCGCCAGGATCCTGCAGCGGGCAGTCGGGGCCACCAGGACGGTGATCGCCATCGAAGATCAGATGGGCGCCGTTAATCACGCCCTGAAACAGGCTGTCGAAAACGTTGGCGATGACAGCATCAAGATCGTCAAGGTCACCACCATTTACCCCGAGGGTGGGGAAAAACAGCTGATCCAGGTTCTAACCGGGCTTGAAGTGCCAAGCGGAGGCAGGCCCGCCGACCTCGGCATGCTTTGCCAGAACGTTGCAACGGCTTCCGCCGTCGCACAGGCCGTGGTTGAGGGAAAGCCCCTGGTCGAGAGGATTGTCACCGTCACGGGCAACGGTATCCGGAAACCCCGCAACCTGGTGGCGCGTATCGGCACCCCCATATCGGACCTTGTCGATCAGTGCGGCGGTTACACGAACGACGTGGCCAGGCTGGTGCTGGGCGGGCCCATGATGGGATATGCGCTGAACTCGGACGCCAACCCGGTGATCAAGGCAGCCAACTGCATCCTGGCGCTTACTGAGCTCGATATCCGGCAGTCCCAGGCGGAAATGCCCTGCATCCGCTGCGGCGAATGTGCGCGAGTCTGTCCCGCTGTACTGCTTCCTCAACAATTGGACTGGCTGATCCGCAACCAACAATGGGACGATGCTGCAGACTGCGGGCTCACGGATTGCATCGAGTGCGGTTGCTGTGACCTGGTTTGTCCCAGCCATATCCCCCTGACCTCGTGGTTCCGCTTCGGAAAGTCTGAACTGCGCTCGCTCGCGATCGAACGAAAACAGGCGGAAACAGCAAAACACAGGTATGAAGCGCGGGATGCCCGTTTATTGCGCATCAAGCAGGAACGCCGCCAGCGATTGGACGAAAAAAAACGTGCCATCAAGGATAAAGCGGAGAAGCAGAAGAAGCTCGCCGAGGCTATCAGCCGAGCCCGTGCACGGCAGGACCGGAACGAATGAGCCGAAAATTCGACACAGGCGTCGCGCCCTATTTCCCACCGCAATCGACGGTCGCCGGCGTGATGCGGCAGGTACTCTACGCATTGCTGCCGGGAATCATCGCCTACACCTGGTTCTTCGGCCCCGGCATCCTCGTTCAAATCCTGCTGGCGGTCATTTTTGCCCTGCTTTTCGAAATCTTGATGCTGAAAGCGAGGAAGCAACCCCTGAAGCCGTTTCTCGGCGACTGGAGCGCTGTCGTTACCGCCGTTCTGTTTGCCTTGTGCCTGCCGCCATTGGCGCCCTGGTGGGTCGCCCTGGTTGGCATGCTGTTCGCCATCGTGGTGGCCAAGCACTTGTATGGAGGCCTGGGGCAAAACATGTTCAATCCGGCCATGGTTGGCTACGTGGTCGTCCTGATCAGTTTTCCACAGGTCATGGCGCTGTGGTTGCCACCAACGTCGATAGCTTCCCATAGCCTGGCCATCGGAGACGTATTCAGCACGATTTTTACGGGCAGGCTGCCGCCTGGCCTGACCTGGGATGCGGTTTCCGAGGCCACACCGCTGGATGCAATCCGTACCAGTCTCGCATCCGGCCACATGGTGTCCGAAGCCAGGCAATCACCTGTTTTCGGGGATTTTGGCGGCCTGGGTTGGGAGTGGATCGCAAACATGTATGCACTTGGCGGTTTCTGGTTGCTGTGGCGCAGAATCATCAGTTGGCATGTGCCGGTGATGACGATCGGCAGCGTAGTGGCCCTGGGACTGGTCGCTTACCTGGTTGACCCGGGGAGTAACCCTGTCCCGCTGCAACATATATTTTCAGGCGCCCTGGTGCTGGGTGCATTTTTCATAGCCACGGATCCGGTTACCGGCTGCACCAGCACCCGCGGGCGGTTGATTTTTGGCGTGGGCGTTGGGATTATTACGCTGAGTATCCGGCGCTGGGGCGGTTATCCGGATGGCGTCGCTTTCGCCGTTCTGCTGATGAACATGGCTGCACCGTTGATCGACCGCTATACACGCCCACGCATCTTCGGACATTGAGATCATATATTAATGCTTTCTGCCACTAACAAAATATTCCGTAGCGCAGCCTCCCTGGCGCTGGTGGCTGTCATGGGAACCACCTTGCTGGCGGGTGTCAACAGGCTGACGGAAGCGAGAATCGCCGAGCAGGAAAAGCGGGCCATTCTCGACCAGCTGGGACAGCTCATCAGTCCGGACCTTTATAACAATGAGCTTCAGCAGGACCTGTTTTCCTTCCAGGATGATCTCTATTTCCCCAGGGGGCAGACGGTCGTCACCTACCGTGCCCGGCTGGATGGCAAAGCAGTAGCGGTGGTATTGAGAATCGCGGCGGTAAACGGTTATAACGGAAAGATCAACCTCCTGGTCGGAATCAACGAAAACGGTACGCTGTGCGGTGTGCGCGTAACGTCCCACAAGGAGACTCCCGGGTTAGGCGACGCCATAGAAGTCGAAAGAGGCGACTGGATCCTCGGATTTTTCGGCCGGGCCCTGGGCAACCCACCGCCGGACGGATGGGCGGTCAAGCGCGACGGTGGTGAATTTGACCAGTTTACCGGTGCGACCATCACGCCCCGTGCCGTGGTCGAAGCCGTACGGCTGGCCCTCGAGTTTTATGCAGACCACAAATCATTCCTGTTCGAGTCACCCGCGGAATATGATCCCGGGGAGAAAAAAGGAAGCTGATGCAATATGCGGACTGACTACCGACAGATTTTTGCAGATGGCATCTGGCGCCAAAATACCGGTCTCGTCGTTTTGCTCGGCCTCTGCCCGTTGCTGGCAGTCACCAACACGGTCATCAACGGCCTCGGACTGGGGCTGGCCACAATCCTGACCCTGATTTTTTCCAACCTGGCGGTTTCGCTGGCCCGTGGTCTTTTGCGACCGGAAATCCGGATTCCTGCTTACGTCCTGATTATTGCTTCGGTGGTCACTGTGATCCAGCTTCTGATGCAGGCCTGGCTGTACGACCTCTACCGTGTGCTCGGAATTTTTATACCGCTGATCGTGACCAATTGCGCCATTATCGGCAGAGCCGAAGCCTTTGCCTCACGCAACGCTCCCCTGCCCTCCATGGCGGACGGACTCGCGACCGGCCTTGGGTTTTGCCTGGCCCTGGTCGCCCTGGGCGCACTCAGGGAGGTCATCGGGCGCGGAACACTGATGAGCCAGGCCGGGCTGATGTTCGGCGACCTGGGTGGATCACTGAAGTTAACCATCATCCCCGATCATCCCGGTTTCCTTCTGGCGATACTTCCACCGGGAGCATTTATCAGCCTGGGCTTATTGATCGCTGGAAAGAACTGGATAGATGCCCGCCGCGCAGCGCAGCGAATCTCCGGTGGACAAACCATGATAAATCCAGCAGGCATCCCTGAATGAAACCAGCAGACAGGAAAGTATTTTTCCAGCGCCTGAAGTCGATAATGCCCAAGCCGGAAACCGAGCTTGAGTACAACAGCACGTTCGAACTCCTGACAGCCGTCATTCTCTCCGCACAGGCCACCGATGTCAGTGTGAACAAGGCCACCAAAAAACTTTTTCCTCTGGCCAGTACTCCGCGTAGCATTCTGGATCTGGGCGAGGACGGGTTGAAGCATTACATCCGCACCATCGGCCTCTACAATTCGAAAGCGGCCAACATCATCAAAACCTGCCAAATCCTGCTGGACAAATACGGCGGAGAAGTTCCGGGCGACCGGAAGTCACTGGAGACCTTGCCGGGTGTCGGGAGAAAAACAGCCAATGTTGTCCTCAATACGGCCTTTGGCGAACCGACAATCGCAGTGGACACCCACATCTTCAGGGTTGCCAACCGAACCGGATTGGCCAGGGGAAAAACCCCGCTCCAGGTAGAACTGAAACTCCTCAAGGCCGTACCGGAAGAGTACCTGCATGATGCCCACCACTGGCTGATACTCCACGGGCGGTACACCTGCAAAGCCCGCAAACCCAACTGTCCCGAATGCATTGTGCGGGATCTTTGCAGCTTCAAAAATAAAACAACTGCAGCTTGAGAGAACTCAGATCATCGTAAAAAATGGTCTGATCAGCGTAGTTTTCGAGATTAATTTTGTCCTGGTGTAATAATCTGGACCGGGTGTCGGTCTATTACCCTGAAATCGCGCTGGCTTTTGAAAATACCACCCATTCTGATAGGCTGTGGCGCGACTCGACAAAGGACTGTGCTTTTGAAGCCGAGCAAAAAGGCCAGTCACTAAACTAAACAGAGTTACCGTGCACATTGTGCAAAATTTATAAACTGAGGGCGTCTTGGCCCGGATACATGAACTTGGAGGTTCCAAAAATGGCTAACAGAACAATGATCGTTAAACCCGTAGCTGCTGTCGTAGGCGTTGCATTCGTTTCATCGCTTGCCGTCTCAAGCACAGTAATAGCTGACGACAATCCTTTTGCAAGCACTGATCTCGACAACGGCTACCTGATGGCCGGCGGCGACAAGGGTAAAGAAGGCAAGTGCGGCGAAGGCAAATGCGGCGGCGACAAGGGCGAAGAAGGCTCTTGCGGCGGCGATAAGGGTGAAGAAGGAAAGGGTAAAGAAGGCAAGTGCGGCGAAGGCAAATGTGGCGGCGATAAGGGCGAAGAAGGCTCTTGTGGCGGCGATAAGGGCGAAGAAGGCTCTTGCGGCGGCGATAAGGGCGAAGAAGGCTCTTGCGGCGGCGATAAGGGCGAAGAAGGCTCTTGCGGTGGCGATAAGGGCGAAGAAGGCTCTTGCGGTGGAGACAAAGGTTAAGCAGGCAATTTCAGCAATGCTGCAGCCTGATCAACCAATGCCAGGTAACCACCGTTCAGGTATGAACCCGTGAATACCGGCAAATATCCCGTTAAGGGAGCCGGACTTGGTTTGAGGCGGGCCCTGCTGGGCCCGCTTCGCACTCATGACCTGGAAGAAGTGGATTTCATGGAAGTTGCGCCGGAGAACTGGATCAACGTCGGCGGCCGCCTGGGCCGGTCTTTCCGCGAATTCACCGAGCGCCTGCCTTTCGTGTGCCACGGCCTGTCCTTGTCCATAGGCGGTCCTTCATCGCTGGATGAAACATTCCTGCACCGTGTGCGTCAGTTCCTCGACAAGCACCGGATTCGCTACTACAGCGAGCACCTGAGCTACTGCACCGATGACGGACACCTTTACGACCTGATGCCGATCCCCTTTACCAGCGAGGCCGTAAAGTACGTAGCGGAGCGTATCCGTCGTACCCAGGACATTCTCGAGCGGCGTATCGCAGTGGAAAACGTATCCTATTACGCTGCACCGGGTTCGGAGCTAAGTGAAATCGAATTCATCAACGCGGTGCTGAACGAGGCGGACTGCGACCTGTTACTCGATGTCAACAACATCTACGTCAACAGCATCAACCATCGCTACGATGCGGTCGAATTCCTGCAGGGCCTGCCGGGGCACTTGATCGCTTATGGCCATATTGCCGGCCACTATAAAGAGGCAGAAGACCTGGTCGTGGACACCCACGGCGCAGAGGTTATTCCCAGCGTATGGGATCTGCTGGACAAAGCGTACGAGACCTTTGGCGTATTCCCCACCCTGCTGGAAAGAGACTTCAATATTCCGCCGGTCAATGAACTGATGGCTGAAGTCCGGCAGATCGCCGAAATCCAGCACAAATGGCAAAACCATGTCGACGCATCACAAAGCCGAAAACAAGCCTGAAAATCTTCGGTCGCTGCAGACCAGGTTTGCGGCCCACATCCGGGACCCGGAAAATCATGCGGCTCCCGCAGATGTCGAAGATCGGCGAATGGAAATTTATCGCCAGCTTTTTTTCAATAACATCAACAAATTTCTCGCCAGCAATTTTCCTGTGTTACGCCAGCTATACGACGACGAGGCCTGGCGGCAGCTGGCCAGGGATTTTTATACCGAACATCGCTGCCATACGCCGCTGTTCCCGGAGTTGCCGAAGGAATTCCTGCGCTATCTCCAGGACCAGCGCAAAGACCGGCCCGGCGACCCGGCGTTTCTGCTGGAGCTGGCGCACTATGAATGGGTGGAACTGGCCCTTTCGATGGATGAAAACGAGCTGGAAGACACCGTGGCAAACAGCACCGGTGACCTGATGGAGGAAGTTCCGGTGCTTTCCCCGCTGGCCTGGCCATTGAGTTACCGTTTCCCGGTCCACCAAATCAGACCCGGTTTCGAGCCTGAAACCCCGCCTGAGAAGGCAACGCATATCCTTGTTTACCGGAACCGCAACGACACGGTGAAATTCATGCAATTAAACGATGTTTCACGTTTGCTGTTGAATCTCCTGCAAGAAAATCGCGGCCTCACCGGTCTCGAATTACTAAGCGAAATCGCAAGCAGCATCAATCACCCGGATTCATCCGTGGTTATCGATAATGGTGAAAAGCTACTGCAGGATTTAAGAAGTAAAGACGTCATCCTCGGTACCCGGCCAGCCTGACCGTCACGGCAGCCGGTCATTTACAAAAACCAACCACTTACTAAAACTAGCCCTTGGAGATACCAGATGTCCGACCTTTACGATAACCTGACAGCCCGGCTGCGTGCCGGTGGAGAATACGTGTGGCCACTGGTCCTGCGCCTGATCATGTTCTGGGAATTCTGGGAATCGGGCATCGAAAAGCTGCATGGCCAAAACTGGTTTGCCGACATTCCCTGGGCTGACTGGCAAAAAGGTTTTCCCTGGCCGTTCGGTTCCATAAGCCAGGATTTAAACTGGATGGCTGCTACCTGGGGTGAACTCATCTTCTCAGTGATGATCCTGCTGGGCCTGTTCACCCGGTTTTCCGCGATCTCCCTGATCATCATCACGGCTGTAGCAACCGCTGCGGTGCACTGGCCCGCAGACTGGAGTTCATACCAACAGCTTTGGGAAGGCTACGTGATTACCAGCAAGGGGGCGGGTAATTTCAAGCTTCCCCTGCTCTTCATCGTGATCCTGCTGCCACTGGTATTTCATGGAGGTGGGAAAATCAGCCTGGACTTTCTGCTATTGAAACTGACCGGCCGTGACGCCAACACGGTGGACCGGATAGGTGACGGCATCGCCGCGGCTCTGATGTTCACAGTGCTGGGTGTGACCACCATTTTTCTTGAACCCGTCTGGGGCATCAGCTTTTTCGTCCTGGCCATCATAAGCGGGTTGACACCTGCCCTGAGACGCTAGAAACCCGCTTGCGGGCAAGTGTAAGAGGTCCCTTGGGGCCGAAAAGCTCTGGCAAGATCGCCCGCAAGCGGGCTCTTACAGGCTTGACAGAGCACTAAGGTCTGGTTAGCGGGAGCGGCTCCGGCTTCAGAATGTAGCCGTTCTCCCGCAACAGTGAAACCAGACCCCGGTCACCGGGCAAATGCAAGGCGCCGACGGCCACGAACACCGAGGATTCTGCGAGCAAAGGAAGTAAAGACTCCAGCATGCGTTGATTCCTGGCGTCTATGCCCTGCTCGATAAAGTAACTTTTTGCTTCGTCCGTCAATCGATCCATCTGCTCTTCCGCATCCGTTTTCAGAGCCTGCAGGTCGCCCGCCAGGTAACCGTCCACTAATTGATCATGCAATTCACGCACCTGGTCGTAGTCCACCAGGACCTGGTCCAGTAATTCCAGTTGCTGCACGGCCGGCATATCTTCCAGGAAAGCCAACTGCTGGTCCAGGGTCTCCAATCCCACTACGCGCAGTCCGCTGCCGGAAGCACGAAGGGACAGTGAGAAATCCATGAAAAATCCGGTCTCAGGCGGAGGGACACTAAGCGTCATGACAACGGCCCACACTTTCATCGATTCCAGCCACTCAGCCGGCACCTGGTAGTTGGACGACAACAGCCTCCTGACCTTGCCGAAACGCTCGGGGCCAACCTGGCTCTCGAGGCTTGTTCCATCCTGGTAATGCATGTACTCATTCAGTTTCTTCAGCGTTGGCAGGTCCGGCACCAGTTCCATCGCAAATACCTGGTTTGATCTGAGTTGTTTCAGGAATGATTCACTGAAATCCACCACTCTCGGATCTTCGCTGTGAATAGTGCCGAGCAGGTAACCTGCCAGCCGGTCACCATCCATGATGGACCAGTAAATAGCCTTGTCCTGGGCTGCGGGCAATCCCGCCGGAAACAGGAAAAACGCAGCAAGAAAAAGGACCGCCATTGGCGGCAACGCCAGACTGCGGGGGAAAGCCACTGGCCGCAGCAATCCATGGAAAATTATCAAAGATTTCATCATGGCAATTTGTTACACAATCCCTTATGCTCGGCGGCTTACGTAATGGGGTCCATTATGCCGCGCATTGCCGATCGATTCAGGGGATTTCTTCCTGTAGTAGTAGATGTCGAGACCGGGGGGTTCAATTCTCAGAAGGACGCACTGCTGGAAATCGCCGCCTGCATCCTGAAGATGGACGACTTCGGCCGCCTCTTCATCGCGGAGACGATCGCGGTGAATGTCGAGCCTTTTGAGGGCGCCAACATCGACCCCAAGTCGCTGGAAATCACCGGTATTGTGCTGGATAGCCCGCTGCGACTGGCGCTGCCGGAAAAAGAAGCCCTGCGTCAAATCTCGCAACCAGTGCGCAAGGAAGTGCGGGCAACCGGCTGCCAGCGGGCCATACTGGTGGGACACAATTCATTTTTTGATCTTTCTTTTCTGAACGCCGCACAGAAACGGACTGAATTCAAACGCAGTCCGTTTCATCCGTTCAGTTCATTCGATACGGCCACCCTGGGCGGCCTGGCTTTCGGGCAGACGGTGCTTGCCCGCGCGGTGCAATCCGCCGGCATTGAATGGAACGAATCGGAAGCACATTCAGCCATCTACGACACGGAGAAAACAGCGGCCCTGTTTTGCGCAATCGTGAACCGGTGGAAAATTCTTACCGGATTTTAAAGATTTTAGGGATTTTTGGGAGCCCCGATGAGCAATCACCTGATGAACACTTACGCGACCCTTCCGGTAGCTTTTGAACGCGGCGAAGGCGCCTGGTTGTGGGACGAGAACGGTAAACGGTATCTGGATGCAATCAGTGGACTGGGTGTTTGCGCGCTGGGCCATGCCCACCCGGAAGTGACCCGGGTGATTAGCGATCAGGCCGGCAAGCTGATCCATACGGCAAACCTGGTTCGTATCCCCTGGCAGGAGAAGCTGGCCGACGCCCTGGTGGAAATCACCGGCATGGACCGTGTATTCGTTGCCAACTCCGGCACCGAAGCCATTGAATGCGCCCTGAAGATCACCCGGATCATCGGCCACCAGCGTGGATTCAATAATCCAGGCGTTATCGTGATGGAAAACAGCTTCCACGGCCGTTCGCTGGCCGCACTTTCGGCAACCGGAAGCCGCAAGGTCCAGGCCGGGTTTGAACCATTGGTCAGCGGATTCCTGCGCGTACCTTACGCTGACTCCGACGCGGTGGCAAAAATCGCCGGCAACAGCAATGAAGTCATGGCCGTGCTGGTGGAACCGATCCAGGGCGAGGCCGGTATCATGGTACCGGAATCCGGCTACCTCGAGACTTTACGCGCCATTTGTGATGAAAAAGGCTGGCTGTTGATCTTCGATGAAATTCAGTCCGGACTGTGCCGTACCGGCAAATGGTACGCCCATCAGCACGAAGATGTGCAACCCGACATTCTCACCACCGCCAAGGCCCTGGCGAACGGTTTTCCAATTGGCGCCTGCGTGGCGAGCGGCGCGGCAGCCGATGCCTTCAGCCCCGGCCGCCATGGCTCCACTTTCGGCGGCAACCCACTGGCGTCGCGCACCGCCTGCACGGTGCTGGATATCATGCAATCGGAAAACCTGAACGCGCGCGTGGAACAGACAGGCGAAAAAATGTTCGAAGCATTCAGGTCCCGCTTGCAGGACCATCCGGCGGTGAAAGATATCCGCGGCCGGGGACTGATGATCGGTATTGAACTGAACCAGGATGTCAATCAGTTAAAAACTGCTGCACTGGATCAGGGCCTGCTGCTGAATGTCACACGGGACAGCGTGGTCCGCTTGCTGCCGCCATTGATCATCGACGAGGCCCAGGCTGACCAGATCGTTGATACGGTGTGCAAACTGATCGAATCCCTGGATTAATTTACCTTTGCAGGTGCCTCAGTCAAAGCCAGCAGTACCCCTTTTTCCACCCAGATCGTAACCTTCACACCCTTGTTAAATACCGAAATGGGTTGATCACCTTCATCCAGATTGGGCAGAGTTTTGAATACCGCTGGATCATATCCAACCTGATACAAAGTATGCAGTTTATCTGAGCCCAGACTCTTAAACCTTAACTGTGCCGCAGTAACACTTTGCAAAGAGCAATAGCGCCCACCCAGCAGGTCCAGGCCAATATCAGCCAGGTAGCGACTTTCTATGGGCTGAAAATCAAGACGGTCAAAGTAAGCTCGTATGCCGGCGAGTTCATTCCCTTCAATTTCCAGTGGTTTCATATGCAAGTGGTTGTCTACAACCTCTGCCGCAATCTCTGCAACCAGGTCCTGCTGGAAACCCACCGGGCTCATTTGCATCAGTCCCACCACCACGGCAATCAATAGTGATGAAGCGACCGCAACAAACCATCCATGATGCATCATACGGCGATCAGCAGGATGATGCCGTTGTTGCAAATCAAGCAGTTCCTGCAGCTGAATTTTACTTAGTTGCTGAGATTCCACATGTGTGCGCAGCGCTTCATTCAATGGTGTCTTCATATCAGTAATCCTCCCCGCTAGCCTTCACCATCGACATATTCCGGATCTTTCGCCTTAAGCGATGAATCCAGGACAAAACCGTCCCTCTCGGGCAGTCCAGTTGTTCGGCAATTTCCTTTGCCGTGTATTCCTCCAATGCCCAAAGGTGCAGCAATTCACGCTCTGAGGCACTAAGGCCGGCGAGTATATCTACGATCTGCTCTGATTCGATCAGCACATCTTCCGGACTTGGCATATCAATACTGATCAGGGCTTCAACAGACTCAAACTCCTGATGCGGGTGCCGCTGTTCCTTCCGGTATTGGTCGATAAACCGATTGCGTATCATGGTGCGTAAATAACGCAACTGATCATCGCCAGACAGTTTTGTCACACTCAATCTTAAATATTTCTCCAGAGCTGATTGCAACAAGTCATAGGCGCTGGCCTCAGCATTGGTTAGCGAGAAGGCATATCGATACAAGCGGTTTAGCTCGGCCTCGTTAAACATGATGAAACCCGGTGATCCAACCTTTTTCGATCAGGCTTGCCAGTGATTCCAGTGCGCTGGCAGCATCACAATCTTCAGCCAACGCAACAATACTTTCTCCGCGTTGGCACCCCTGAAGAAACGCAAACTCAGGCAGGTCTACCTCGAATATTTGTGGTTCAAATTCCTGGCGATACACAAGCAGGTACTGACGCTTGGTAATACCCTTCACCGCTTCAACAGTCTCCCCGCTTCTGTGTTGTTGCCAGATTTCCAATATCGGATAGTCACTTTGCATCACGCTCAGGCTATTACTTGGTTCAAACACCATGTTTGCACCCTGGGCTTGCAGTCGACTAAAGCCATCAAAATCAAAGGGGCTGTCATCCCTTGCATAATAGGCAGCATGCCACAGGTATTCCAGACGGCTAAGATCCAGTAAATACTCATAGCCAGTTAACTCATTACGTTGTTCAATTTGCTGTGCCAGGAATTCCGGGAACGACTCGCCATATTGATTCAGATCCGGATTCGAAGTCGGTTCTGCCCAACTGAAATCCCGACAAAAGTTTGCAAATGCAAGCTCTCCCAATATTTTTCTGCAGACTGGAAACACCCTTTCCATGGCGCGCTGATGCATACCACTGACATTGTGTTGATAAACACGCAAGCGATCCAGGGGTTGCAAATCACCACCAACGTTCAGCAAGCTCGCAGCTTCCTCCCGAGCCTGATCATCACTACCTGGATTCAATGCCCGAGTAAACACGGTCTGTAACGTTGTGAGGTTCATATCGTTTATGCCGCTGACCGATGTCGTTGCATCAGAGCTGATGCGGCGTCCGCTTCTTCACGCAGTACTGTAAACGAAGGAATATCATTATCCCATTCGATGAGTGTCGGAATATCCGGATATTCACTGATCACCTCTTCATATAACTCCCATACAGGGGGGGACACCCGGTTGTTATGTGCATCCAGCAGATAGGAATCCCTGTCTTCATAGCCAGCCAGATGGATTTCCCTGACCCGCTGCATGGGGATTTTGCTGAGGTATTCACTCGCTGAAAACCCATGATTAACTGCATTGACGTAAATATTATTGATGTCCAACAGCAAGTCGCAATCCGTCAGGGACAACAATTCAGAAATAAATTCTGCCTCGGATAAGGTTGAGGCCCGGTAGGTAAGGTAGCTGGAAACATTTTCTACCAGGATACGGGTTTCCAGAATGTCCTGAATCTGCGTGATACGCTTCTTGAAATGGTGCAATGTCTCCTCGTTATAAGGCAATGGCAACAGATCATGATAGTTGTGTTGCCCATGTTGTGAGAAACACAGATGATCAGAAACCAATGATGGCTGATACCGCTCAATCAGTGTTTTGATCCCGCGCAGGTACTCCACATCCACTGGATCTGTGCCACCCAAAGACATTCCCACGCAATGAAAAGTAATCGGGTAGTTAGAACGAATCGCTTCCAGTTGCACCGGAATCAATCCGCCTGGCGCCATATGATTGTCGGTCAGCAGTTCAAACCAGGGCACCGCCGGTTGCGTTAGCAACACTTCATCAATGTGCTGGCTGCGCAGTCCCAGACCAACTCCGGCAATCTCCTTTAATGCCCATCCCTGGGCTGTATTATCCATCACCGATGCAGTCTACTTCTTCGCAGGTTTGGTTGCGGCAACCTTGCCACCCGTGATCTTGGTGCAAGTACCGGCAGGAACATATATCCATTCGTTGGCAGCATTGTCTACCGTGGACTGACCGGCACAGGCATGTTTGCCATCCAGCGCTCCGCAGTCATTCATCCCCGCTTTGGCGATGCCAGAACATTTTTCCCATGCCGTGGGTTGATCGGGTACTGCCCAGGTATTGGTGGCCGCCAGGCTGGCGCCGAGTGCGAGCACGCCGGCCAGTGCTGTATTTAAAGCAGAACTCTTGTTTTTCATAACATTCTCCAGGTTTCAGAAATATAGTCAGGTTCATTTCGTACGAACCTATCCCTCAAACGAAACAGAAAGCTATTTGATTGCATCAATTTGTATAAAACAAAATTTCTCCACCGATTCTTTAATGGATGCAATAGATGATTCAATGATCGAAGAAGATATCATTGAGGAAAAATATGGCGATCTACGAATGTGAAATCTGGCGGATGAGCGTTGATTTGGTCTGCAATCTGATCGAATTTATAAAAATAA
>JAIVWI010000073.1:0-13864 GCA_048636595.1 Oceanospirillum sp. | reverse complement strand
TGACTCCAGGGACCTATTACGTGGGCAGTTGCGTAGATGCCGATACGACCGAGCTGGAAACGGATAACAACTGCAAAGTGTCCGGGCAGATCACGGTCGAGCAGATCAATGAGCCGATCCCGATCAACCCGGGGCTGAGTGATGCCTGGTTCAACCCGGCGACCAATGGTCAGGGTTTCTTCATCAACGTGCTTCCCGGGCCGCAACTGATGTTCCTGTCGTGGTTTACCTACGACACCGAGCGGCCGGACGAATCGGTGCCAGCGGAGCTGGGTGAGCCGGGGCACCGCTGGTTTACCGCGCAGGGTGAGATTCACGGAAACCGGGCGGTGTTAAACCTGGATAACACCTCTGGAGGCATATTCAATGCTTCACCGCCAGTGCCGGTAACGACCGGTGACGGCACCATCGTGGTGGAGTTCAGCGACTGCAACAGCGGCACGGTGGACTTCCACATCAGTTCGGCGGACCTGGATGGGCTGATACCAATCCAGCGAATCACGCTGGACAATGTATCACTGTGCGAGACACTCAGTAGCGCCCAGTAGCCACGTTCTCAAAGTGACGTGAGCAAAGTGCTTTGGTGAATGCCAGGTTTTTACGGTATACGTGGTACCTTGGCCTTATCCATGTCCAAAACCGACCTGATGATATTGATTCCGGTTTCAACTAGTGCCATTCTGCACATTAAGCAGCAGCATTTAATTGACCATGAATCCTGGGGAAACAATTACAACAGCAGGCTGGCCGTCACTTCTTGACGCCATTGTCCTTGCCGGCACCGACAGCAACCCGAAACGAATGATCCAGGGCAGCAACAAGGCCTTCCTGGAAATCGGGGGGAAAGTGCTGATCCGCAGAGTGGTTGAGGCCCTGCTGGGTGCTTCTTCCATTGGGCTTGTGTTTGTCGTGGGTCCCTCAGAGCCGTTGCGTAAAGCGTTGGAAGGTTTGTCCGATGAAGTGGTTATCGTGGAGCAAGTTGGGAAGATGCTGGCGAATACCTGGGCAGCGATCCATGCGTCCGAGGCCAGGTGCATGACCGGGGAGAATGGCGTGGATCCGGAGCGTCTGTTTCTATTTACTTCCTGTGACCTTCCATTGCTCTCAGCTGCGGCAGTGGATGATTTCGTTGCACGCTGCGCCCGGGCGGAGGATGAAGCCCAAATACACATTTCCATGTTCGGTGGAGTGGCCGAGGAAGCTTCGCTGCGCCGCTATTATCCGGAAGAGGGAAAGCCGGGAATCAAACGACCCTATGTTCACTTCAGTCACGAACTTTTGCGCCTGGCGAATGTTTACGTCGCCAGGCCACGCAAACTGTCACACCAGGATTTTCTGCAAACCGGATTCTCCTATCGCAAGGCCAAGGACTGGCACAACGTGATGAAGCTGGCGCGAAGTTACCTGGGGCGGGCCGGTGGCTGGACGGCGGCCTGGTTGACGTTGAGGTTGCAGGCCACGCTGATGGCATCCAGGCGCGGTGGTGGCTTGTATCGCTGGTTGCGTAAGGGTAATACCATGGAAAGGGTGGAACTGGCGATGGGGGCTGTGCTTGGTGGTACGGTCAAGATGATTATTACGCCTTATGGGGGGTTTAGCCTGGATGTGGATGATGAGGAGGATTTCCGGGTTCTCAGTCAACGTTTTAATGATTGGAATTGATGAAAGAGGCCGCTTGCGGCCGACCATCCCAGAGCCTGTCGGCCGCAAGCGACCTCTTACAGTTATGGGGCTGGTGTTGTTTGAGGGGAATTGTTGGTGCTGGCGATAGATGGGGGCTGCAGGGTGGCGAAGGCCATTTCCCAGAAGGTGGTGGTCAGTTCGTTGATGCTGTTGGCTTCTTCGTTCAACAGGATCGCGAAGCCTAAATCGTACTGTTCAGACCAGGCGATATCGGCGCGGTATCCGGAGACCCAGCCGCTGTGGTAGGCGAGCCGGTGTTCACCCAGTTGGTAGATGCGCCAGCCCAGTCCGTAGTGGGCGTCGGTCAGCATCTCTTTCCAGTGGCGGCGATATTTTTCCCTGCGTGTTTTCACGCGGGGGCGGGTGAGGGCATCGATCACTTCAGGTTTGATTACGTCCGGGTTGCTGCCCAATTGGGCCATTAGCCACTTTCCCATATCCAGGGCGCTGGCGTTCACACCCGCTGCCGGTGCTATGCGGTAGTAGTTTGGTTTTACGCGGATGGTTTTCCACGTACCCTTTTTAATCAGCACGTGGGGTTTTGCATGGTTCGGGTTGTTGATGAACGGCTCGTAGCCAACCGAAGCCGTTTTCATGTCCAGTGGCCGGAATATTTTTTCCTCCATCAGCGCGGCATAGCTCGATGATGTGACTTCCTCTATGACGGGTTGGATCAGGCTGAATATGCTGTTTTGATAAGAGTAGCAATGGCCCGGTGAACATATATAGGTCAGCTTGCGGTATTGATCCTGAATCTTGTTGACCGCAACACCGTCCTCGATAAGATTATCGTAAGCATGGGGCATCAGGCCGGTACTTTGACCCAGTAAATGGCGGATGCGGATTTGCCGGCTGTCCCCGTTGATGCGGAAGTCCGGTACATACCGGTTGACCGGATCATCCCAGGCAAATTGTCCTTCCGTGACCAGGATTCCCGAGAGTCCCGCGGCAAATGTCTTTGAAACCGACGCCACCCGGAAGGTGGTGTTTTTATCGATCGCCTGTTTCCGGCTCGTATCGGTATGGCCTGCGGTGACCAGGTGGATAATCTGACCTCCGGAAACCACAACAAAAGCGGCGCCGAGAAATTTTTCTTTTTTGACGTGTTGACGGAAAAATACTTCGTATTCGTTGGCGAGTTTTAGTTCGGGTGAAGAGGGGAAGGCGGCCGGGGCCTGGAAAAACAGGCTCAGCAACAAGGGCAGAATCAGGATTCTTGTTCTCGTTTTTATTCTCATTGAGGCGGGCAGTCCCTGTCCGAAACGAATTTGACAGCTATTTTAGCCTTAAATCGACGCTATGCGCACTTTATGGCTGAGCCTGGCCATGAGATTCCGTATATTCTAATAACGGCAACCGGACTGAAATGAGAGGGTGTTTTTGCCTAAAACAGGTTTTTTCGTGGAAAAGTACTGAGAAATACAGATGAATGAAGACATGCTTAACCCTGAGCAGGAGGCAACTATTCTGCAATGCCTTCGTGATCACTATGGAATTGAAGGCTCGCTCAACCGTTTGTCGGGAGAGAATATCAACTACCTGGTCACGGTGGATGATGAGCAACGGTATGTTTTAAAAATTGTGGGCGACGACATGTCGTCCGGGATGATAGCGATGGAATATGCCGCCATAAAACACGCCGCTTCACACGGGTTCGGGCTCAAAATGCCTCAAATTGTTAAAAACAAGAGTAACCAACTCGATTCCGGAATAAATATACGTAATAACCACCGGAAAACCGCATTGCTATACACTTATATTGATGGCAGGCTATTGAGTGATATGTCTGATATATCAATAAAACTGGCAAAAGATGTGGGTAATGTCATAGCACTATTCGATTTGTCTATGGAGAATTTTGATCACCCGGCAGCTCATCGAAGCCACCCGTGGAATCTTGCCGAAGCTGGCCAGCACGAGCACAAAATTGAGTTGATCAATGACCCGGAGCGGCACGATTTGCTGGCATGGGCCTTTCATACCTGGTTCTCGGATGCGAAACCGAAGCTGTCTTCATTACCGCAGCAGTTCATCCACGGGGATGCTCATGACGACAACCTACTGGTCAGTGCCGGGCGGGTTATTGGCCTGCTGGATTTTGGCGACAGCGGCTTCAATCCCACCATTTGTGAGCTGGCAACCTGTCTTCCCTACTTGATGATGGGGCGTGATGATCCACTGGAAATCGCGGCCGGGATCGTGGCGGGTTATCAGGCGGCCCGCCCTCTTTCTGATGCGGAATTCTCCGTATTGATGCCCCTGGTCTGCGGCCGCCTGGCTGTGACCGTCAGCATGGCGGCTGAACGTCGTCAAATTGACCCTTCCCACCCCGCCTGGTTTATCAGCGAGCAGGGCGCCTGGGACCTGCTGGCATTTCTTCGAACCCTGGGCGCCGGGCAGGGCATCAAGCACCTTTTGTAGTTGTCTGCACCGGATATTCGTAGGAAATTTCCCTGACGGGAGCGATCGCTCTCTTTTCCGATTGACGGCCCCGGGCTTTCCCCATAAAGATTAACGCCTCAAGGGGAGGTGCCTGGGGTAAGTCCCGGGTCCGGTACCGGCATTGCTGGCATCCGCGATTCGGACTGCCCCCGCCATCCATGTAGAAATTAACAAAATCAGATACATCCAGCATATTGCTAAGGGTGTTAGGAGGAGCTATGTCTGGATTCAAGGGGGTTGTTTGTCTTTTCAATTTGTTCGGTCAGTGTTTGCAAGGACATGTGCCGGCATCAGATATATCAGATCAACCGGCGCCTGATCGTAAACAAGGTGTCCCGGAATCCACGGATGATGGTGTTTCGTGCATGGAAACTCCCCTGGTTTTGCTCCTGCTGATTTTTGCTTTATTTCTGGCGATAATTCCGCTTGATCTGAGCGCCCAGAGTGGAGGTCCGAAGCCCGGAAAACCCACATGGATTTCATCCGGCAGTCTGTTTTCAGATACGGGTTACGGCCAGCTCGAATGGGAACAGAAACCTGGTGAGGCTGTTGAGATTTTCCAGTTGACGGAGAAGTTCAATGGAAAGACTTCTTCCAGTTATGTAAGCGGCAGGAAACTGAAAATCTACCGCGCGATGCCTGGACAGTACGAGTTTCGATTGAGCGCATGTGTCAGGGACAGCGACGGCTATCCCAGTTGCGGCGCTCAATCCCCCAAATTGATTTTTGTCGTCACAGAGGCGATTTACGACCCCTATATCGAGGCAGCGAATGATACAGAGGTGCCAGGGACGGCAGCACCTGCAGTGGCTGCAGCAGCCCCGGGAGGCCCGGATGAGCTTCGTCCAGGCATGTGGTACAACCCGGCAAAATCCGGCCATGGCTGGAGTTTCTACTGGGCCAACCGCCTGGCGCTCTCATCCAACCCGCAAAATGCCTATGATCTTTACGGCATCTGGTACACCTATGAGGCCAAAACCCGGACGATTACGCCTATTTGTGAGGCCCCCGATCCGCCTTGTGGATATGAAACTGAATTATTCAGTTACCGCCCGCTTGTGGCCACCATGCAGTTGGTGCAAACCGGAAGTAATACTTTTGGTGGTGGTATCTACATCACCCGCAACGGGACGGCAGTTCATGAAGGTACTGCCACCATCACTTTTTCCGGTACTGAAACCAGTGCAACCATCAACTGGAATGCCGATTTCCAGCACGAATCGCTGGCCGGCCAGGAGGCCATTTCACTGCTGGTAGGAGAAGACTCCAGCCCGTTCGGCGACCCGACCAACTTTGCGGGTCTGTGGGATCCGACCAGCGGGGCCAGCTATTACATCATCGATAACATCGGCACGACCACCGAGATTGTGGACGTCGTGTTCTATGACGATGACGGCGATCCGGTATGGATCCAGGCCCAGTCCAACCAAACGCTTACCCAAAACAACACCTCGCTGTGTTTCTACTACATTGAAGGAGGCTATGCTCCAGACTCAAGCGGCTCCATCCCGTCAAACTGGTTTACCGGTTCGGGCTGTGATTTCAATGCGGCTGCAAGCAGTTCAAACCGCAACGGCAGGCGATATTTTTCGGACTGGGAGACGGGCAGGTACTGGGTCAATTTCACCCTGCCTGCCGGTTCAGGTGGCAACGCTCCAGCGGGTGGTTCGGTATCGATTGGATCATCATCAAGCCCGGCCTATTTTACAAAGCAAGCCAATTTCCACCGGATCTATGCGACCAACGGAAATTCCTGCGATATCAGCGCCACCGTGACCAGTTGCAATGCGGTGCTGACCTGGTTCACCGATGGTGATTACCCCAATGCGACTGCCTTTGTCTACAACCAGACCACGGGTCAGCGCAGCACCATTGCTGCCTCCACGGAGCCAGCGATGGAGAACCAGTTGGTATCCCTGGGTGCGGCGGGTAACTACGTTTTTGAACTGCGCATGACCGGCAGCACCGGGTCACGCCTGATTGCCGAGTCCCTTACTTTCACGGTCAACGAAATACAGGATGTGCCGATGGCGCCGGTCAGCCTGAATGTCGCCTGGACGAATGAGGCTGGCCGTGCTTTCAAAGTAACGTGGAGCCATGCAAACACACAAAATGTCGATTATTACAAACTCGAAGAGGACCGCCCGGCGGGCACTGGGGTGACCTATACGGTTTCACCCGGAAGCAAGATGGAGCGGGATTTTGCTTATCTGTCGGGGCCTTTCGGAAACTATCAGTATCGGGTAAGTGCGTGCAGTACTGCGAGCGGCTCCGAGCTGTGCAGCGACTTCACGCCATGGGTCAATTGGCAAGTGAGTGATCCGAATCCACCCACCACGTCCGAACGCCCCTGGGGCGACAATGCGTATGGCACGCTTTTCACCAATATTGGCTGGAACTATGCCATGGGCTACCACTTCACCGCAGCAGTCGATGGCAACATCACGGAACTGGGTGGCCTGTTCAACGGTACCAAGACGGTCAAACTGTTCCGGCGTGGCGGACCCGAGCTGGCCAGTGTCAGCGTTACCTCCAACAATGCCTGGAGTTATGCGGCCATCACGCCTGTGGCCATTACGGCTGGCGCTGAATACACCGTTGCAGCTTATTTGACTGGCAGTGGAGCGTCTTACAGATCGGGTGTGAATTTTCCCCAAACGTTCGGCCTGATTGAGATCCTGGGTTCAAGCTACGCCAGTACCAGCTCTGATCCAAATGCGATTCCAGACAGCACTGTTTCTACCACGGTCATGTACGGCCAGGCGGATATAGGCTTTGAGGAAGGTGGTCAAGTGCAGGAACCGCCCGTCATCTCAGCGATCAGTAATCAGCAGGATGACGAAGGAAATTCGCCATCTGTACAGGTCGCCGCAACAGATCCGGATGGCACGGTCTCCTCGTTTGATGACAGTAATTCACTACCGCCCGGATTGAGCATCAACAATGTGGGTTTGATCAGCGGAACCATCGCCTCAGGCGCGGCGGCCGCCAGTCCCTACAGCGTGACCATTACGGCCACCGATAATGACGGCCTGACAGATCAGGCTGCGTTTACCTGGACGATTGATCCAGCGCCAAACGGCGAATGTGTGGATGTATTTGTCGATGATTTTGAGTCTGACCAGGGTTGGCTGCGCGACCAGCAGAACACGGATACGGCAATCCGGGGCTTATGGGAGCGGAGCAATCCTGAGTCAACCACCTATGATGGCGTGACCTATCAACTCGGCAGTACGCCCAGTGGTTCTTATGCCCTGGTTACAGATGGCCGCGGCGGTTCAGGCTATACCTATGACGTCGATGGCGGACCAACCAGCATCTCGTCACCGCCAATCGACCTGCCGTCGGGGGGCAGCGGACATCAACTGGAATTTGAATATAACTTTGCCTATAAAAGCTCTACCTCCAGCAGCGACAGATTTGCGGTTTATGCAGTGACCGGCGCCGGTGAGACCTTGCTGTTTGAAGAAGTGGATGACGACAGCAATAGCCACCCCGGGAAGTGGAAATCCAAATTGATTGATCTGTCGGCGTATGCCGGCGAGACAGTCAGAATCAAGTTCCTGGCGGATGATGATGCCGCCAGTGGTTGGCTGGTAGAGGGACAGGTGGATGATGTGCGGGTTTGCTATGTGCCTGGCGCGGGCAGTGGCAATACAGCGCCGGTGGTGAGCCGGCCTGCCAATCAAAGCGATGTGCAGGGCGCCGGCATCACGCCGCTGGTCATCCAGGTCAGTGACGCGGAAAACGATCCGGTGACCTGCAGCATCACCGGCCTGCCCGCAGGGCTGACTCAGAGCAGTGAATGCACCGTTTCAGGTACGCTCAGCGCAGCGGTGGGTGACTACACCGTCAGCGTCACAGCCAATGATGGTCAGTTGGACTCATCTGTGGTGACATTTGTCTGGACCGTGACCCAGGGAACTACGTCTTCAAACCCGGAGAGCCCACCGGCCCCGGCGGGATCCCCGAACATGGGGATAGATTCACTCTCTTCCCGGGTAGGTGTGACGGCAGGCGCATTTCGTGTAGATGAATCCGGCAGCGCCACCTTTACTGTCCCGGTCCTTACTGCTCCGGGTTCCGGCGGCGTGGCGCCGCAAATCAGCCTGAACTACTCAAGCCAGGGTGGCAATGGCCCGTTGGGCGTGGGCGGTTCGCTTGGCGGCCTGTCGGCCATCACGCGTTGCGGGCAAACACTTGAGCAAGACGGCCCCGGGCGTGTGCAGGGCATCTCGCTCACCATTACCGACCGCTTCTGCCTGGATGGCCAACGCCTGGTCGCAGTGTCCGGTGCGTATGGCGCCAGCGGCACGCAATACCGCACCGAAATCGATGGAATTGCCAAAGTTGTGTCCTCTGGTACAGCCGGCGCCGGGCCAGCGTATTTTACAGTCTGGCGCAAGGATGGCTCGGTAGCCGAATACGGCAATACAGCAGATTCACGTATCGAGGCGCGTACCTCCCTGGACGTGCAGACGGTGCTGACCTGGGCGCAGAATCGCGTGACCGACCCGGCCAGCAATTACATCGATTATGGGTATGTTGAACTGGCGGGCGGTGCGGGCGAACTGGTCGAGTTTGTGCTCGATACCGTCCGCTACACGGGCAATACACGTGCGGGGACCGCACCCTATGCGGAACTCGATTTTATCTACAGCAGCGGCCGCCCGGACGCCACGGTCAGTGCCGTGGCCGGCGCCATGATCGCGCAGAGTCAATTGCTCATCAGGGTGGATTCACGGGCGCGGGCGAATACAGGCAGCAGCCTGGAAACTCTTCGCTCTTACTTTCTTGGATACCGTAGCGACGGTCACGGACGCAAAGCGCTGGAGTCCATTACCGAGTGCCGCGACAGCAGTCAAAGTATTTGTTTCGCGCCGACTCAGTTCAGCTGGCAGAACAGCAAGCACGAGATTGGTACAAGCAGCATAGCTGTAGGCAGTATCTTCAGCAGCAAGCACGTTGCACTGGCAATGGCCGATATTACCGGCGATGGCCGGCCCGATTTGTTGCTCACTGAAAAGTCAAAGAAGACTTACCTGTTCCGAATTGCCATAGCGCTGGCAAGCGGTGGATTTTCAGCGCCGGGTTCCACCACTTATGTCATTCCCAATAATGGCAATTCGGACCAGCCGGTGACCCTGCACACCATTGACCTCAACGCGGACGGTTTCCAGGACATAATCTATCCCACCAGCAGTGGCTGGAAAGCGCGACTGGCAAACGGAGTTGCGCTGGGCAGCGAAATCACGGTCAGCGGCAGTTGTTGCGGGATGAGCAATCCACCGCTGGTGCGCATCATGGATTTCGATGGTGATGGGCTCAGCGATCTCGTCACCAACAGGGCGACCACCACACCGGGTAATGAACTTGTACTGCTGCGCAACGGCTTTTCCGCGGCCAATTCAAGCGTGGTGGGCTTCGAGGCGGCACAACTTATCACCATCAATTTTTCCGCTGACCTGTTTCCGGAGCAGTCCACGGGTGGCTGGCGGATTGTCGATGAGCAACCGCATTTTTATAACCAGGCAGGCAATAGTGCGAATTTTGCCCGGCCGTTCGATTACAACGGCGACGGCGCGGTCGACCTGCTGGTGCGCCTGAGACAGCGGTACTTTCAGTGCAGCAGTGGGTGTAATGAACCTCTCAGCAGTACTACTGCAGGCACTATCAGCCAATTCATCTTTGACAGTGAGCCAGCCGCATCGGAAGGAAACACAGCAGCGGGGGGCACAACTTATGCCTGGGCCACTTTTTATGTGATCCTGGTGTCTGACGGCGGCACCTCATTCGTCCAGCGCGAAGTGGTCGCGACCGGCGAGGATTGCACGGTCTATGATGCCTGTAATCCGTACGCTGCTGAACCGGTAGCCCGGCATGTTTTGCCGGTAGATATCAACGCCGATGGTCTGGCGGATTTCGCTTACCAGGACGCATTTTACGACTGGCAGGCCCGGATCAATCTGGGCGGCGAATTCTATCCGGTGGATATTCCCGTCGCGTCATTCACCGACAGTGACCGGAGCAGCCTCAGCCGCTTCCAGGATCTGTCCGGAGACGGGTATCCTGAATTTATTTATCCAAGTGCGATCGCCAGCGCGAACGCAGTCTGGGTCATGCATGAAAATCAGTTTGGCAGCGCTTTCACCGCCCCCCGGACCACCAACGACAAATATGGTGATTCTGAAGGAGGGGATGCCAGTATCCTGGTCGATGTCAATGGCGACGGGATGCCGGACAACCTGTTCATCGATATCGATTCCCGGGGACGGGTACACGACACCAACACCCGGGTCTACCTCGGGCGCAATGGCGCCGGTGGAACCACAACGCAGGCCGTGAACCTTGTTACCCGCATCACCAACGGCTTCGGCGCGCAGACCACGATCAGCTACAAGCCGTTGACGGATACTGCGGTCTACACCCGAATGCGTGATGCGAAGAACGCTGACTGGGGTAAGGGTTATGCCGTCTATGACCTCATTGCACCCATTTACGTGGTCAGCCAGGCCCAGAGCAGCGCGCCGGTGTTCAATAATGCCCAAGCCGTGAGCCGGATTGAATATCACTATGTCGGCGCCAAGCTGCAAGGTGGCGGCCGTGGTTTCCTCGGTTTCGGCGAAGTTATTTCTTATGACCCGCAGTCCGGTATTCGCACCAATACCCGTTATCGGCAGGATTTCCCATTCATCGGGCGGCCAGGCGATACAACTCAGGCGCTGGCGAGCAGCAGCCACAAGTTCGACCCGATCAGCAATCCGTCCAGATCGACTCCGGTGGCGTGGTCCAGCATAAGCGCCAGTACCGCTGCACCATCGCTGGGCAGCAGCGGCACCCTGTTGAGCTATGCAATCAACCAGTGGGGTGCGATCACCACGGTAAGCGGAAAGCCTGCTACCTTCCCCTTTATCCAAAAAGCACTGGAACGGAGCTACACCCAGGCCGGCAACTTCGATCGCAAGGTGTTGGCCAGCAACAGCTACAACAGTTACGGTGATCTGACCCTTGTGGTGGTCAACACCTATGCCAGTGACGGCGCCGGTGCGTTCGCCACGCTGACCACCAGCAACCAGTACCTGGCACCGGATACCGCCAACTGGCGTCTCGGGCGGCTGAGCCGCAGCACGGTGACCCATCAGCGCAGCGGCGAGTCATCCATCACCCGAACATCCAGTTTCTTTTACGATGCAGCTACCGGGATCCTCGATCAGGAAGTGATTGAGCCGGATAACAGCGCCTTTAAGGTGACCACCCAGTACCAACTGGATGCCTTTGGTAACCGGAAAATGGCCACCGTAACGGGTTACGGCATGGTGTCGCGCAGCAGTTCCAGCAGCTTTGACCCGCTCGGCCGATTCGTGGTCGAATCGCGCAACGCTTATAACCAGCTGGCGCAAAAGATCAAGCTTTGGGATGCCTTCGGCAACGCCCTGCAGGTAGAGAACATCGACAGTGTGCTGACTACTTCGGCAGCGGACCACATGGGCCGCCCGTTTATCTCTTATACCGGGACCGGCGCCTGGAGCAAGACCATTCAGCGCACCGGCGCGGGGAGTTATTGCCCGGCGGGCGAGACGGCGTTCTACACGCTGACCACCGGCGGCGGCCAGCCCAAAAGGTACAGTTGTTTCGATGTGCTGGGCCGTGAGTTACGCACTGCCAGCCAGGGCTTCAATGGCAGCATGGTCTATGTTGACCGCTATTACGATGAGTCCGGCCGCCCGGAACGGGTCTCGGAACCGTATTTTGCGGGAGATACCCGCTACTGGAATCGCACGGCCTATGATGCATTGGGACGAGTGGATTCCGTACTGGCCGCGGACGGCAACGACCAGGCTTACGACTACGACGAAGCCGCCAACGGTTGCGTCACGGGCGGGCCACGCCAGACACGGACCACCAACGGCCTGGGGCAAAGCCAGATCGAAGTGCGCAATGCACTGGGAGAAACTGTAGCCGTCCATGACAACGACTGCGGCGAAGTCAGCTACAGCTACGACGCCACTGGCAACCTGACCAGCGTCAGAGGTGTGGATGGCGCCGTAACTACCACCACTTTCGATCTCGCCGGTCGCAAGATCAGCCTGAATGATCCGGACAAGGGCTATTGGCAATACGCTTACAACCCGCTGGGCGAACTCACCCGCCAACTCGACAGCAAGAATCAAGCGATCGATTTTATCTACGACAAACTGGGCCGGGTCACTGACCGGCGCGAATTGAGTAATGTCAGCAGCCTGATCGATGGCGCCTATACCACGATCAACCGCGAAATCACCACCTGGAACAACAGCACCTCCACCAGCGTGATGGGCAAAGGCCAGGTTACCAAGGTGATTTACCGCGAAGGCGAAAGCGGTGCCATCGTGCATCAACGCGACAGCAGCTACGACAACTTTGGCCGGCCTGCCACCGTGAGTACGTCCCAGGATGGCCTGCAGTTGCTTGAAGAAACCACCTACGATCAATACGGCCGCGTATTCCAGCAGTTCGACGCATCGGGTGACGACCACGGTATCCGCTATCACTACAACACACGCGGTTACCTGGAAAAACTGCAAGAGGCGCGCGAAGGCACGGAAGGCGCCCTCTACCAGTTCATCCAGGGCATGGATGCGCGCGGCAACGTGACCTCAATGGTGCTGGGCAATGGCGTGGAGGCCTACGCCACCTACCAGGCCCATTCCGGACGCATCGAAGTGCTCGAAGCCTACGACGCACAGGGGGTGGAGTTGCAGTACGTCACCTACCGTTTCGATGTGGCCGGCAACCTCGAGTCCCGGCACGACACCTCGCAGAGCAAAAACCTGAACGAAAGCTTCAGCTACGATGACATGAACCGCCTGGAACAAGTGATGCTGGCAGAAAATGGAGGCGCGCCCCAAAGCACGCTTTCACTGCAGTACGACGCATCCGGCAACATCACCTATAAATCGGACGTGGGAAGCTATCTCTACGGCCAGAATGGCGCCGGCCCGCATGCAGTTACCCGGGCTGGCGGTATCAGCTACAGCTACGATGCCAATGGCAACCAGGTATCAGGTGGCGGCCGCACAATCACTTACAGCGTGTTCGACAAGGCCACGCGCATCGGGAAGGGAAGCGAATTCACTGAGTTCAGCTACGGCATTGGCAACCAGCGCATCCAGCGCCTCGATAACAACACCATCGATGAGATCAAGACCACCTGGTACTTCGGCAGCACCGAACGTATCCAGATGCAGAGTGAAAACGCCTTCTTCAAGCGCACCCTGGGCGGAGTCGCAATCGCCGATTATTTCCCGGCAACGGGCCAGCAAAGCATCACTTACCTGATCAAGGATCACCTGGGATCCATTCACACCACGGTGACCGAATCAGGGCTGGTGGCGGATTCCACTGCCATGAGCTTCGGGCCTTTCGGCGCGCGCCGCAGTGCGGCCGGATTCGGCGTCCTTTCTCCAGCCGCCATGATGTTGCAAAACGCAATGACAACCCGAGGATTCACCGGCCACGAGCACGCCGACGGCCTGGGCATTATTCACATGAACGGGCGCATCTATGACCCGAAGCTGGGCCGGTTTCTACAGGCAGACCCGTTCGTGCAGTCGCCGAAGAACAGCCAATCCCTGAATCGATACAGCTATGTGCTGAACAACCCATTGAGCTACACCGATCCATCCGGTTATTTCAGCCTGAAGAAGTTCGTTAAGAAGTACTGGCGCGTGGCCGTCGCTGCAGTCGCCAGTTATTTCAC
>JAIVWI010000072.1:5884-13990 GCA_048636595.1 Oceanospirillum sp. | reverse complement strand
CAACATGCCCGATACCAATGCCGATGAAATTCAGACCGGTTGGCATTTGTGACCACCGGCGTGGCTCCAGATCCTGTGCACATAACTGGCCTGCCCAGCAAAACATGAGGGCTGGTATTGCGAAAAAGCGCATTTTGTTTTTAAACAAGCTCACAATGGGAGATACCATAGTCCGATGCAAAACCTGATCCAGGCGTATGTGCGATATTAACCGAAACTGGCCTTAAGGCGAATACCAGATTGGCAATGTCCAGGCGCGTTCCTGGATGGTGGCCGGCACATCTTCCGGATCCCGCTATCGAGTGCTGGGAAGCCCACTTGATCCAGTGGTGTTTTGCCGCGAAAACAAATTGAATAAATATCTTAAAAGTGCAATATTCAGCAGCAAATTACTAAAAACACTTAAGACATTGAAAACACTTAAGACATTGATGATGTAAATACCTTGAATATCCTGCAACGTATCCGCTTGTCCGTTTTTCCTGGTGACCGCAAAACGGTTAACGAGCAACCGGACCACCAGAAGTACTTCAGGGGTTTGCTGCTGCATTTCAGACCCAGGGTGGTTCCGGAACGCACCCTCAGGCTATCCCTGACCTGGGGGCTTGGCGGCATGGCCGCAGTACTGGTCTTTCTGCTCTTTGGCACCGGTTTGATGCTCAAGTTTGTATATGAGCCTTTTCCCGGCAGAGCCTATGACTCCATCCTCTATCTGAACAACCATGTTCCATTCGGTCAGTTGATCAGAAATATCCACTGGTGGAGCGCAAACGGGCTTTTGTTAGTGACCTTCCTTCATTTTCTGCGGGTCTTTTATACCGGCGCTTTTGCCGCACCCCGCCAGTTCAACTGGATCATCGGCCTGACGCTGTTTACCGCCGTGATTTTTTCCAACTTTACCGGTTACCTGCTGCCCTGGGATCAACTGGCCTACTGGGCGATCACCATCAGCACTTCCATGCTTGAGTACATGCCTGTAGTGGGGCCAGGACTAAAGCAATTGGTACTGGGGGGGGCGGAGCCCGGCCCAACGACCATCCTGAATTTCTATGCTATTCATACAGCCATCCTGCCGGCCCTGCTGTTGTTCACCCTGCCCTTCCACTTCTGGCGCACACGCAAGGCAAACGGCCTGGTTATTCCCCGTACACCCACGGAGGATCCTGCTATCCAGGGCGCCATCGTGGAGTCCATGCCCAACCTGATCGTGCGAGAAGTGACGGTGGCCCTGGTTCTGCTTGCCGTCATCCTGCTCCTATCCATGTTTTTCGACGCACCGCTTGCCGACAAGGCAAACCCCGGCCTGAGCCCCAACCCCACCAAGGCGCCCTGGTACTTTATGGGCCTGCAGGAAATGCTCATGCACTTCCACCCGGTATTTTCCGTGTTCGTTATACCGCTTCTACTGGTAGGGGGGCTCCTTTTGATCCCTTACATCAACTACCAGGCTGAAACAGCCGGGGTCTGGTTCTGCTCCCACAAAGGCCGGAAAATGGCGCTCATTGCCGTTGTGATTGCCACAGTAGCCACAGTTGCCGGCGTATTACTGGATGAGTTCGTCATCGGCGCCAGCCTGTCCGGACCACCCAACATAATCAATAACGGGCTGCTGCCGTTCACCATCATACTGGCCGCCTGCACGGGCTTTTATTACTTGATGAAAAAGGGATTCAAAGCAAGCAACAACGAAGCCGTCCAGGCCTTGTTCACCTTGTTGATGACGGCCTTTGTCGTTTTGACGGTCATCGGAATCTGGTTCCGTGGGACGGGTATGCAACTGATGTGGGCAGGATAAAAACATGGAAAAAGAGACTCTTTCCCGTCGATCTTTTCTGACCAGGCTGTGGGGGATTCTGGGCGCAGTGGCCTTCGCTGAACTGATCGTCATGGTGATTGCATTTTTCAGTCTCCGCAAGCCAAGGGTAGCTGGAGCAGACCAGGACGCCATCATAGTTGCCGGGGCAGTCGATAGTTTCGAACCCGGCACGGTAAGCGCCTTTGTACGGGGAAAGTTTTACCTGGCCAGGCTGGAGGATGGCGGTTTCCTGGCCATGTCGCGCAGTTGCACCCACCTCAGTTGCACGGTTCCCTGGGTGTCCGGGGAAAACAGATTCATCTGCCCGTGCCATTCTTCAGAGTTTGATATCAGGGGCGAAGTCATCAACCCGCCGGCACCGCGGGCCCTTGACCTCTACCCGATCGTGATTGAAAACAACGTGCTCAAGGTGGATACCAGCAAACTCAGAAAGCGATCTGAATTTGCGGCAGACCAGGTAACGTATCCAAAAATGACATGAGCAGGCGAAACAACACAACGGCAAGCTGGGAATTGACCGGCCTTTTGGCAGGGCTGGTCATCGTGGTGTCTTTGCCGGTCTACTATTTTGCGGTCGTGAAAAACGGAAACGACCTTGTCATATCGGCTCCTGCATCGACATTCGTCGGCAGTGTTGAATGCCGGGACTGCCACAACCGCGAATATGACAGCTGGGAGGGTTCCCACCACGACCTGGCCATGGATGTGGCAAACGAAACCTCGGTCCTGGGGGATTTCAACGACGCCGAGTTCACCCTGCACGGGGTCACTTCACGCTTCTATAAAAAGGACGGTAAATATTTTGTCTTCACCAATGGCCCGGGTGGTGAGATGGGCGAGTTCGAAATCACCCATACCTTTGGCTGGTACCCGCTGCAGCAGTACCTGATCCCCTTTCCCGGCGGCCGGCTTCAAACCCTGCACATTGCCTGGGACTCCAGGGATAACAAATGGTACCGAGTACCTCCCGAGGGCCCGATTGAACCGGACGACTGGATGTACTGGACCAATGCGGCACAGAACTGGAACGGCATGTGCGCTCAATGCCACTCCACCAACCTGGAAAAAAACTACGATCCTGAAACCGACAGTTACAACACCACCTGGTCGGATATCGACGTGGGCTGCGAGGCTTGCCACGGCCCCGGTTCCCGGCACGTGGACTGGGCGGAGATGTCAGAAATGGCCCGGCCCCAGGCTTCGAATTTCGAGCTGGCCGCGCAGACATCCAATATCGGCTCGAGAGAGTTGGTGGAACTGTGCGCACCGTGCCATTCGCGCCGCGGGGCGATGGGAGACTATGAACACACCGAAACGGACCTGCTGGACAATTTCCTGCCCAGCCTGCTGACCGAAGACATTTACTTTGCCGACGGCCAGATCCTGGAAGAGGTTTACGTGTACGGCTCGTTCACGCAGAGCAAGATGTACCGCCACGATGTGCGCTGCAGCGATTGCCACGACGTGCACTCCATAGAGCTCATCAAAGAGGGCAACGCGCTTTGCCTGCAGTGCCACCGCGCTGCACAGTACGACACGGCAGAGCATCATTTTCACAAGCAGGAAAACGACGCAGGCGAGCCGATCAGATCAGCGCAAGGCGAAGTACTGTTTGAAGTTGGAACCGGCGCGCTATGCGTCGAGTGCCACATGCCAGGCCGCTACTACATGGGTGTAGATTACCGCCCTGACCACAGCTTCAGGATCCCCGACCCGGCGCTGGATGCCGCCATTGGCGCACCAGACGCCTGCCTGCGCTGCCATGTTGACCAGGATTCGCAGTGGTCGCAGGAAACCGTGAGCGAGTGGTACGGGCCCGGCCGCGCGGCACACTACGGCACTGTCATTGCCAGGGGCCGCGCAGGAGATGCCGATGCCGAAGCGGACCTGATCCGCCTGGCCGGCGACCCGCTCTACCCGGTCAATGTGCGGGCCACGGCGCTTTTCCTGTTGGCTGGCTATCCCGGCGAAGAAACACTGCAGGCCATGGAAATTGCCCTGATGGATGAAGAGGCCCTGATCCGGCGGACAGCGGTGACCAACATCTATCCTCCTGATCCGGAAAAGCTGGCGAAACTGCTGACCCCCGTGCTGTATGACCCGATCAAGACCGTACGCATCGAGGCCGCCAGGCGCCTGGCCGGCGATATGGCCCAGCACCTGGATGCAGATCAGCAGGAGTTGTCCCGGACGGTGCTGCAGGAGTTTGAGGACGCCATGGAGTATTCCGCAGATTTCGCTTTTGCCCGCCACAACCTCGCCAACCTGTATGCCGAACTGAACCGGCCGGAGGATGCAATCAGGCAATACGAGGAAGCCATCCGCATCGACAAGCAGTTCTTCCCGGCCATTGCCAACCTGGCTGTGCTCTACAATCAAAAGGGACAAAACGAACAGGCGGAACAACTGCTGCGCGAGGCGGTGACGGCGCATCCGGAACTATACGATTTGGCGTATTCCCTGGGCTTGTTGCTGGTGGAAATGCAACGCTCCCGTGAAGCCGTCACTTACATCGAACAGGCTTCGAAAGGCATGCCCGGCCGGGCCCGTATCCATTACAACCTGGGGCTCCTATACCAGAGCCTGCAAGACCCGGCGCGGGCAGGGAACGAACTGCGTGCAGCCCTGGCGATTGAGCCGCAGAGCCTGGATTTTCAGTATGGACTGGCGGACCATTACCTGAAACTGGGCCGCTTTGAAGAAGCCCGGCCCATTGTTGAAGACATGGTCAGGATGCATCCCGGGAACCCCATCGGCAAGCAGATGCTCGACTTCATTCAAAGGAATACGGGCAGGTAATACCCGTCAGTATTTGACTCAGTATCGGGATGCCGCTTACTTGCAGTTCCTGGCAATCTGGGCTTTCAACTCGGCTACACGGTTCGTGCGCTCCACGTCATCCATGCGTTCCGTTTCACCTTGCTCATTGGTGAAAAAGACTCGCCGGTTCGGTTCCAGGCGGTCCAGTTCTGCCTGCCATGCGGCACATTCTGCGCTGGTCATTGCCTTGTCGACTTCGTATTCCTGGTGTTTCTGGGCCACCTCAGCACGTCTTTGTTCGCCCAGGGTTGGCCCCGTCGTCGCGCTTTGCGAATAAGGGTTGGGGGCGGCCGGCGCCTCATCCATGGGAATAAGCTGTTCCTGCACCTGCTGCCCCTGCTGCTCTGCGGGCGTACGTCGGTGAAATGGACCACACCATTTTCATCGGTCCAGCTGTACATTGTCTTTTCCTGAGCTTCGGCCTGAGCGGCCAGGAACAGACCCAGAAATAGGGCAAAAAACATGCGTTTTGATAAATAAGTCATAAGCTTCCCTGTCTTCGATATTTAAATTCCATTGAAAATATCATAACACTTCGCAAAGCCGGTCAGGAAAACCGAGTTTTGTTTCAGGGCAATCCTGATTTTTGAAGTCTGTTCGACCAGCTATGATGTTTTCGCCATAAAAACGAATATAATTCGTATACACATTATGCATTCAAATATTATTTTATAATAGAGCTGTCATTTAGAATACAATCTGGAAATTGTGATGAAACCACGCAACCCCGTAGAAACCCTGGCTAACGCCCCCCACGAATTCGGTGAACATGGCGGCGTCAACATGTCGGTAGAGGCGAGCACCACCTTCACCGTATTACATTCGCGCACCATGCCGGAAATCTTCCGCGGACAGAAAGGCCCCGAGCAAGGCGGCTGTTACCTGTATGGCCGTCACTTCAATCCAACGGTTTACACCCTGGGCAAACAACTGGCTGCACTGGAAGGCACTGAAGCTGCCTACTGCACCGCCAGTGGCATGTCCGCCATTTCATCCACGCTTTTGCAGTTGTGTGATGCGCAGGACCACATCGTGTCCTCGAATACAATTTACGGCGGCACATACGCCCTGATGCATGACCTGCTGCCACCCAAGACCGGTATCGAGACCACCCTGGTCGATATCACTGATCTCGAGGCAGTGGAAGCTGCGATAACGGAGCGCACACGCGTCATCTTCACCGAGAGCATCGCCAACCCGACGCTGCGAGTTGCGGATATCCCCGGGCTCAGTGAGATCGCGCAGCGACATGGCATAAAACTGGTGGTGGACAATACCTTCAGTCCGCTGATCCTGAGCCCAAAGGCACTGGGCGCCGATATCGTGGTGCACAGCATGACCAAGTTCATCAACGGTGCATCGGATTACATCGCCGGCGCCGTGTGCGCGGACCAGGAATTTATTCAAGAACTGATGGACCTGCACACGGGCATGCTGATGATCCTCGGTCCGACCATGGATCCGCAAGTGGCGTTCAACATCAGCCTGCGCATCCCGCACCTGTCATTGCGGATGAAAGAACACAGCATGCGCGCACAGGTTTTCGCTGAACGGTTGCAGGCCAGGGGCCTGGCGGTAACCTACCCCGGCCTTTCCGTTCACCCGGACCACGACCTGCTCAGCAAACTGCGATGCGCTGAATATGGTTATGGCGGTATCCTGACCCTGGACGTGGGCACCGAAACACTCGCTTACGAATTGCTGGATCTGCTGCAGAACAAACACCACTTCGGCTACGTAGCGGTCAGCCTGGGGTACTTCGACACGCTGATGTCCTGCTCCGGCAGCAGCACCTCCAGCGAGATGACCAATGAAGATAAAAGCGCCGCAGGTATATCACCGGGCCTGGTCAGAATGTCGCTGGGAATCACCGGTACGCTCGAACAACGCTGGCAACAGTTGGAAAGCGCATTGCACCAGACCGGAATTCTTGGCAGCAGCGACCGGGTACAGCCGGAAACCAGGCTGGTTGCGGGCTAGTACGCTCTGGAAGGTCGCCCGCAAGCGGGCTCTTACATGTAGGAGGTCCCTTGGGGCCGACCGCTCTGGGAGGTCGCGCGCAAGCACGCTCTTACATGTAAGAGGTCCCTTGGGGCCGACCGTTACGGAAGGTCGCGCGCAAGCACGCTCTTACATCTCCTCTCTGGATTGTTTTAACATTTCCAGAATCTCGTCGGTGTGCTCACCGCGGAATGGGGGAGGAGACTGGATGGCGAGGGTTGTCGAACTGAACCGGGGCGCTGGCGCCGGTTGCAGTACGCCGCCCGGATCAATGAAGGTCTTGCGGGCTGCGTTGTGCGGGTGCGACCGTGCTTCTTCAAAATTCAGCACGGGTGCAAAACACGCATCCGTACCTTCCAGCAATTCACACCACTCATCCCGCGTTTTGGATTTGAAAAGCTGCACCATCTTCAACTTGGCTGACGGCCACTTTTTCCGATCCATTTGATTCGCGAAATCCGGGTCATCATCCAGGCCCAGTAAGTTGATCAGGATTTGATAAAACTGCGGTTCAAGGGCTCCGACGGTGACATATTTACCGTCTGCACATTCGTAGGTGTCGTACCAGGGGGCGGCGCTGTCGAGAAAGTTATCGGCGCGCTTGTTGGTCCACAACCCCATCTGGTGGAGTGACAGCAACAAGGCAGACATCGTGGCGGCGCCATCGGTAATGGCCGCATCGATTACCTGTCCTTTTCCTCCCGCCCTGGCGTGCAATATAGCGGAGACCACAGCAAGGGCCAGCATAAATGCACCTCCCCCGATATCGCCCACATAGGTCGGCGGTGCAAAAGGCGGCTCATCTTTATGTCCTGAATAGAACAATGCCCCCGTCAGAGCAATGTAATTAAGATCATGCCCGGCCGCCTGGGCCAGCGGGCCATCCTGGCCCCAGCCGGTCATGCGCCCATAGACCAGCCCGGGGTTGAGCGCAAGACACTCATCCGGCCCCAGGCCGAGGCGTTCCATTACTCCGGGTCGAAACCCCTCGATCAGCGCATCGGAACGACGGATAAGTTCAAGGGCAATTTCAATCGCATCAGGCTCTTTCAGGTCCAGTGCAATCGACTTCTTCCCACGGTTGAAAAAGGCCTTCGCGCTGTGGCCCTGGTCCTGGCCGAGGCTCTCCATTAAGTCGCTACTTTCCCGTTCAATCAGCACTACTTCGGCGCCAAGATCCGCCAACAGCATGCCGGCGACCGGCGCCGGCCCGTGAGCACCGATCTCCACAATTTTTATTCCTGCCAAAGGACCCATGAGAAAATGCTCCCGACTGTTCAGCTTTACGAATGAATAGTCACATGACCGAATCTTGCCAGCGCTCAATCACAGGCCCGGCGGACTTCTTCAGCGATGATTTTAATCCCTGCGGCTACGGTTTCAGGATCCTGCGAATAGGTCATGCGCAGGCACTCATTCTTATGCCGCCAGTCTTCTTTCAGCCCCGGAAAGAAATGGTGACCGGATAA
>JAIVWI010000072.1:0-5874 GCA_048636595.1 Oceanospirillum sp. | reverse complement strand
CTCTGCGCTGGTAATCGGCAGGCCCGGAAACCAGAGCCACAGGAAAAATGCCCCTTCGGGCACGTGAATGTGATACTCGATACCCTCGAACTCACTGCGGACGCAGGCCAGCGCCTGCTCAACCCGGCTGCGGTAATAAGGCGTGATGATGTTATGGCTGATGTCGATGATCTCGCCAGACTCCACCAGCTTGTGCAGCAAAACCGCACCGACGCTGCTGACAGCCAGATGCATGATCGCGTTCATCGAACTGACTGCAGATATGACTTCCTCGCGCGCGATAACAATGCCGGTCCGTATGCCGGGCAGACCGATCTTCGACAGGCTCATGCACAAGATGATGTTCTCGTTCCACAGCGGCTTTACCTCGGTGAAGATGATGTGCGGAAACGGGGTGCCGTATGCGTTATCGATAATCAAGGGTACATTGTTGGCCTCGGCGAGCCCAAGCAGCTTGTTGATTTCATCGTCGGTCAATACATTCCCGGTCGGATTGGTTGGCCGTGAAACGCAAATCGCGCCGATATTTTCATTCACGTCGATTGCGTCAAAATCCACATGGTATTTGAATAGCCCGTTGTCGAGGTATTCGATGGTAGGCCGGCTGGCCTGAAACATGTTTTCGCTCACCCCCACGTCGGTGTAGCCGATGTATTCAGGCGCCATGGGTAAAAGGATTTGTTTGTGTGCGCCAGTCTGCTCCATGTCGCCGGCCAGCAGGTTGAACAGGATGAAAAAGGCATTCTGGCTGCCGGATGTCAGCGCGATGTTGTTTTCGCTGAGATCCCAGCCATAATGTTTTTGCAACAGCCTGGCGAGCGCCCGGCGGAATCTGCCCTCACCGGCCGAGCCGGAATAATTTCCCACCATGCGGGAGAACTCGTCCGGCTGGCCAATGATTGCCGCCAACTGGTCCTTGAAGACCTGTTCCACTTCCGGGATACGGGCCGGATTCCCGCCGCCCAGCATTAACATGGGCCCAGGCATTGACCCGGACCCGTCCATTGCGGCGCCCATGTCATCCATCAACTCACTGGCGCCGGTGTGACGGGTGAAGCGCTTGCCGAACTTTGAAAATTCCACCTTTATGCCCTTATTTACAGACCCGTCTGATCCACATTTCAGGCCAACTGCTTGTAATAACCAAATAGACCCGCTGAGCCACCGGTGTGAAGGAATACAACGTTTTCGCCCTTCCTGAAGTAACCCTTTCTGATCAGATCGAACATCCCGGCGAGTCCTTTGCCGCTGTAGACCGGGTCGGCCAGGATGCCTTCGAACCGGGCCAGTAACGACACGGCCTCTTTCATCGAATCGGTCGTTATGCCATAGCCTTCCCCTACATAGTCGCAATTGGCGACGACATCGTCTCTGTGCACACAGCCCGTGGCGCCGACGTAATCGGCTGTCTCGACCGCAAGCTTGTAAACATTCTCTTCCTGGAGTTCCTTCGGTGCGTTTACACCGATGCCAAGCAGCGGTATCCCGCTGTGCATCGCCTTCAGGCCGACGATCAGCCCGGCCTGGGTGCCGGCGCTGCCGGTGGCGTGGACCAGGTGATCAATGACCAGGCCCTGCTCATTGGCCTGCGCCAGCAATTCGAGCACACAGTTGACGTAACCGAGCGCCCCGACCGGATTCGAGCCGCCGCCGGGGATGATGTAAGGGCGTTTTCCCTTGCTCCGAAGCTCCTCGGCGAGGTCGCTCATGGCCTGGTTCATGTCCGTAGCTTTCGGATAGTGATGCATATTGGCGCCCAGCAGCCGATCCAGCAGCACGTTGCCCGAATTCAGATAAGCGTCATCAGGGTCCTGAACGCGATTCTCGAACAAAAGTTCGCATCCCATACCGAGCCTGGCAGCAGCAGCGGCTGTCTGGCGCGCGTGATTGGATTGCACCGCACCCTGCGTGATGATGGTGTCAGCTTTTTCCTGGAGCGCCTCCGCCATCAGGAACTCAAGCTTTCGCGTCTTGTTCCCGCCGGTCGCAAGCCCGGTGCAGTCGTCCCGCTTGATATACAGATTTGGCCCGTCCAGGTGCTCGGACAAGCGCGGAAGCGCTTCGAGCGGAGTCGGCAAGTGGGCAAGCCGTACCCGGGGGAAACGTGAAAGATGCATGTAAATTCGTCCTCTTGTCAGGCGTAGCGAAATGGCAGTGATCCATCAATTACACTTTAGCGGGAAGCTGGCTGCTGACCATCCAGCTCAAGAAATTCGAGCGCCCTGCTTTCCAGGAAAGAGTAAAAAGGATTCCACCGCAACCTCAGCATATCTGAAGGCGGTATCTGCAGAACCCCTCGTTCACCTCGCAAAGCGATGTCTCCCAGGTGGATGCCAGGACTTGTCGAACCACCTTCTCCTCCATACAAAGGGTCGCCGGGTGGAAAGGGCAGCGCCACGTGGGCCAGGGAATAGATATCGTCGGGCCATGTCAAGCCCAGGTCTGTGTCGCTTGAGTCGCTCTCCTGGGGGCTTTTGCTGACCAGCATCACATCCCGGCTATTGCCGTTCTTGTTGGTCAGCAGGCTCAAGGTAAATGTCCGGCCGGGATTCCGCTGCAAGGCGGCATACATTTTTGATGGATCCCATTTCATGAGTGGCTCAATATCGGCCATGCGGTTGATATCAAATAGAACCAATTCATGCCCGGCTTCGGGCAAACGCGCAAACAGACCATCAATCAGGTCGGGCGCTGTAACAGTGGCGTCTACAATCGATGAAAACGCCAGTATGGGCGGAATCCCCTTGAGCTTGCCGTTTGCACTCAGGGCAGTGATTCTCTGTTGAATTTCATTGGTCAAACGGTACGCTACGTCCCCGGCATTGACCGCAAAAGAACCGTATTTGTAGGGGTCGTATTCGGGGAGGAGGTCATTCCAGGCCAGTTTTTCAAGCCCAAGCAGATGACCGAGACGAGCTTGCCAAACCGCCAGCGCCGCGACTTTGGCCAAGCCTATCTCCGGCGATAACAGAACCACGCGGTCAACCTGCGGCAAGGTGGTGTCATTCAAGGCATCGAGCACATAGTTCACGGCCAGTGCACCGCCATTTGAATAGCCAACGATATACACAGGCTGGCCGCCCGCCTTCTCCGCCACATGACGCACTGCGATTCGAACTGCCGCGTCCATGTCCTGCCAGGTGACCGTGACCAGGCCAGAAGGCGCCGTTCCGTGCCCCGGCAACCGGAGTCCGACGGCGTATGCTCCTGCTTTGTGCAGGCGCTCAGCCAGGTTCCGAAGGCTATACGGAGAATCAGACATGCCATGCAGAAGCAGCACCGCCGCCCTGGGAGACTTCACCGGAAGTTCGTAACTGCGGTTCCAGTTCCGGGGCCATCGCTCCGGGTCCGACAGGCTGCCTCGATTGTAGCGATTAATCAGGCCTTTTTGCTTTGGTTCGATTTTCGCGTAAACCAACTCGTCCAGCTGTTTAAACAGTCTGTCCTCAAGCGCCAGGTAGTCTTTGAATGACGCGACACCGGAATCTGCCGTGAACTCTTCATCGAGTTCAACCAGGTGCCAGATACTGAGATCCGGGCGATTATTCATGACTACGACAAAAATAACGACCAGTGCCAAAGCCGCCCCGGCTGAACCGTATAACCCGATCATAAGCACATGCCGGACCATGCTGCGAAGTCGAATTGCCATTATCCTGGAACTCCGTAAATCATTGAATCAGGATTACAAGTGTTTCGTCTATCACTACCGTTCCAGACGGCTCTTTGTCGCCAGCCAGGACATTACTACCCGCCAGGAACATGACGGCGGCAATCAAGCTTAAAAAAGCATGCTTTTTCATTTACTAAAACTCCGGTACCCGGGTTAAACCCTTATACCCATTGTAATACCGAATGAGGGGTTCAGGTACATTATCGATTTTTTGATTCACCGGTATTCACGTCGCCGTCGGGTCAGCCTGATTCGTTCATTTTTGCGAATATTGGAATAACCGCATGGACATGTTTCACAAACCTGCATTATTGGGTATATTTGCATCATTAATTCCAATATGTTTATTTCCAGGAAATTTCTGTCATGCAAAAGCTGACCAAGGCGGACTACCGTTTACTTGACGCCCTGCAAAATAACACCACGCTGAGCCAGATCGACCTGGCGGAGCGCTCCGGCATGTCACGCACTTCGGTGTGGCGGCGAATCCGGGAAATGGAGGATGCCGGCCTGATCGAAGCCAGGGTTGCGCTGCTGAATCCCAGGGCCCTTGGGCTGCAAATCCACGTATTGCTGTCGGTTTCCATGGTGCAGCACTCGGACCGGACGAGAAAGGAATTTGAAGAGTACGTAGAGGGCCTGCCCGAAGTCATGGAATGTTACTCGGTATCAGGCGACCGGGATTACCTGCTGCAGATCATCTCCAAAGACATGGAGTCTTATAACGACTTCCTGAACACGATGATCCTGCACCATTCCAGCGTTCATTCAGCCAGTTCGAGCTTTGCCTTGCGCAGGGTCAAGTACACTACTGCCCTGCCCCTGTAAAATTTCAAAAAACCCTGGGATACAGACAATGAAAACCATCATAGAACCATTTCGCATCAAATCGATTGAACCCATCCGTATGACCACAACGGAGGAACGCGAGCAGTACATCAAGGATGCCTGGTATAACCTGTTTACCCTGCATTCGAACGATGTACTGATCGACCTGCTGACCGATTCCGGCACGTCCAGCATGAGTGCGCGCCAGTGGGGCGCCATCATGGAGGGTGATGAATCCTACGCGGGCAGCCCCTCTTTTTACCGCTTCGAGGCGGCCGTCAAGAACCTGATGCCCTTCAAGTATCTTATCCCTACACACCAGGGCCGCGCGGCCGAAAGCATCCTGTTCACCGTGGTGACCAATTCCTCGCATTCGGTCCCCAACAACACACATTTTGACACCACCCGCGCCAACCTCGAAGCCCAGGGAGCCGAAGCGGTTGACCTCGTAATCCCGGAGGCACAGCAACCTGATCTGGAGTTTCCCTTCAAGGGCAATATGGATATCGACGCGCTGGAACGGTTTATCGAGGAGCGTGGTGCAGCCAACATTCCTTTGTGCATGCTCACCATAACCAATAATTCCGGCGGTGGTCAGCCCGTTTCGATGGAAAATATCCGCCAGACCAAAGAAGTCTGCGACCGCTATGAGATCCCCCTGTTTATCGATGCCTGCCGCTTTGCCGAGAATGCCTGGTTCATCAAGATCCGCGAGCCCGGTTATGAAGATAAACCCGTGGTGGAGATCGTGCGGGAAATGTTTTCCTATGCCGATGGCTGCACCATGAGCGCCAAGAAGGACGGCCTGGCGAACATCGGCGGCTGGCTGGCGATGAACAACGAAGACTGGGCGGTTGAATGCCGCAACCGGCTGATCCTGACCGAGGGTTTTTCCACCTATGGGGGCCTCACTGGCAGAGACCTGGAGGCCATCGCCGTCGGGCTCGAGGAAGTCGTGCAGGAGGATTACCTGAATTACCGGATTGCTTCGACCCGGTATGTAGCGCGTCACTTTACTCAATCCGGGGTTCCGATCATAAAGCCGGCCGGCGGCCATGCCGTCTACATCGATGCACGGGAATTCCTGCCGCACATCCCGCCTTTACAATATCCGGGTCAGTCTCTTGCGGTGGAACTGTATAAACACGGCGGTATCAGGGGATGCGAAATCGGCACGGCCATGTTCGGCAAGAAGCCTGACGGCAGCGAGGCGCCCGCAGCCATGGACCTGGTTCGCCTCGCCATTCCACGCCGAGTGTACACTCAGAGCCATATGAATTATCTGATCGAGGTTGTGCAGGAAGTCCACGAAAAGCGGCACGAACTGCGAGGCATGAAGTTCATTCGCGAACCGAAGGCACTGAGGCATTTCA
>JAIVWI010000071.1:0-14418 GCA_048636595.1 Oceanospirillum sp. | reverse complement strand
GGATGACGGGGGAAAGATGTTGCTGCGCAAATCCGGGATGACGGCGGGGCGGCTTTGCTAGCCGCAGCCGCCGCTGCTTGGAGCGCGCTTCAGCTCCAGTTTCACCTTGGGTTCAAACTCGATTTCGAATGCGTGCGGATTGGGCTCGGCTGCCGGGTGGCGTGAACCGGTGGCTGCATCAAAACGCCATGCCGGATAATCGTTTTCATGATTTCGGATCAAGTTGTTTTGCACGAACTCTTCACCGGCATAAGTCCGGATCCAGTTATTGACGCCGCCTTCGAGTATGTACACGTTGGGGACGCTCTCCGCCTTCAGTGCCTTCCATGCTTCGGTGGCGCTCGCTTCGTCGTTACTCATGACCACAAACACGGTGTTGGCCGGCTCAAATATAAAATCGCGGGCATTGTTGACGATTTCATCTTCAGGCAGGCGCCTGGCGCCCTGGATATGAAACTGGTTGTAATAGCGCTCTTCACGCACGTCCAGCAAAACGGTCTTGACCTTGACGTCATCACTCAGGCTTAACAATTCAGCGGGGGCAATCTGGACCTCCCTCCCATCGAGTTGCGCAGTTTTTTCCGCCTCAATATTTTTCCAGCGGTCTTCGGTCTGCGGCTGGCCGATGACCAGGCTCACAGCCGCCAGGGCGACCAGTGCGACGGCAGCGGGCACGCCCCAACGCGGTGCTTTTTGCGCGCTTTCACCACCCATTGCCCGTTCGACTATTTCCGCGCCCCAGAACATCATCAACGCCATGACTACGATCAGTAAAACGACCGTGCCGTAGCTCAGGCCGAAGTACTCGGGCAGTGTGAACCGGCCCATGTAGGAACTTTCGAAAAATACCGCGAAACTGCTGACGGTTTCACCAAACAAGAAGATACCGAACAGCACCCCCGCGACGAAGAAAAATGCGTCTATCTTGCCGGTGGCCATGCCCACCAGGGAGGTGCCGGGACAGAAACCGCCGACGATGAACCCCACGCCCATGATCAGGCCGCCAACGATGCCCGGCCACAAGTAGGTTGGCGGCACCCAGATCAGGTTGTAGTCCAGCAGGCCAACTGCCGATGACAGGAAGATCAGTGTCATGGCCACTATGATGGCCGTGAACATGACTTTGAACACCGTCATGTCTTTGAAATAGAATTGCGCCGCCAGTTTCTTCGAATTGCCGAAACCGGCTATTTCAAGTGACGCACCAAAAGCAACACCAACCAGCAGGTAGATGAAATACGAACCGTACTGGCCAAGGAGTTCAGTCAGTGGAAGAGGAAATATTGTCATGATATTCCCCTAATTCCAGAATCGACGCAGGAAGTACGCGAAGGCATAAGCCCCGGCGAAAACTGCGAACATGAAAAGCCAACTGCCGACGGACAACACGGCTCCTCCGGACAAGGCCTGGCCGGATGTACATCCCCGCGCCAGCCTCGCGCCATAACCCATGAATCCACCGCCAATGAAGGCCATGATCCACCGCGTTGTATTGCTGATCTGCGGACCTTTATTGGTCTCGAGCTTTACGCGCCTGCCGAAAAGCCCGGAGATGAAGCCGCCGAAAACGGTGCCGACGGTCAGGAATACGATCCAGCTTTCCAGCGGGTTGCTGCTGCCTCCGGCCATTTTCAACAGGTAGGGAACCTGGTCGATGTGTTCGGGGGCTATGATGTTCTGCGCATAGACCAGCAGGCGGTTGAGTCCTCCCGAAGCGCCCAGGCCGGAGCCCGTGATGAAAAACGCCAGGAACAGGACGATACCCAGCAAGGTTCCCGCCAGGTAAGGGTTCATATAGGGTTTGGCCCGCGACTGATTAGTCATTTGGGAACTCCTTTGTCTTCACTGATTTTCACTTCACTATTTTCGCTGACAGTAGCCGGAGCGTGTTCTTCCACGTCCTCCCAGCCACTGACCATGGATTTGATGCCCGCGCCGGGAGTCTGGCCTGCTGCGGTGGTCAGGTAGACATGCATCACGATAAAGGCTGAAAAGGCCCAGGCCACCAAGGTGTGAGTAGGTGCCAGGATCGGTAGGCCACCAAGGCTGGTGGCCAGGTGGGGCCACTTCTGCAGCCCCCAGATCAGGACACCGGTAATGACCTGGGCCGGTAACAGGATGTTCAGGATAGCGAGGTAAGTCACCTGCTGTAAGGGGTTGAGCTTGTTTTCCCTGGTCTTTTCCAGGGGGTGTGGTTTGCCGGCGAATATACCCCGTGAGTAGTACATCGCCTGGGCCAGGGAGCGGCCGACAAAACCCTTTGGCTCAGGCAGGTACTGGCGGATTTGACCACTGGCCAGGTTGTAGAACAATGCCAGCGCTGCGTTAATCACCAAAATGAAACCCAGCACGTTATGCACCTGCACGACGTAGGCAAAACTGAACATACCGAAGATATGCGGCTTGTGAATGATCAATCCCGTGGCCAGCAAACACATGATGGCGGCGGCCTGCAACCAGTGCCAGAGCCGTTCATAGCTGTCGTACATGTAGACCCGTTTGGTCGCACGATGTTGAGCAGGATGCAAGCGGGCACGCCTGCGTTTGAAATAATACCGGGCCAGGGCATGGCCGGTGACACCCACTACAATGCCGAAAAACATCATCAAGCCGAGAATGTCGATCCAGCCCACGTGATCCAGGCCAATGATGTAAAAGCCATCCGCCCGGGTATCGGGCTGGTAGAGGCTGCCCCCGTCATCCAGGCTTTCTATGTCGCCATTCAGGCTGACTTCCGGGTAGATACCGTCTGAAGGAGCCATGCCTCCTGGCGTGTAGTCAGAAAGCAGCATCGCCGCGGCCAGGATGGAATTTTCGCTGTGGCAGGTCGAACAATCCCGGGTGGCCCATTGACCATTCACCACGTTGTGGTTGATGGAAAAAGGCGTGATTTCGTTGTCCAGGCGGACATTGGGCAGGCCGCTTTCTTCCAGGCGGCGGCGCACAGCTTCTGCCCGTTCAGGGCTGTCCAGGCGCAACTCGGCGCCAGTCAGGCGGCCGTCATGATCTTCATCCAGCGCCACCAGCAGATCGGAGTGTAATTTGCCGTCCGGGTAGAGGGCCGAAATCAATGCTTGCCGGGTAACGGGACGGGCCGGATCACCTTCCAGCCAATACCAGCTGGTGACCAGGTTGAAGGGGGCGAGTTTGCGTTTACCCCCCACATTCTCCCTGGCCAGCATGACCGGCCGGTAACCGTGGATCAGGCTTTGTGCGGTGGCCGGGTCGCCTTCTATATCGCGGTATTGGCGCTGCGGCTGGCCGTCACGATCCACCAGTGTCCAGTCCAGCGTCTGCAAGGCGGGTCCATAAAGTTTGGGAATATGGCATGACTCGCAGGACAGGGAGTTGAAATGTCTTTCCTTGTACGGCAGCCAGTCGTGTACGTTGCCGGCATCGTGGCAGGATTCGCAGCGGCGCAAACTGTTCTCGCTGCCGGCGGCCGCCAGGCCCAGGATGGATTTACCTTTGGCAAATTGATGCAGGGGGCGCTCCAGGTACTCGGCGCTGGTCAGCCTGCGTGGATCGAAATCCAGGTGTACCGGCCGGCTCTCTTCGCGCTGCTGGAAGTAAACCGGGTTGTTCAGCGAGTAGTGGCAATTAACGCAACCCACTACACGGTCACTGTGCACGTCAAAGGCATGGTTCAGCGATTCTTTATCCGCCAGGTTGAGGCCGCTGTTGGATAACTTCTGCGGCGAGAAAATCTGGCCGGTTCTGTCGGTCATGCTCCGGCCGGATAATTCCGCCGTTATGGTAAGGGGGCTATCCAGCGAGTTGTCCACCTGTCCGTGGCACTGGGCACAGTTCTCATCACGGGGTTTGTGGATATCCAGCAGACCTTTGCTCAGGGAACCATCCGCCTCGAACATGGCCGGGTTCCACTGCCACCCATCAGCAACCTTGATGAGGATATCCCGTTGTGTAAGCGGAGCGGAGTTGGCCCACTCGAAATCACCTTGCTGCAGGGCTCGAGCGCGTTCGCTCTGGTCAGTGAGATCGCTGTGGCACAACAGGCAATCCATTTCCACCCGGTCGGAAACGGGGCCGCCACCAACGTGCCGGGCGCCAAACAGCATCAACCATTCATCGGATTCAATCTCTCCTTCGTCTCCGAACGCACTATCGTAACGCAGGGGATCCCATCCACCGTAATAGCCGGGACCTGCCTGCCAATCGTGATGACCGGGGCCGGAACCCAGTTGCTGTGCACCCGCGTCGGCATGATCACTGGAGGCTGCGATATACGCCGCGTCGTGACACTGGCCACAGGTGGCCATGGTTGAAAATGCCTTGCCCGTTTCAATCACCAACTGACCGCTCTTGTCCAGCAGGGGGAAGTCGGGGTGGAAATCGTTGGCCATTGTGCCGAAGCTGATCGTCATCAGCACGGCCAGGAACATGAATTTTTTATTCATTATTCCGCCCCTGCCTGCTGGCCCGCCCGGGTGGCGGGAGAATCCCCGTTGTGTACCCGCTCCCTGCTACCCCAACGGATCGGATCACCGGGGTAACCCAGTGCCTTCCAGTCCATCCTTCCGTCTTCCGCATGACAAGCCTGGCACTGCAAGGCTTGTGCCTTGGGCGCCACCATGTGGGTCTGGGGCCAGTACATTTCAGTATCGGCGAAACCATAATTTCCGCTGTAATTCATGCCGGTGATCTCAGCACCCAGTTGCAGAGCTTTATCCCAGTCGAAATCCTTCCAGAACCCGCCCTCGCCAGAGGTCACAGGCTGCATCAGGTATTTGAATTCGATGTCATACGGTTGCGTAGCGCGATGTACCTTGAACGGCCAGATCCTGGCCTTCGGATCGCGAATATCACCCTTCGGCAGGTTCAATGCTGTGGTGCCACTGTCATCAACCGGATCGCCAAGCAGATAGCGGTCAGCAACGCCGTTGTACCAGTAGTACTCAGGCTGGAGCCGCTGGCGATAAATAAAGCTGCCCTTGATCTTCAGGTATTCGTGGGTGTCTTCTTCCCTGCTGTCATCACCGGCCTGTGACCAGTCCCAGTGTGTCTTGGTGGCATGTTTGAGGGCCACCGCAGGAATATGGCAGGTCTGACAGGCCAGCGTATCAGTGTGGACGTTGATGCGGGCATCCGCGTGCAGTTTTGGCTGATGACAGTCGGTGCACGCGATCTGGTTTTTATTGTCTACGCTGACGGATATGGAGCGCCCGCCAATAATGTGATCTTCAGTCTGGTGGCAATCCACGCAAACGAAATCGTACCGTCCCATGTGGACATCCAGTTCGTCGTCGGGGTAGTAGAGACTTTCGTCCAGATCACCATGCTTGACCGCATCGCCACCGCCACCGCGGAAATGACAGCCGCCGCAATTTTCCCGGGTGGGCACGCCAACGCTTTTGGCTGAAGCCATCAGGTCTACCCCCTCCAGGGGCAGACCCTTTTGTCCTTTGCGATAGGTGCCGCTGTTGTCGTGGCAGGCCAGGCAATCTACGTTGGTCTGCTCTTCAAAATCAAAATTTTCATCTTCCCAGCCGTAACCGGCATGACAGGCTGTACAGCTTGCCCAGTTTCCCTGGATCCCGATGCAAAAATTATTGATGCTGTTCTTTTTCCCTACTGAGACTGGTTCATCCCTGCCCTCGATCATTACCGGTTCGGATTGCCAGCGCCAGTGGGCCGTATGGATAACCTGCTCACCGGCATCTTCATGGCAGGCCAGGCATGCAGCCGTTACTTCTGGACCCGTGTTGAAGGTAAACCCCTCAAACAGGTCCTTGTGGTCTACATGTGCCGGGCGGCGGGGCATGCTGTCCCAGGGGCGGTCAATCTCGATATTCCCCTCAGCCCGGGTGAAATACCAAACCGGAACGGTAATCAGGAGAAAGACTGCAAGCAGGCTGAGCTGCCATTTATTGTTCGAGCTCTTCATGTTCACACCTAAACTAAAGTTCTCAATTGATGCATTTTATTAGCTTCTTCTAATTTAGAGGCATATGTTAAAAGAATCAAGCCCTCTGGACTTGATCAGGATCAATCAAAATGCCAATTCAGAAGTGCATTTTGTGGAGGATTTTTTCAGAGTCTGTCGGCCGCAAGCGACCTCTTACAGTTCTTGTAAGAGCGTCCTTGGGCGCGAACGTCGTTGGTTGATTTTGCACACGTTGTTATTGAACCCTTCGGCCGCAAGCGACCTCTTACAGTTAACTGAAGGGGTATTTGAGGATGATGTTTTCGCTGCGCTCCGGGCCGGTTGAGACGATGTGCACCGGCACGCCGCTCAAGGCTTCCATGGCTTCGAGGTAGCTGCGGGCGTTGGGCGGTAAATCCTCCATGCGGGTAGCGCCTCTTGAAGAATCCTGCCAACCCGGGAAGCTCTCATACACGGGTTCCAGATCTGACCAGTGGGTGACATCAAGCGGCGGTGCGTCCAGTGTATCGCCGTACAAGCGGTAGGATGTACAGACCTTGATTTCATCGAAACCATCCAGCACATCCAGTTTGGTCACGCACAAGCCGCTGACACCGTTCAGTTTCACCATTCTGCGCAGGGCGACAGCGTCCAGCCAGCCGCAACGGCGGGGCCGGCCGGTGGTGGCGCCAAATTCATCTCCGCGCCGCGCCAGGCGTTCGCCGGCCTGGTCAAATAATTCAGAGGGGAATGGCCCACCACCTACCCTTGTCACGTAGGCCTTGGTAATGCCAAGTACATAATCGATAGCGTCAGGGCCAACACCGGCACCGGTACACACGCCGCCTACAGTGGTATTGGAAGAGGTGACATAGGGATAGGTGCCATGATCAATGTCGAGCAGGCTGCCCTGGGCTCCTTCGAACATGATGCGTTTGCCCGCTTCGCGCAAGTCATAGAGGCGCCCACTGACATCGGCTACCATATCCGCGAAGTAATCCCCCAGTTCCAGCGCCTCCTCAAATATTTTGTCAAAGGACACCGCTTCCTTTCCGAACCGCTTCTCAAGTACAAAGTTGTGAAAATCGAGTATGTGGCCAATTTTTTCGGCCAGTACACCTTCGTTAAGCAAATCGGATGTCCGCAAGCCGCGACGCGCCACCTTGTCTTCATACGCCGGGCCGATTCCCCTGCAGGTGGTGCCTATGGCACGGTTACCGCGTGCTTCTTCGCGCGCCCGGTCCAGCAGTTCGTGATAAGGCATGATGATGGCGCAGGCTGGCGAGATCCGCAGGCGCGAGCGCACATCCACGCCTTTTTGCTCCAGTTCCTCGATTTCCTGCCGCAAGGCTTTAAGCGAGAGCACCACGCCATTGCCGATCAGGCACTCAACGCCGGCTTGCAGTATGCCGGCCGGAATCAGGTGGAGAACCGTTTTTTCGCCATTGATGACCAGCGTGTGGCCGGCATTGTGCCCGCCCTGGAAGCGAACGACGGCGTCAGCGTCATGGCTCAGAAGATCAACGATTTTGCCTTTTCCCTCGTCTCCCCACTGGGTGCCGAGAACGACGATGCTGTTATTCATTGAGTTTTTCCCTAGGCTGGTCCTGGTTCAGTGAAGGAACTGCAGCAACAAGGCGCCGCCGAGCATGCTCACGATGCCGCCGATGCGGATGAATTTCGGGTTGGACCGCGATAAATCCTGCATGGCTTTCTGCCAGGCCTTCGGCGCCAGCACGGGCAGCAGACCCTCGATAATCAACAACAGGGCAAAAGCCGTGAGCAGGTCCTGGGGCATATTTTTCTCGACCGTGTACTTTGGGCGCCGTTATTATTCCCTGTTATTGATCCCCGGATTCCTGGTTCCGAGGTTCGCCAGAACTGAAGTAGTCAAAAAAGCTCGATGACGGATCCAGAATCATGACATCCTGGCTCGAACTGAAGGCATTTTCATAAGCCTGCAAGCTGCGATAAAAAGCAAAGAACTCTTCGTCCTGGCTGTATGCGTTTGCGTATATTTCAGTAGATCTCGCATCGCCATCGCCTTTCAGGGTCTGGCCGTCACGTTGGGCTTCAGCCAGCAGGATCTGCACCTGGCGGTCAGCATCAGCCTTGATGCGTTCGGCTTCTTCACGCCCCCTGAAGCGATAAAGATTGGCTTCTTTTTGGCGGTCGGCAGCCATGCGGCGGAAAACCGATTCGCGCACGTCATCCGGCAGTTCGATGGCCTTGATCCGCACATCGACCACCTCGATACCAAATTCAGAGGTAGATTCGTTGGCGCGCCGCGCAATTTCCAGCATGGTCGAAACACGCTGCTCCGAAATCACTTCCACCAGGGTCCGGCTCGCTATCTGGTTGCGGATCCGGTCCTTGACGATACTGTCAAGGCGGCTCAGCGCAACGCGCTCGTTACCCTGCGTCGAGGTGTAAAAACGTGAAACATCCACAATCCGCCACTTGACGAAGGAATCGACCGCGACAAATTTCTGTTCCGAGGTAATCATCTGTTCGGGCGCTGTGTCCAGGGTCAGAATGCGCCGTTCGAACTTGCGGACATTATTGACGAAGGGCAGCTTGACATGCAGGCCGGGCTCGTAATCGGACCGCACAATTTTCCCCAGCTGAAACTTGATGGCATATTCGGTTTCGGTGACGATGAACAGGCTGGATACACCCAGTACGGCTACCACCGCGATCAAAATCAGTAATATGGTACGGTTCATTGCCGACCCTCCCTTTTTGTTCTGCGCGAAGTATTTCCTGCCGAAGAACCAATATCCGGTGTCACCACCGGAGGCATATTGCCGCGCCCTGCCGTACCACCGCCAGCTCCGAGCTGGTCGAGGGGCAGGTAGAGGACGTTGCCGGTGGATTCAGCATCCATCAGCACTTTGTTGGTGCGGCTGAAAACGCTTTCCATGGTTTGCAGGTAAAGGCGTTTACGGGTAATTGCCGGCGCCTTTTGGTACTCATTGAGCAACAACGTAAACCGGTTGGCTTCACCTTCCGCCAGCGCCACCGTGGCAGCCTTGTAGCCTTCAGCTTCCTGCATGATGCGGGCCGCCCGGCCGCGGGCTTCCGGAATCACACTGTTGACATGTATCCGGGCTTCTTCGATATACCGTTCCCGGTCCTCGCGGGCCCGGATCACGTCGGAATAGGCCTCGCGAACCTGGGCCGGCACATTGACGTCGACCAGGTTGAACTCGGTTATCTGGACGCCGGCCACGTAGCGATCCAGGGTATCCTGCAATACTTTCTGTGTTTCGATACGCACCGCTTCACGCGTGCCGCCTTCCAGAACCGCATCCAGCTTGTTGGTACCGACCGATTCACGCAGAGCACTTTCAGCGGCAAGCTGTACCGTGGCCTCAGGGGTCCTGACGTTGAACACAAAGTCCTGGGCTGAAGAGACGCGATACTGGACCTTGTAGATGAACTCAACCAGGTTTTCGTCTTCCGTGAACATCTGGCCACGGTCTTCGATGGAGCGGACGTTACTGACATTGACCACGATTAAATCTTCCACCGGCCGTGGAAAGGTCAGGTTGATACCGGGCGCCAGTGTCCGGTTGTAAGCGCCGAATCTCAGAACAACACCCTGCTCTGCTTCGTCGATGATGTGCACGGCGTCCCAGCCGACCCACAGCAGGAATGCGATCAGCAGGATGCTGAACAATCCACCACTGCCACCGGAACCATTTTTACGGTCACCACCACCGCCGCCAAAGATGGAACGAAGGCGGTTGTTCACGGTCCGAAACACTTCCTCCAGGTCGGGGGGTTGTTGGTTCCCCGAACTCCAGGGGTCTTTGTCACCCTTTCCGGGTTCTTTCCAGGGCATATAATTCTCCTGTCCTTGTATCTATGACGCCAACTCCTAGCTTGGGTTCCGTCCTTCCAGTTTCAAGGAATCTCCCGGGTATTTTCGGGCCAGTCGCTCCGCGGTTTCCACTGGCATGTCAATATGCAGCACCCAGCTCCCATTCTCCGCTATCCGCTCTTCGCTGACTACACCCAGTTCAAACAACTGTGCGCGCAGCCTGGCGTCAGATCCCTGCAACTCTATCCAGCGATTGATCCGGCCGCCGGCCAGCATGTCGCTGATGGCTTCTTTCAACTGCGTTATACCATCACCGCTGATCGCAGAGACGCTCAGGCTGGATGGCCTGCCGCGGTCATCCCGGCGCACAGTGACTTCCTGGCCGGTACGGTCAATCTTGTTGAACACCCGGATCACCGGTATCTTGTCGGCCCCGATTGACTCCAGCACGGTTTCCACATCATGCTGCCGCTCCATGTGCCAGGGATCGGATGCGTCGATTACGTGCAGCAGCAGGTCTGCTTCGCGCGCTTCCTGCAGCGTGGCGCGAAAAGCTGCAATCAGTTCATGCGGCAGGTCACTGACGAAACCCACTGTATCGGCCAGCAATACTTCGCCGCAATGCATGTCCAGCATCCGCCGCACCGTGGGATCCAGGGTTGCGAACAGGCGGTCCTGTGTATCCACCGAGGACCCCGTCAGCGTGTTGAACAGAGTTGATTTACCTGCATTGGTATAACCGACCAGCGTGACCAGCGGGGCCCGTGAACGCACGCGCTGGCGGCGGCTTTGCTCCCGCTGCCGGGAAACCTTCTCCAGCCGGGCATTCAACTGACGAATACGGGCGCCGATGAGACGACGGTCCGTTTCCAGCTGGGTTTCACCCGGACCACGCAGACCAATGCCGCCTTTCTGTCTTTCCAGGTGGGACCAGCCGCGAACCAGGCGTGTTGAAAGATGCCTCAGCTGCGCCAGTTCCACCTGCAATTTACCTTCATAGGACTGGGCGCGCTGGGCGAAAATATCCAGGATCAATGTCGCGCGGTCCAGCACGCGGCACTGGCAGATTTTTTCGATATTTCTTTCCTGGATTGCACTCAGGGACTGGCTGACCAGGATCAGATTGGCGCCGGTTTCTTCGACCAGCGCCTTCAGTTCCTCAATTTTTCCACTACCTACAAAGTACCGTGGGTCCGGTTTATCCCGGGGGGCTGTGATGATACCGTCAATTTCAGCACCGGCGGACAGCGCCAACTCCCGGAATTCATCCAGTACGTCCGCACCGGTAGACCTGAATACAGGATGCAGAATAACAGCGCGGTCGCCGCGCTCTGCCCTTTCAAACAAAGGTCAATTCTCGTTTAAGGAGTACTGGTTCCCTATTCATGATCCTCTTCAAACACGCGGACATTCCGTGCCGGTACAACCGTGGAAATGGCGTGTTTGTAGATCATCTGGCTGACCGAATTCTTCAGCAACACGACGAACTGGTCGAATGATTCAATCTGGCCCTGAAGCTTGATGCCATTGACGAGATAAATGGATACCGGTACGCGTTCCCTGCGGAGGGCATTGAGAAATGGTTCTTGTAAAGACTGACCTTTTGACATGTCGGTTCTCCTGTTTTTGTTCTGGCGCCGCGTATTTGGTTCTTTTTACACGGCTTCTTTTGATCTTGGTGCCGCAGAATCAGTTTTCAAGGAAATGCGACACCACTTCAAACACGGAATCGCGTGCTGATTCCAACTCCAGATCATACCACAGGGCGCCGCTATCCCGCCGCAACCAGGTGAGTTGACGCTTCGCCAGTTGACGCGTCGCGGCCAGGGTTTTCTGGCACATTTCCTCAAAGGTCGATTCGCCCTCCAGATAGCTCCAGGCCTGGCGGTAACCCACACAGCGAATGGAAGGCAGGGATGGGTCCAGGTCGCCGCGCGCTCTCAGGGTTTTCATTTCATCCATGAACCCTTGATCCAGCATTTGATAAAATCGCTGTTCAATCCTGGTGTGCAGTTCCTGCCGGGACTGCGGACATACCACGATTTTCAGTACCCGGTATCCCCAATCCCGTGCGCCCTGCTCCCCTGGCTCCCGCTGTTGCCGGTGCAGGTCACTCATTTTCCGGCCACTCAGTTCGATCACTTCCAGCGCCCGCTGGATGCGCTGAGGGTCATTGGGATGAATACGTGCCGCTGTCTCCGGGTCTTTTACCGCTAATTCTGAATGCAGGGTCCGCCAACCCACTTCGCTGGCCCGTTTTGCGATCCGGGCGCGTACTTCCTGATTGGCTGCAGGCAGGTCCGCCAGGCCGTCTGAAAGGGCTTTAAAATACAACATGGTGCCGCCTGCCAGCAACGGCACCCGGCCTTGCCCGGTGATTGCATTCATTTCTACCAGGGCATCTTCCCTGAACTCAGCCGCGGAGTAGCTTTGCGTGGGCTCGCGTATATTGATCAACGCATGCGGCGCACGCCGGAGTATTGCCTCATCCGGCTTGGCGGTGCCGATGTCCATACCCCGGTAGACCAGCGCGGAATCGACGCTGATGATGTCCAGCGGGAAATGCTCCGCCAGGGCCACAGCCAGGCCTGTTTTTCCTGATGCCGTAGGGCCCATCAAAAATATCGCGGGCGGCCTGGTGCGATCGGGTGGCTCAGTCCGCATCATCGGCCGCGCAGGAACAATCGATCCAGCGTCGGCATATCGAGCTGCACCCAGGTGGGTCTGCCGTGATTGCAATGCCCGGAGCGCTCGGTGCGCTCCATGTCCCGTAACAGGGCATTCATTTCAGGGAGGGTCAACTGGCGGTTGGCGCGGACGGAACCGTGACAGGCCATGGTGGACAGTATTTCATTGGATTCCTCCTCTACCCGCTGGCTCTCACCCAGGCTGGCAATATCAGACAGTACATCCTGCAGCAGCCTTGCCCCGTCGGAGTGGGCCAGTAGTGAGGGCACTTCGCGCAACAGGACCGATTCCGGTCCGCTACGGTCCAGAACCAGTCCGAGATTTTTCAGTGTTTCCTTTTGCTCTTCGGCCAGGTCGGCTTCGGTTTCGCTGAGTTTAATGCTGACCGGCACCAGCAACCTCTGGCTCTTGATGCCATCCCCGCCATAACGGGATTTCAGTTGCTCGTAGGTAATGCGTTCATGGGCCGCATGCATGTCAGTCATCACCAGCCCTTCGGTGTTCTGGGACAGGATGTATACACCGTGCAATTGCGCCAGGGCGTATCCCAGAGGCGGGACCTCCCCTTCCGGACCCTGACCGGCGCCGTTTCTCGCGGCGTCAGAATCCACTGGCCGGTAACCCTGCCTGGAACCCTGGCCCAGCAAGCTTGAGTAAGCACTCAGCTGGTCACGGACCGGCATGGCCATTCCAGCCTGTATGGGCGCGTACGCATCAATTGCCACCGGGCCCTGTCCGGGCAAACCTGCTCCGGGTCGCGGGGCGCCCGAACCGGCATCAGCCAGGGCATGGTGCAGCGCCGAGAAAAGAAAATCATGCACGCTGCGGGCATCGCGAAAACGCACTTCGTGTTTTTGCGGATGGACGTTGACGTCAACACCCTCCGGCGGCAGTTCCAGGAACAGCACGAACGCCGGATGGCGGCCGTGAAAAAGTACATCCTGGAACGCTTTTCTCACGGCATGAGAGACCACCCGGTCGCGTACGGCCCGGCCATTAACGAAGAAAAACTGGCGGTCGGCCTGGGCGCGGTTATAGCGCGGTTCGGCCACCCATCCGTGCAAACCAATCTCTCCCCGTTGCTGGTTAATCCGCACCGAGTGCTGCAGGAATTCCCTGCCCATAACCCGATCGATCCGCCGGTCCTGTTCCGCCTCGCTTATTGCCGGGGCCAGCACGCTGGTGCTCTTGCCGTTGTGCTCGAGTTCAAAGCCAACGTCAAATCGCGCCAGCGCGAAGCGCCGCAAAAGGAGATCGACATGGTTGAATTCGGTACGGTCGGTGCGCAGGAACTTGCGGCGGGCCGGCACATTGTAAAACAGGTCTTCCACATCCACCCGGGTGCCGGAATGGATTGCGGAGGGTTCTGTCTCAGAGATTTCTCCCCGGCGAACTTTTATCGACCAGCCATGCTTCGCGTCCTCATGTTTCGAGGCCAGGTCCAGGCGCGAGACAGAAGCGATACTCGGCAGGGCCTCTCCCCTGAACCCCATGGTCGCAACCCGTTCCAGGTCTTCAAGTGAAGCAATCTTGCTGGTCGCATGCCTCTGGAGGCACAGCGCCAGTTCGTCACGGCGCATGCCCGCACCGTCATCCACTACGCGTATTGCCCTCTTGCCGCCCTGCTCCAATTTGACTTTCACCCGGTTCGCACCCGCGTCCAGGCTGTTTTCTACCAGTTCCTTGACCACCGATGACGGCCGTTCAACCACTTCGCCGGCAGCAATTTGGTTAATCAGGTGGTCAGGGAGTGGTTTGATGTTCATCTGCCGGGTATCTTATATTCCAGAGCCGGGGTCAGACCACTTTTTCTTGAACGGACTTTCAGCTTGCACTGGCTTTGCTGAAAAAGTGCTCTGACCCCATCGAACTGGCGGAGCGGGTAACGTTGTTGACAAGCCCAGTAGAATCGAGCGGTAAACCGGACTGACACCGCTTCGCGCTCCGAACGAGGGGTCAGAGCACTTTTTCTCTGGAGGTTTTGCAGGTAAGAAAGGCCTGTCTTAGAAAAAGTGGTCTG
>JAIVWI010000070.1:0-14475 GCA_048636595.1 Oceanospirillum sp. | reverse complement strand
GATATTTTGTTAGGTGCTAAGTCATTTTTGGCGCAAAAACCTTTAAAAAATGGGTCAATTGAATATGCAAATCAACAGGACAGGTTGGACCTAGCAAAACAAAAGCCCCGACACTAAGGACGGGGCTTAAGGCTTACCCGTTAATAGGGTAAATTGTAGGGTTTTTAACCCTGACTCTAATTTTACTATATTTATCAATAGATTAGAGTCTGTATTGGCTGGGGGAGAGGGACTCGAACCCCCACTGGCGGAGTCAGAGTCCGCAGTCCTACCATTAGACGATCCCCCAAATTCCGGGTCGCCGAAATCCAACGGCGGCAAATACCGCCTGTATCAGCGCTTGCTGTACTGCGTTGCCTTGCGGGCTTTGTGCAGGCCGACTTTCTTGCGTTCCACTTCGCGGGCATCGCGGGTGACGTAGCCGGCTTTGCGCAGGGGTCCGCGCAATTCCTCGTCATATTCCATCAATGCACGGGTCAGGCCCAGGCGAATGGCGCCTGCCTGGCCGGATATGCCGCCGCCTCTGACGGTTGCCTTGATGTCGAACTTGTCGAGCATCTCCAGCTTTTCGAGTGGCTGGCGCACGACCATGCGCGCGGTTTCGCGGCCGAAAAATTCATCGATGGGACGGTCATTAATCACGATCTGTCCGCTGCCCTTGGTCAGGAACACGCGAGCTGCAGATGATTTGCGACGTCCGGTTCCGTAATATCGTTCTGTTGCCATGTCAGGTATCCGTAATGGTCCAGGCTCAGAGATCGAGCACTTTGGGTTGCTGTGCGGCGTGCGGGTGATCCGGGCCGGCATAAACATGCAGCTTGCGGAACGTGGCACGGCCCAGCGGATTCCTGGGCAACATGCCCTTGACCGCTGACTGGATGACCCGCTCGGGGTGCTGCTCCAGTTGTTTGCCCAGGCTAATGGATTTCAGGTTGCCGATGTAACCGGTATGACGGTAGTAAATCTTGTCATCCAGCTTTTTGCCGGTCACCCGGATTTTTTCAGCATTGATCACGACCATGTGATCACCCGTATCCACGTGTGGCGTGAATTCAGGTTTATGCTTGCCACGCAAACGTGAAGCCAGCTCAGTGGCCAGTCTGCCCAGTGTTTTGTCTGTCGCATCGACCAGGAACCAATCGCGCTCTACGGTCTGCGGCTTTGCTACGTACGTCTTCATACCATTCTCTCAGGAAAAACCCTCGACCAAAAAGGCCGCAGGTGAAGGGCGGGAATTCTACTGGCTTCTACCTCCGGAATCAACCTCTGCAGTCAATCTTTTAGCGTCTTTCACGGATTAAATCTTGAGCCTTTCTACCGATTTGCCATTGATCAAGTGGGATTCGATGATTTCGTCGACATCGGATTCATCCACATAGGTGTACCAGGTGCCTTCCGGATACACCACGCAGACCGGGCCTTCTTCGCAACGGTCGAGGCAAAGGGCCTGGTTGACACGGATCTTGCCTGCGCCGGACATGCCGAATTCCTTTATTTTTTTCTTGGCGTACTCGCGGATTTCGGCCGACCCGCAACGGTTGCAGGAAGGCCGGTCCGAGTCCGGTCCGCGGTCATTGACGCAGAAAAAGATGTGCCGATGGTAGTAACTCATGGAAACCGGGGTCAATTGAAGCCGGGGTCAGGGTATCATTTTCTGAGTGCTTTAAGTCAGGGTGCAGAGGCGACGAAGAAATAGTACTCTGACCCAAACCCCTTATTCCTCCAATGGCAGGTCAAACCCAATGGACAGAAATTACACAACACTCGACCGGATCATCGCTTCCATGGACGAGGCCCTGCGTATCTCCACGGGTCACGCACCCCCACCCGGCCGTGAGAATCCGGCGGGTGATATTCCAGCTGCCGATCTGGATGATGAGGAACGCCGGCACGTTGCCGGCCTGATGCGCATCAATCACACCGGTGAAGTCTGCGCCCAGGCCCTTTATGCAGGCCAGGCTGCTACCGCCAGGCACGATGAAACCCGCGAAGCCATGCAACAGGCCGCCGACGAAGAGATCGACCACCTCGCCTGGTGCGAAGATCGCCTGAAGGAACTGGACAGCCGGCCGAGCATTCTGAATCCCTTCTGGTATGCGGGTTCATTTGCTATTGGCGCCGCTGCTGGCATCGTGGGCGATAAGTGGAGCCTGGGATTTGTCAAAGAAACGGAAAACCAGGTGGAGGCCCACCTCGAAGATCACCTGGAGCGCTTGCCGGACGGGGATGAACGCAGCCAGGCCATTCTCGACCAGATGAAAACAGACGAGGCCCGGCACGCGGAAATGGCCGAAGAAGCCGGAGCACATGACTTGCCCAGGCCCATTCAATCAGCGATGGCCTTCACCGCGGGAATCATGAAAACCCTGGCTTACCGGATTTAAAGGCTTTAGTTTTCGCTGATCCAGGCTCGTAATTCAGCGAGTGTTGTGAGTTCAGTCGCGCCTTCGGCTGCCGGGTCTGCGTCGTTAATCCAGAATAATTGCCAGCCTTTCAGCGGAGTCGATGGAGGCTGCGGAAACTCACCCTCGCCGTATTCGGCGAGTCCGGACAAACGCATATTGCCCGCCAGTTCTTCTCCCGGATTACCGGTGCTGAAAGTAAAATCCAGGTCGAATTTCCGCCGCGTTTCGCTGGCTGGACGAATTGTCCCCTTCATCAACCAGGGCGCAACATAACTACCTGCAGCGGTACCGCTGTCCACGTGAATCGGGTTGATTTTATCTTCAATGGCTACTTCGGTGTCCCCACTGATGGCCGATGGACCTTTGGGCACCGAGCGATCCAGCAGGAGCAGCACGGTTTGCATCATCAATGCCGGCGCATCGAGCGATGAGCCCAGTTCCTGCTGGTGTTCTCCGAAACCACGGCTCAGCACAACCCGCCCGTTCACCAGCAGGGTTTCGCCTTTTTCCGTTTCACCGGGAACGTTCAATTCCCAGCGAATCAGCATGTCGCCGCATTGACAACGGAACATGACCCAGCTCGCATGATAACCATTGCCTGGAAAATCAACATCCAGGCGGACAGACGAAGGATCCGCCCAGCGGGTCTCAGGTGGTAATTCCGCAACCACCGGCAAGGACGGGAGCAACAGGAACACCAGGCTGAACAATTGAATGGCAATCCATTTCATCAAGTAAAGTCTCCGAAAAACAGCGAACGGAGCGCGCCGCCCGGGTCTTCCCGGCGCATGAACGCCTCGCCCACCAAAAAAGCATGGATTCCGCACCGCCCCATGCGCGCCACGTCCTCCTGGCTGTGAATACCGCTTTCAGTCACCATGGTCCTGTCTTGCGGAATCATGGGCCGCAAGCGCTCCGATACCGCAAGGTCTGTTGTGAATGTATGCAAGTCACGGTTATTCACGCCGATCAATGATGCGCCCGTGGCCAGTGCGTCATCCAGTTCATCTTCATTGTGGACTTCAACCAGCACATCCAGCCCAATTTCCCTGGCCAGGCCATCAAGATCCATTAACTGCGCCCGCTCGAGCGCCGCCACGATCAACAGTATACAGTCGGCGCCAAGCACACGGGACTCGTACACTTGCCAGGGGTCAACCAGGAAATCCTTGCGCAAGGCCGGCAAGGAACAGGCATTGCGGGCTTGCTGCAGGTACTCATTCGCCCCTTTGAAATACTCAGCGTCGGTCAACACGGAAAGGCAGGCGGCTCCGGCAGCGTCATAGCTCACAGCGATCTGATCCGGCTGGAAATTCTCGCGGATGATACCCGCGCTGGGCGAAGCCTTCTTGATCTCGGCGATAACTGCCGGACCGGCTGACATAACCGTCCTGATGCGTTGGGCGAAAGCACGGGCCGGCGGCATGTCAGCAGCCAGCGCGGCGATTTCGTCTTTTCCGGTGCTGGCCATACCGGCAGCCACTTCTTCCACCTTGGTGGCGATTATTTTCCTGAGAATATCGCTCATGCGGTAAGTTTCGCCAGCGCCTCTACCTTGCTTGCCGCGGAGCCGTCAGCCAGCGCCTGGCGGGCCAGTTCCACGCCTTCCATCAACGTCGAGGCCACGTCCGCAGCATACAAGGCCGCGCCGGAATTCAATGCCACCATGTCGGCCGCTGGCCCCTGGTGGCCGGCAAACACCTCGCGGATCATGGCCGCGGATTCCTCCGGGCCGTCTACGCGGATGGCGTCCAGTGACTGGCGCGCGATACCCACGTCCCCGGGGTGAAACACGGATGTGTGCACCTGTCCGTCCCGCAACTCGGCTATGAGACTGGGCGCCGCGATGCTCAGCTCATCCAGACCGTCCTCGGCATGCACCACCAGCACGTGTTTGCTGCCCAGGGCCCGCAACACTTTGACCAATGGTTCAACCCAGCGGTTTGCGAACACACCCAGCAGCTGGTGCGGTGCGCCCGCAGGATTGGTCAGCGGCCCGAGCAGGTTGAACAGCGTGCGGGTGCCCAACTCTTTGCGCGGCGCGGCCGCGTAACGGGCAGCGCTGTGATAGGAAGGCGCATACAGGAAACCAATATTGATCTCCTCAATACAAGCCGCGACCCGGTCGGGCGGGATATCCAGGTTCACACCCAGCGCTTCCAGTACGTCAGCGCTGCCGGATTTTGATGACATCGAACGGTTGCCGTGCTTGGCCACGCGCCCACCGGCCGCAGCCACAACAAAGGCGCAGGCGGTGGAAACATTGAAAGACTGGCTGCCGTCCCCACCGGTGCCGCAGGTATCCACCAGGTGTTCCTTGCTTACTTCAATCCGGGTGGCCAACTCACGCATGACTTCCGCCGCGGCTACGATCTCCTCGACCGTCTCACCCTTGGTTCTCATGCCGGCCAGGAAACCACCGATCTGGATGGGTGTCGCGCCTCCGGTCATGATCTGCTGCATGACCGAGCGCATCTCGTCCCCGCTCAGGTCGATACGGTCAACGATGACGCTGATGGCTTGTTTTATATCCATTTCGTTCATGAACAGATCAGGGATTCTTCAAGATCAGTACAGCATGCTGATCCGCTGTAGAAAATTCTTCAGCAGGTCGTGACCGCAAGTGGTGAGGATGGATTCAGGGTGAAACTGAACGCCATAGATATCGTACTCTAGGTGTTGTAATCCCATGATTTCGTGATCACCTTCAAATTCTGTCCATGCCATGACCGACAGACACTCCGGAATCGATTCACTCTCCAGCACAAGCGAATGGTAACGCGTAGCTTCAAAGGGCAGCGGCAGGCCTTCAAACAGGCCCTGGCTGCGGTGATAAATCATCGAGGTCTTGCCGTGCATGATACGTTTCGCGCGCACCACTTTGGCCCCGAATGCCTGGCCAATGCACTGGTGGCCCAGGCACACGCCCAGCATCGGGATGAACGGGCTCAGGGCTTGTACCAGGTCCACGCAAATACCCGCCTCGTCCGGCGTGCAGGGGCCGGGTGAAATAACGATACCCTCCGGTTTCATCACGCGTACATCATTCACGCTGATGGCATCGTTGCGTACGGTTTCAACCTCCGCACCCAGCTCACCCAGGTATTGCACCAGGTTGTAGGTGAAGGAGTCGTAATTATCGATCATCAGGATCATGAGTTAAGCTCCTGCTACAGTCCGGCGGCAGCGCTGTTCACTGCGGCGATCAATGCCCTGCCCTTGTCCATGGTCTCTTCCCATTCTTTTTGCGGGTCGGAGTCGGCGACGATACCCGCGCCGGCCTGGACGTGCAGCATGCCGTCCTTGATCACCGCGGTGCGGATGGCGATAGCGAGATCGGCGTCATCGTGCCAGGTGAGATAACCCACGGCCCCCGCATACACGTTCCTGCGCGCCGGCTCCAGCTCGTTAATGATTTCCATCGCGCGAATCTTGGGCGCGCCGGACAGCGTACCGGCCGGGAAGGATGATCGAATCGCATCGACAGCGGTCAGCCCTTCAGCCAGTTCCCCTTCCACCTGCGAGACAATGTGCATCACATGCGAATAACGCTCGACAATCATGTTGTCCGTGACCCGGACAGAGCCAATTTTAGCCACCCGGCCCACGTCGTTGCGACCCAGGTCGATCAACATCAGGTGCTCAGCGCGTTCCTTGGGATCGTTCAGCAATTCTTCTTCCAGCCGTTGATCCTCTTCGGCAGTCTCGCCCCTGTGCCGGGTGCCGGCTATGGGGCGCAAGGTGACCTGCCGGTCCTGTACGCGCACCAGGACTTCGGGGGAAGAACCGACGATCTGGGTGTCGCCCAGGTCAATATAAAACATGTAGGGTGACGGATTGAGCGCCCGCAGCGCCCGGTACACATCCAGTGAACGGGCTGTAAAAGGCACACTCATTCGTTGCGAGAGCACCACCTGGAAAATATCCCCGGACAGAATGTATTCCTTGCTTTTCTGAACTGCCGCGATGAAATCCTCACGGCTGAAGCCGTAATGAAAGTCCTGCTCCGCCACCGGTGGGTGCGCCAGGGGATCCCCGTACCCCGGACTGCCGCAGCGCAGCCTGTGGGCCAGTTTGTCCAGGCGGCGTTGTGATGACTTCCACGCATCAGGCATGGACGGGTCGATATTGACGATCAGGTACAGCCTTCCGGCCAGGTTGTCGAACACGGCGACCTCGTCGGACAACAGCAGCACCATATCCGGCGTGCCCAGATCATCCGGTTTTTCCTCGTCGATCAGCCGCGATTCAAAGCGCTGGACGATTTCGTAGCCGAAATATCCCACCAGTCCACCGGTGAAAACAGGAAGCTCGGGAAGCCGTGGCGCCGTGAACTCCTTCTGCAAGCGGGCGATTCGATCGAAAGGATCGTCAATGATTTCCTCGGCAACACCTTCACCATCCTCGAAAACGGTTAGTTTTTTGCCCGTAAGTTCGTAACGCCGCGTGCACGGCAAACCGATGATGGAGAAACGGCCCCAGGTTTCACCACCTTCGACGGATTCGAAAAGATAGGCATCGGGCCCGTCCGCCAATTTGAGGTATACCGACAAGGGGGTATCCAGATCCGCCAGTACGGACCGGTAAACGGGTATCCGGTTATAACCCTCTGCCTTCAGCTGTTCAAACGCTTCCCTGTCCACTGCAATCCATTTTTTTCGGCAAGAATCACTGATTCTAACAAGATAGGCGGAGATTACCTACTTGTAAGAGGTCGCTTGCGGCCGATCTCCTGTCTAAACAAGATCGGCCGCAAGCGACCTCTTACATTTCAGCCCAGGGGGTCTCCTGGATTTCGGCCGCAAGCGACCTCTTACAGTTTGCGCGCAAGCGGGCTACGGAGCTGGCAGGCTGATGGTGAATTCGACACCGCCTTGAGCCGGCAGGTTACGGGCATGAACCGTGCCGTTGTGAGTGGCGGCCACCAGCCGGACGATATATAAACCCAGACCCAGGTGGGGTTCAGCGCCCCGTTTTTCACGCAATGACACGAGCGAATCGAACAGGCGTTCCTGGAATTCTTCAGGTAAATGGGTGCCGGTGTTTCTCACGGAAATAAGGTACTGGCCGCTTTCCCTCTTGATGGCCAGGGTCACGACATCCTCATCCGCGGTCAATGACACTGCGTTGTCGACCAGCTTGTCCAGTGCCTGGGCCAGTAACTCGGGCGCGCAGGTGACGGTTGCAGGCTCAGCGGGGAGTTCGGTATCCAGCCGGCGCCCCGGATGAACCGACCTGTATGCTTCCGCGCAATGCTGCACCAGGCTTCTCAGGTCAATCTCTTCCCATTCCGCCACCCGGATCGATGCCTCCAGACGACTGGCCTCACTCATCGCCCGCACGATGGCGGCCTGACGATCAAGGCCCTCCAGCGCCCGGTCCAGGAAGCGGCGTGAGCCGGCGTCCAGTTCCTGGCTGGCCAGGTTTTCCAGCGAGGAGCGCGTGATTGCGAGGGGCGTTTTCAGTTCGTGGGAGAGCTTGCCGGCAAGGGTCTGCAAATACTGCCTGTAATCCGCCACGGCTTGCAGTAATTTTTCATTGTTCCTGGCCAGTTCGCCCAGTTCGTCCCGGTCCGACACCAGGGGCAGGATATCCTGGTGTGAGCCGGCCGGATTCAAATCGTCTTCCATCGCCTGGCTGACCGCCCCACTCAAGCGGCGGACCCGCTGCGACAGCCTGGTGGCAAAAAACCACAATCCGGCAGCCAGGCCGAAGGTCAACATCATGGTGGTAAACAGCAACCTCCCCAGGGCACGATTGGTCACCAGCAGCAACCCTTCGGAAGCTGACTGCATGACAATGGCTCCTTTGACCCCACCCTCCAATTCGACCGGTACAGACACGGCATTGCGGACCACGGCAGTTTCCAGGTCCTGCGACCACGCAATCGCCTCCTTGCCGGACAACGCAAGACGCACAATTTCATCATTAAACCTGACCGGTTCCTCAGGCCATTCATCGACTAACTCCGTGCGTGATCCCGCGACCAGGCGATATAAAAGCCGCTGCAGCCAGGTGGTCTGGAGTGTACCGGGCGAGGCGAGCACGCCCGAGTCCGCCAGCACCCATCCCTGCCGGTCTACCAGCCAGGCGCGATTGGGTCCAGTCACCGTCTGTGCAAACCATCGGGATAGTCCCTGCCATGGTTCAATCAGGCTGATCCATTGCTGACGAGCGCCCTGATCCAGAGAACCTGCGACCCTGTCACCCCCAGGATCAGCCATAGGCCCGTCCTGAGCGCCATCCCGGACCTGGAAACTGACGGCAGAACTCTGCATAGCTGCCGGTAGTGAAAGTTCAACGCGGTAGCCGGTGTCGACATCCAGCCAGAAACCTTCCACCTGGCCGGCACCGTCGCCCTCGTTGATTAAGCGCAGTGGGCCTGGCGCTTCTGGCCAGATGCCAAAACTGAGCAGACCTCGTGGATTGCGCAGCAGCAGTTGAATGCCGTCTGCATGGCTTTCGTTCGTGTATGTCCGTTTATACGCGGGTGTCAGGTCACGCACATCGAACAGGAGATACAACTGGTCCCGGTAGCTGCCTGCCAGCACATTGACGGTTAATTCACCATCCGCAGAACGGAATTCCAGCCCATGGCCGGGGCCGGGCCAGTCATCCGCATAGCCGTCCAGGTTCGGCGGACGTTGCAGGTCCCTGATGACCAGGTATTGGTCCGGGGCGAATACCAGGCGGCTCTGGTACTCCAGCGGCATCGCTCCCGCCAGGGTCCGGGCGGAAGCCAGCATCGCGTTTTCCTGGGCCTCGCGCAGGAAGTGCTCGAGTTCCTGCAACACTTTCCAGCCGGACCATGGCAGTAACAGGGTCAGCGCGGAAAGCGCCAATAGCTGGTTCTTCAGTTTCATGACTGCACGATTACACTGCCTGTCGGCACTCGCCTATGATTTCCAACGGTACCCTGCCCCGTAAACGGTATCCAGCCGGTCAAATTCAGAATCTGCTTTCAGGAATTTTCTCCGGATGCGCTTGACGTGGCTGGTGATGGTCTGGTCGTCTACCAGCACATTGGCATCGTCCATCAGTTGCGCGCGGGAACGTACATGGCCCGGGTGACGGATCAGGGAATGGATGATCCAGAATTCCGTGACCGTCAACGGCACGGGCTGGTCTTTCCAGCTGACTTCCATGCGTTCCACCGAGAATTTCAAGGGTCCCCGTTCCAGCGACTTCTCATCACCGGACACTCCGGACAGCGCCTCAACGCGGCGGAACAAAGCCACAACGCGCGCCACGAGGTGCTGCAGGCTGATGTCCTTGGTCAGGTAGTCATCGGCCCCCAGCCGCAAGCCGGAAATGACGTCCAGGTCGGAGTCCCGTGCGGTCAGGAAGATTATCGGCAAGCTCCTGGACATGCTGCGCAACTCGCGGCAAAGCTCGAAACCACCCTCAAATTCATCCCCCAGGCCAACATCGATAATGACCAGGTCGGGCAGGCGCCGGGTCAGGGCCGCCATTGCCGATGGTTTGTCAGCGTAACCGGTCACCTTGTATCCGAAACGTCGCAAGGCATCCTCGTAGTTATGCCTGATCGTGGCCTCGTCTTCCACGATGGCGATGTGTCGTTGCATATTACCTTCCTCAATCGGCCGCAAGCGACCTCTTACAGTCATGTGAGAGCGTCCTTGGGCGCGATCAACCTTTCGGCCGCAAGCGACCTCTTACATAGTCATGTGAGAGCGTCCTTGGGCGCGAATCAGCCTGTCGGCCGCAAGCGACCTCTTACAGGGTCATCATACGGCCGGGGGCTCTTCAGGTGAACTCAAATCGCCCGGGCCCGGGCCTTTGCCATTATCTTGCCCGAATTCGGGCAGCTGTTTGTCAGCTATGGACACTGCTGCGGCATTTCGACCGGTTTAAATAGGTGGCATGAAGGCAGAACAGCCAGTCAAAACAGCCAGAATGGAGCCACAAATGCCCAGCCAACCCACACCCAGTCCATATTTACTCACAGACAAATTTTTCAGGGCACATGGGGTCCCCACCCCGAGTAAGCGGGAATCCATCCGCGACCGGCTCGAATCCGATGCCTGGAAGAATCACCCGCAATTTGCCGCATCCCAGGCCAGCAAACAGCATCCAGGCTCAGCGAGGAAATCACTGAAGTGGCAAGACCGGGCGCTGTTGGCGCTGTCAGCCCTGCTTCTCCTGCTGCTGATCTTCCGGATTGAGACAGCGGCTGCCCAGGAAGACCAGTGGGGCCTGGAATTCCAGGGTGATGGCAGCAGCCAGCGCAGTCTTGCACTGAATACCGAGATGCAGGTGGACGTCACCGGGCTGGTGGCGCGGATCAACGTCAGCCAGGCATTCCGTAACAGCGGCCGTGGGTGGTCAGAAGCGATTTACCGCTTCCCCCTGCCCGATGGTTCCGCGGTCGACCGGATGACTGTCCAGGTCGGACAACGCGTGCTGGTCGGTGAAATTCAGGAAAAGCAGAATGCCAGGCGGCAATACCAGCAAGCCAAATCCAGCGGCAAAATTGCCACGTTGGTGGAGCAGCAACGCGCCAACCAGTTCGAAACCCGCCTGGCCAACATCGGACCGGATGAAGAAATCACGGTGTCCATCAGCTTCCTGGCCCGGGTGGACTACCGTGACGGAGGCTTCAGCCTGCGAATCCCGATGACTTTCACGCCACGATGGGACCGGGGGGATGCCCCGGCAATAAAAGCCGGTTTCTTCAACGAAACATCGCCGGCCCCCACCGTCATGTCCACGTTTGGTACCGGGGCCAGTACCGGGGCCGGGCAAAAAGATCATTACCTGGGCCTGAATATCGATCTGCGCACCGGCCTGAAACTGGCCAGCCTTGAAAGCCGCTACCATGATGTTGACATCCATCCATCGCTCAATGGCTACAACATTTACCTGGCCGATCCCGACACCCGCACCGACCGCGTATTCGAACTGAACTGGACACCGGACTTCGGCGGCGTCCCCGAATCCACTCTGATGACATTTGATGACGGTGACGCCGTATACGCCATGCTGATGCTTGCCCCGCCGCTGGCTGAGGCTATCTCACCGCAGCCGCGCGAGGTGGTTTTCATTGTCGATACCTCGGGCTCCATGGAAGGCGTCTCGCTGACCCAGGCCAAGGCGGCATTAAGACAGGGCCTGGGCTACCTCGGTGCAGATGACCGCTTTAACCTGATCCATTTCAACTCGGACAGCCACCAGCTTTTTCCGGAATCCAAGCCGGTCTACACCAGTTACCTGCTTGAAGCCGAGGCGTTTATCGATGGCCTGAACGCCAATGGTGGAACCAATATGGCGCCGGCGCTGGACATGGCTTTGAACTTACCACTACAGGCCGGTCTGTTGCGGCAGGTCGTCTTCATTACCGACGGCAGTGTCGGCAACGAGGGTGAACTGCTGCTTCAGATCGGCGAGGAGCTGCGCGACAGCCGCCTGTTCACGGTATCCATCGGCTCGGCGCCAAATTCCTGGTTCATGCGCAAGGCCGCTGAAATCGGACGGGGCAATCATACGCGAATCGGACGGCTGAACGAGGTGGAAGAAAGCATGTCCAGGCTGTGGGCGAGGATTCAGAACCCGGCCATCAAAAACATATGCGTGGACTGGGGTATGGACGCCGATTTCTACCCGGCGATTGTGCCTGACCTGTACGCAGGCGAACCGCTGTGGCTGTATGCACGCCTTCCCTTCCAGCCGAGCGAAGTCACCATCTGCGGCGAACTGGAAGGCCGGCCCTGGGAACAAAGCAGCAGGGTCCTGCCCGGCGCCGGTAATGAAAATCTCGCAACGCTGTGGGCGCGCAGCAAAATCGAAGCCCTGGAAGACAGCCGGATATTCGGTGAAGATCCCGCCTTTATCCGCGAGGCAGTGACGGACCTCGCCCTGGACTTTGGTTTACTGACACCCTATACCAGCATGGTTGCCGTCGACCGGACACCTTCACGTCCGCAGGATGAAACCCTCGATAGTGAGGAAATTCCCAACCTGCTTCCTGCCGGGAGCTCAGCTTCAAGCACCAGTTTCTCGCAGACCGCCACCGGCTGGGTCGCCCAGCTTATTCTTTCTTTCATCACACTCCTCGTCGCTGCCGGCATGCTCCTGTTCTCAGCTCCATTGAGAAAAGAACATCCCGACAGCGCAAGCTCGCCAATGGCCACTTCGTGACCTCATGAAGCAGACTCGTCATTGGCTTTACGCGGCGGTTTCCTTTACCGCCGCTTTTTTTTCATTGCTGTACCTGGTCAGCGCCTTGTGGATACCGGCCAAGGCTGAACTGGCGCAATGGCTGATTGAACGCAGTTGGCAACAGACCCGGGAGGGAAATGAAAACGCCCGCCCCTGGCCCTGGGCGGACACCCGGGCGGTGGGTGTGCTGAGCGTACCCGGCCTCGGCATCCGGCAATTCATCCTGGAGGGCAATTCAGGCCGGAACCTCGCCTTCGGGCCGGTCTTGCTTGGTGGAGAGGCGGGACAGGACCTGGTGATCAGTGGCCACCGTGATACCCACTTCCGTTTCCTGAAGGATCTGAAACCGGGTGACCACCTGATTGTGCAGATAAAAAACGGGACGCAGCATTACCAGGTCATTACAGCCGAAATCATAGACAGCCGCACATCTGAACTGGTGATCGAGCCCGCAACCAGCCGCATCAGCCTGGTGACCTGCTATCCCTTTGATGCACCGCTGGCCGGAGGGCCGTTACGCTGGGTGGTCACCGCACTGCCCGTTGCTGAGGCGTGACCACAGGAGGTATCGGCTACCTGCATACAGGACCATCATCTGTCGGGAACAGATGATGAGCGAACAGGGATGTCTCGAGCGTGTCCTGTATGCAGGTAGCCGATACCTCTAGCCCGCAGCAGCATTCTCTTTCATCTGCCTGATCGTATCGCGATAGTCTTCCGAGCCGAATATCGCCGAACCGGCGACAAAAGTATCCGCGCCCGCGGCGGCCGCTTCAGCGATATTGTCAACCTTCACACCACCGTCCACTTGCAGACGAATTTCACGGCCACTGGCGTCGATCATTGCGCGAACCTGGCGCACCTTATCCAGCACATGTGGAATAAACGACTGGCCGCCAAAACCGGGATTCACCGACATCAGCAGAACCATGTCGAGTTTCTCCAGCGTCCAGTGCAACTGGCCTAACGGAGTCGACGGGTTCAGCACCAGGCCCGGCTGGCAGCCAAGCTCCCGGATCAACCCGATGGTCCGGTCCACATGCCGGCTGGCCTCCGGGTGAAAACTGATCAGGCTGGCGCCGGCCTGCGCAAACTGCGACACCAGGTCATCCACCGGCTCCACCATCAGGTGTACGTCGATAGGCGCCTCGATGCCGTGATCACGCAAAGCTTTGCAAACCATCGGCCCGATGGTGAGGACGGGCACGTAATGATTATCCATTACGTCAAAATGAACCCAGTCCGCTCCGGCATCCAGCACATTTCTGACGTCCCACCCCAGCCGGGCAAAATCAGCCGACAGGATAGACGGCGCAATAATTGTAGATTGTTTCACTGAAATTCCCTCAACCATTGTGTCCTTGATTCATTATCCACAGATTACACGGTTCCCGCAGCCACCACCTGAAAAATCACAAGAGGCTGCTCATTGCTCCTCAAAGCCGTTTTTGAATATCAAATCTTCCGAGCTGCAACTCACGCTCACATTGTTAACGTTCTCACCGGAAACCGTACCGCTGCCATTGGAAATACTACAGATCTCGTCCGGGCCATCCGGTTGAGTCAGCACACTGACAGCATAGGCGTTGCCATCTTCAATCTCTGTTTGGAATGTGAAGCCGCCATTTGCGTCGATCGCCAAATCATCCTCGCCGTTATTCTGCAGTACCAGGCCGGCGCCCACTAAACCGTCAACACTACCGCCAATTGTGAAAGTATCCGGCTCGACTACAGGCTCGCCAATCCATTCCACGCTGGCCATAACAATCGGTGACACCATGGTGCGCTGCAATGGATCCATCGCGGTGGTCGCATTCAGCCAGGCATCGAGCATGTTTATACCTTCCTGGCCCAGGAAATCATTCTGCCTCTTGTTGGCCAGATTGAGGAA
>JAIVWI010000069.1:0-14554 GCA_048636595.1 Oceanospirillum sp. | reverse complement strand
AATGTAAGAGGTCGCTTGCGGCCGACCGGCGCTGAAAAATTCGGCCGCAAAGCTTCCGCGTCCTGCTCACGCCCCTCACCTACATCCCTGTAGGCGAGCGACCTCTTACAGAAAGGTGTTAGATGACGACATTTAAACCACACGAAACCTGGTCATCCCGGCTGACGTTTCTGCTGGCGGCAGTTGGCGCGGCCATCGGGCTGGGCAATATCTGGAAATTTCCATACATCATGGGCGCCAATGGCGGCAGTGCTTTTGTACTGGTTTACCTGCTGAGCATCCTGTTTGTAGCAGTGCCGATTCTGATCGCCGAGATCATGCTGGGAAGAAGAGGTAAACAAAGCCCTCCGCACACGATGGCCATCATTGCCAGGCAAGAAGGCCGTTCGAAGAATTGGTCGATCGTCGGCTGGCTTGGGATATTTGCGGCCTACCTGATTATGACGTACTACAGCGTGATAGCCGGTTGGGCGATGTCATACATGTTCAAGACCGGAGGCGGAAATTTCGAGAACCAGGACGCGGAAGCGATCAGCGCCGAATTCAGCGCCCTGCTGGCAGACCCTGTGCAATTGACCCTCTGGCATGCCATTTTCATGGCGATCACCATGATCATCCTGATCCGCGGGCTCCGCAAAGGCATTGAGCAGACCGTTAAAATCCTGATGCCTGCGTTGTTTATCCTGCTGCTGGTGATGGTGGGGTACGCAGCAGTCGAGGGCGACATGGCGGCGGGTTTGCATTTCATGTTCGATTTCGATATTTCAGCCATCAATGGCCGCGTGGTACTGATGGCCGTCGGCCATGCATTCTTTTCAATCGGAGTCGCAATGGGGCTGATGATGGGTTTCGGCGCTTACCTCGGCAAGGAAATATCCATCGCCAAATCAGCCCTTATCATTTCGGCCATGGATACTGCCGTTGCATTGATCGCCGGACTTGCCATTTTCCCGATTGTGTTCGCCAACGGCCTGGATCCGGCAGAAGGACCGGGGCTGATCTTCGTCACACTGCCAATCGCCTTCGGCAACATGACCGGTGGAGTGATCTTCGGCACACTGTTTTTCATTCTGCTGTTCTTCGCGGCCCTGACATCGGCAATCGGCAGCCTGGAGCCCGTGGTGGCCTGGGTTGAGGAACACCGGGGCATTAAGCGCTCCAGCGCCGCAATCATTACTTGCAGTTCGGCGTTTGTCATTGGCCTGGGGAGCGTATTCTCTTTCAATATCTGGTCCGGTTGGCGTCCGCTGGGCTTTACCGGACGATTTGCAGATAGCGGTTTTTTTGACCTGATCGACTACGTCACTGCCAATCTGATGATGCCTCTCGGCGGCCTTTTACTCGCCCTTTTCGTCGGCTGGCGGATATCGCCACAGGCAGTGGCCGATGAACTCAATATTCAGAACCCGTGGTTCTTCAAGACCTGGTTCTGGTTGTTGCGCTGGGTCGTGCCAATCTCGATTTCTGTCATCTTCATATCGAACCTGTAACGGGAAACAGGCGGGTATTCGTCAAAAGTATCGTTGGTGATCTGGCTTATGGTGGTGGCTCCTACTTCTTATCTTCAGGTGTCGTGTGATCGATGGGCGAGGGCGGCCAGGGATGACAAGCGCCGATGATCTTCTTATCAGCCTGCTCTGCCGAGGTCAGTATGGTGAAAAAATTTCCCAGGTAGCGCAAAGCAGATTTCCTTTCCTTTCTGCTAAGTTCCCTTATTTCCCCGGGTAAGGCCAGCAGGGCTGCTTGCATGTACCGGAATTCGGAAAACAGGGAAGTCCAGTCAATGTCCGGGTGGCAGAAACCAAGGTAATAACGTTCCCTGACGTTGTCGATGGGCAGGCCGGGGGCCGGGCCCGCATAGTGGGCATTGACGAGGCCGGACATGTCCAGGTCATAAGGCACCGGTACCTGCTTTCCACCGGGTGACTGGATGAGGATGGTATTGCGCTGCCTGACGATCGACCAGTCGGTGTTGCCGATCATGAACTGGAACAGGGCGAGAATGTCTGCTGAATGCGTATCGAGTGTTTCATGATCAAAGCTGAATCGTGGCAGCAGGTCTGCGTTCTTTCTTGCCGCAAGCGATTTGAAATGTTCGGTGAAAAACGCATAACTGCTGGTGGCGCGGCCGGGTTTTTCCGGATTTTCATAATTTATTCGCACCAGCCTGACCTTAAGACTGGCGTCAGTGATCAGGTTGTACAGGCGGTAGCCCAGGTATTCTCTGAGCAGGGCTTGTTCGTAACGCCAGTGCTTTCTCGTGGTCATTGGACTATTCAGCCCATGGAATTTTCCACAATGCGTGGTAAGCGGCAATAGTGACTGGCCCTCGAAAGGTGTGCCCGTCGTATGTTGGTCGGAAAAGCGAATAAACAGGAGCGGGACATCGCAGTTTTCACGGAGCGCGCGCCAGCCTCCCCTGATCCTGATTTCGACGGGAATGCTCTGCGTGGCGCCGTCTTCATCGCCAATTTCAAGTTTGGTTGCCTTGTAGTCACAATCAGCGGTCTCCCGCGGCCTGCACAGGGTATTGAAATTCACCAGGAGAGTCAGGTTCAGCACGGAATGGGAATCGAACAATCCTGAAGCCGGGGAATCAGCGGAAACGCCACTGGTGCATATTAGATTAACGAAAAGAACGTAAAACAGTAATTGACGCTTCATTTTTTGTAATGCCTGACCACTCATTTCCAGATTACAGGATATTCATCTCAACGATTTGATATGGAACAATGGATCTCCCGTATTGTTAAGACGGCTATACTGTCGCCGATGGTGTCCAGACTCGCAATCCTCCTGATCGGCCTGGGTTTTACCCATGCGGTGAATGCCGCCTGTAACCCGATGACGGAAGTACTGGAAGTGGGCGATCTGATTGTACTGGAACCCGCCCGGATGAACCGGGCGCCGGGAACCGCCATAGACCGGACTTTTACCGTTTTTGTCACGGCGCCCAGGACTTACCGGGGCAGGAAATTCAGCGGTCTGTCACTGACCGACCAGGTGAAAGGCAGCCAGCAGATCTTTGTTTACCTCGAACACGCCGTGCGCGGCGATGAAATCAAGGCTTCATTTGTCTTGCATCAGTCAAAGGTTGAAGACCTTTCCCTCGAATTGATGTACATAGCGGATGAAAAAAAATGTTCCATCAAGTCCAGGCTGGAACTGAAAGACTCACCCGAAATCCGGAACTATCTCGGATGGAAGTTGGAGCCCGACGGGCCAGCAGCCAGGTGATTCAGGATCACCGGAACTTTTATGGAATCGGGTTCAGCTGTCCAAAGGAATGGGGCGACCTCTGGTGTTGCCGGTGGTTTGAATCGTTAACGGTAGCAAGCCCCGCTATGAAAGTGCTATAAAGAGGCCATGATGTCCGCGAAATTCGCCAGTGTTTTTTTACTGCTCTTTTTTTTCCAGGGCTCCCCTGCATATGCCGGGGAGGCGGACAGTAGCCCGTCGGCCAAACGTACGCCGAGCTTTGCCGAAGGAGGCAACGAAGCTTGCCTGCGCTGTCACTCGGGCGAAAAAATGCGTGCGATTGTTTCAAGCCCCCACGGGGATAACGAAACTCAGGGCTCTCCCTTCGCTGAACACGGTTGTGAGTCCTGCCATGGTCCAGGCAGCATCCACGTTTCACGGGCGCATGGTGGCCGCGGTTTTCCGCCGCTGACCACGTTCGGACGCGGTGAGGATGTCTCGCCCAGGGAAGAACAGATCCACGCCTGCCTGGTCTGTCATGCAGATGAAAACACAGGCACCAGGAGGATCGGCTTTATTGGCAGCGTGCACGACAAGCAAAGAATCAACTGTTCCACCTGCCACAAGCTCCATGTCGAAACCGATCCAATCACTGACAAGGATCAGCAGGCGAAAACCTGTTATCGCTGCCATCGCAAGCAAAAAAAAGAACACCCGCGGTTCGAAGGCAAGAGTATCGATTATGATGCGCTATCCTGCTCGACCTGCCACGATGTCCACTATGCTGTTCTTCCGGAAGAGTGAGATTTTGTAATTGGACCGTCGAATCCGCACCACGAAAGGACTGAATATACCCCTTGCCGGTGAACCGGAGCAGTCAGTTCATCCAGGACCGGCGTTGCAACACCTTGCTTTGTGTGGATCTGATTACCTGGGCCTGAAGCCGAGATTGCTGGTGTCTGTGGGTGACCGGGTAGGGCTCGGGCAGCCCTTGTTCGTCGACAAGCGGGATCCACAGGTCCAGTACTGCTCCCCGGGACAGGGTACGGTAACCGCCATCAACCGGGGTGCGCGCCGCGTACTTGAATCGGTGGTGGTGCACCTTGGAGACCCGGGTGCGGATGACGTCTGCTTCGAGCCGCTTTCTGATCAGCAGATGAGCACCCTGGGTCGGGACCAGGTGTCCGGGAGGTTGCAGCAGTCCGGGCTGTGGACGGCATTTCGAACAAGGCCGTTCAGCCGTGTTCCGCCTTCGGGCAGCAGTCCATGCTCCATTTTCGTTACGGCGATCGACACGCGCCCCTTTTCAGCTGACCCTGCTGTGGTGGTCCGCGATGACTCCGCGGCTTTTGTTTCAGGGCTGCGGGTTTTGCCTTTGTTGACGGCCGGAGCGGTGTACCTGTGCACCGGTCCGGGCTGGGATATCGAAACCCCGGATATTGAACGGATCCAAACCGTGGAATTCTCAGGGCCGCATCCCGCCGGGCTGCCAGGCACGCATATTCACCACCTTGATCCCGTGGGTGCTGACAGGGTTGCATGGCATATCGCTTACCAGGATGTCATTGCCATCGGCAAACTGTTTACTTCCGGCTCAATCCATACCACGCGGATCATTGCACTGGGTGGCGATTGCCTGGAAAAGCCGCGACTGGTCAAAACACGGTTGGGGGCATCGATTGATGAGTTGCTTGATGGTGAAATTGCTTGTCCGGATGCCTGCCGTGTCATTTCCGGCTCGGTCCTGGGTGGCCGCAACGCCAGTGGTGGCCTGGCATATCTCGGTCGTTACCATGATCAGGTCGCCGTGCTGCGCGAAGGTGGCGACAAACATCTGTTCGGCTGGGCGGGTCTGTTTCCGCGCCGGTATACGGCTGCGCCGGCCCGGCTGCCAGGAATTGGACAGGAAAGAAAACAATCATTTTCTACCTCGCAGAACGGCCGTTTCACCGGGATGATACCGATCCGGGTTTTCGAGAAGGTGATGCCCCTGGATATTCTGCCGTCGCCGCTTTTTCGCGCCCTGATGGTAAAAGACACCGACCAGGCGCAAGCCCTGGGCTGCCTGGAACTGGACGAAGAGGATCTAGCCCTGAGTTCTTTTGTATGCCCGGCAAAATACGACTACGGTAAAGTGCTCCGCATCAACCTTGACCAGATCGAGCGGGAAGGGTGATGAAAGCACTGGTCCAGTCACTGACCACCCTGGTACACCGGTTCATCTGGTCCTCGAACACCGTGACCCGGTCAGCGCCACACATCAGGGACGCAAACAATGTGCAGCGCTTGTGGAATTATTTTGTCTTTGCCAGCCTGCCGGCCTGGCTGATCGGACTCTGGAGTCTTGGCCACCAGACCAACCTGGCGATCGCGGATTTTCAGCTGGAGGAAGTACCGGGCTGGCGCGCCTGGTTGTTGAGCCAGTCCGGTATAGGCTTCGACGCATTTAGCGTGATGGGCTGTTTCGTACACGGCTTTTTGTATTTTCTCCCCATTTTCCTGGTCGCATTGCTGATTGGCGCCTTGTGGGAAGCGGTGTTTGCGACCGTGCGCAAAAAGCGTTTAGACGAGGGTTTACTGGCCATCGCGTGGTTTTTTGCCCTGTTGATGCCCGCCACCGTTCCGATGTACCAGGTAGTGCTGGGCATGACGTTTGGTATCGTGGTGGGCAAACTGATCTATGGCGGTTCGGGCCGTTACCTGGTAAATCCAGCCCTGTTGGGTGTGGCTTTCCTGGTGTTTTCCTACCCCGCCCTTTTGTACAGTGAAGGGGCCTGGGTGCCCGTAGCCGGCTACGACCAGCCAACGGTGCTGGAACTGGTTACCGACGAAGGTGGCCTGAAGGTCATAGCCGCCGTCGATTACAGCTACTGGCAGTTGTTCTTTGGTGACCGTCCCGGTGCGATAGGCGCGGTCTCCCCATTTGGCGCGTTGCTCGGCGCGCTGTTCCTGGTATGGACAGGCGTGGCCTCCCGGCGTGTAATGCTTGGAGCCCTGGTTGGCCTGGTGGGAATGGCGCTACTGGCCAATGCGGTTGCCCCCGGCAATGATCTCTTCGCGGTACCCTGGTATTGGCAATTCGTGCTGGGTGCTTTTGTTTTCGGCGCTGTTTTTATCGCGACAGATCCGGTCGCAGGACCCATGACCACGGCGGGCCGCTGGGGTTTCGGTTTGCTGGTAGGTGTGCTGACCATGCTGATTCGCCTGGTTAATCCCTCGCACTACGAAGGTGTGATGTTCGCGATTCTGCTGGCGAGCATGTTCTCTCCGCTGATCGATTTCGCGGTGACCGAAATGAACATCCGCCGGCGCCGACTTCGCTTGCAGGGTGTGGATCGTGAATAAGGATTCCCCCCAAAATGCGCTCCTGGTGGTATTGGTAACAGCCCTGGTCTGCTCCTCCCTGGTGTCGGCGGCGGTGGTGTTGTTACGGCCGATACAACTCAACCACCAATTGCTGGAAAAGAGCCGGAACATCATGCAGCTGACCGGCCTGCTGGCCGAAGGGAATGAGTTGGACGACGATGAGATGCTCGGGCTCTACAAAAGCGTGGATAGACGTATCGTCAACATTGATGAAGCCACTTTTGACGAAGTGATCGACCCCAACACCTTCGACAAGCGCAAGGCGGTCAACGATCCGGAACTTGGCGTGCAGATTCCTGCCGGAATGGACGTGGCGAGTCTGGGCCGCCGCAGCCGTTTCGCCCCGGTGTACATCGTCTGGAATGAAGACGGTCTGGAACGGGTGATCCTGCCGGTTCGGGGGGCAGGGATGTGGTCGGCGCTGTATGGCTATATTGCGCTTGAATCGGATCTGAACACGATCGCGGGTATGACATTTTACGAGCAGAACGAAACGCCCGGCCTGGGTGACCAGATAACGCATGTGCACTGGCTGGAGCAATGGAAGGGCCGGCGGATATACGATGAACAGGGTGAGACCCGCTTCAGGGTCAGCGAGGGAGCGGTTGCGGACGGGTCGGCAACGTCAGGCTACGAGGTGGATGCCATGACCGGCGCGACGGTGACGGGAAATGCCGTCACCAGCATGATGCACTACTGGTTCGGTCCGCACGGCTATAAAGAATTTCTGGCAGCCCTGCGTGAACAACCGCCCGAAAGGCCATCGGAGGGGTCCGGATGAGCGCCAAACAGACATTCATCGCTCCTTTGCTGAAAGAAAATCCGGTCACCCTGCACGTGCTGGGTATTTGTTCGGCACTGGCCATCACCAACTCATTGACGTCCTCATTGATCATGAGCGTGGCTTTGACCACGGTGCTGGTTTTTTCCAACATGGCCATCAGCCTGGTCCGTAATTACCTTCCTTCCAGCGTCAGGCTGATGGTGCAGATTACGATCATTGCCTCGGCCGTGACCGTCATCGACCAGTTCCTGATGGCATTCATGCCTGAAGCTGCCCGGACACTGAGCGTCTACATCGCCCTGATCGTGACCAACTGCATCGTTTTGGGGCGGGCCGAGGCCTGTGCGATGAAGCACGGAGTTGGGACCAGCATCCTGGATGCACTGGGCAACGGTCTGGGTTACAGCCTGGTCCTGATCATCGTTGCGACAATCCGCGAATTGCTTGGCAACGGTACCCTGATGGGCTACCGGATTTTCAAGCTGGCGCACGAAGGTGGCTGGTTCCAGGAGAACGCACTGTTTTTGCTGGCGCCGAGTGCTTTTTTCATCATCGGTTTCCTGGTCTGGGGAATCCGCAGCTGGAAGCCGGAGCAGAAGGAAAAGCCGGACTTTGAGCCCATACCGATGCCACACCAGGAGGAGCGATGATGAGTGGTTTCATCGAAATCTTCTTCCGCTCGGTATTTCTCGAGAATCTGGCGCTGGCCTATTTTCTCGGTATGTGTACCTTCCTGGCGGTATCCAAGCAGATCAAGACGACGCTGGGACTGGGGGTGGCCATAATTGTCGTGGAGGGCATCAGCGTACCGCTCAATAACCTGATCTATAACCTGGTGCTGCGGCAGGGCGCGCTGGACTGGGCCGGTCTTGGCCAGATGGATTTCAGTTACCTCGGTTTGCTCACCCAGATCGCCGTCATCGCGGCGATGATCCAGATCCTGGAAGTTGTGCTGCACCGGTTTTTTCCTGCGCTGTACAACACGCTGGGTATCTTTCTGCCCCTGCTGACCGTGAACTGCGCCATCCTGGGTGCTTCGCTGTTCATGGTGCAGCGCGATTACAGTTTCGTTGAAAGCGTGGCCTACGGTCTCGGTGCGGGATTCGGCTGGGCGCTGGCGATAGTGGCCCTGGCGGGTCTGCGGGAAAAAATGAAATACAGCGATATACCAGAAGGGCTGCAGGGATTGGGGATCACCTTCGTAAGCACCGGACTGCTCTCACTGGCGTTTATGGGCATTGCAGGTATTAGTTTCTAGGGAATCCAATGCAGGAGATTATTTTCAGCGTCATCATCTTCACCAGCATATTGCTGCTGCTGACGGTGCTGATCATGTGGGTCAGGGCCCGGCTGGTGCCGCAGGGCGACGTAGACATCAGGGTGAATGAAGAACTGGTCCTCACAGCACCCACCGGAGGGAGGTTGCAAGGTACGTTGGCTGACGCGGGAATCTTTTTGCCTTCAGCCTGTGGCGGTGGTGGAACCTGCGGCCAGTGCCGGGTCAGGGTGCTCAATGGCGGCGGGTCGCTGCTTCCTACCGAGGCTTCCCTGATCAATAAACGTGAAGCGGCCGAGGGCGAGCGACTCGCCTGCCAGGTGACCGTTTTCCAGAGTCTCGAAATACTCGTACCGGAAGATGTGTTCGGCGTTAAAAAGTGGCAATGCAGAGTTCGTTCGAACGATAACGTCGCAACCTTCATCAAGGAACTGGTGTTGGAATTGCCAGCTGGCGATACACTGGATTTCAAAGCTGGCGGCTATATCCAGATCGAGTGTCCGCCGCATGTACTGAGCTATTCGACGTTTGATATCGCCGAAGAATATGTCGAAGACTGGAACCGCTTCAACCTGTTCGAACTGGAATCAATCGTCACTGAGCCGACGGTGCGCGCCTATTCCATGGCCAGTTACCCGGAAGAGAACGAGATCATCATGCTCAATGTCCGGATCGCCACGCCACCACCAAACGTGAGCGGCAAGGTTCCGACCGGCGTGATGTCCTCCTATATCTTCAATCTGAACCCGGGAGACGAGGTTACCGTTTCCGGGCCTTACGGCGAGTTCCTGGCCAAAGAGACCGACGCCGAAATGGTATTCATCGGCGGTGGCGCGGGGATGGCCCCCATGCGTTCGCACATATTCGACCAGCTCAAACGCCTGGACAGCAAGCGGAAAATCACCTTTTGGTATGGTGCACGCAGCCTGCGCGAGGCATTTTACGTGGAAGAGTTCGATGAACTGCAGGCCCGGCATGAAAACTTCAGCTGGTTCCTGGCGCTGTCTGACCCCATGCCTGAAGACAACTGGTCGGGGCTGGTCGGCTTCATCCACGAGGTGTTGTACGAGAACTACCTGAAAGATCACCCGGCCCCGGAAGACTGCGAGTATTACATGTGCGGCCCGCCAATGATGAACGCCGCGGTCATCCGGCTTCTTGATGATCTGGGTGTTGAGGAAGAGAATATACTGCTTGACGATTTTGGGGATTGACGTGATGACGATTTTTTTGGGAACCCTGATCATTGTTGGCCTGTCTTGCCTGGCTATGAGCCTGGGTTTGCTTATTGCGGGCAGGCCGCTTGCAGGTGGTTGCGGAAGCAAGCCGGCAGGTACACCTAAATGCGAGGGCTGCCCAAAGCGGAAACAGCCTGGAAACCCAGAAGGAGAATCCGGATGATGAGGTCAGTATTCGTTAGGGATCATATGTCGAAAAATGTGGTAACACTGGCTCCGGAATTGGAAATTCTGCGGGCGGCGCACGAGTTGATCAAGCACGATATATCGGGTGCTCCGGTGTTGGACAAGCATGGACGCCTGGTTGGTGTGTTATCCGAACGCGACTGTATGCAGGTGGCCATGCAGGGTGACTACCACGGGACACCGGTGGGTCTTGTAAAGGACTTCATGAGCAACAACCCGCAGTGGGTCAGCCCTGAACAAAGTATCCTGACGCTGGCCGACTTGTTTATCAACGGCCGGTTCCATCGCTATCCGGTGGTGGACAACGGCCGCCTGGTTGGTGTGATTTCCCGCCGTGACGTGATGAAGGCGATGGGGAGGCACTACCCCTTGTGATTTCCGAAATCCAGGCACTGTTTCGCCGGGCGGGTTGATTTGCACTGGCGAATCCGGTGGTTTTTCGGCCATAAAAAAACCAGTTGCACGATGCAACTGGCTTCTTAAAGCCCGTCAACGTAATTTAGGACGGGACAGATATCAGCTCATTATTTGTCAGCTTATAGGTTTAGTTTAATATGATTTCCCGATAGACGGACTCACTGCCAATCCGCCGCAGCTTGCCGCGATCCAGGTTGGCGGTACGGGATTTATCCAATGATCCCTGCAATTTTACGGTCAGTTTTTCAAAATACTCATTGCTCAGATCAAATGCCGCCCAATTCGGGTGTTCGGTGATTAAAATCAGGTCTGCTTCACCATCCCGCGGGAAAGCATTCTCGATGATCCGGTATGAGACCGTATTGCCGTCTTTGATTTGCTGTTCCAGGAATATACGCCAAAGACCATTGAGGTCATTGAGGTATGCATTCGTAGAGCCAGGTTCGAGGTGCACCTGCGTGGTGGCAATGACGTTGCCATATTCCCAATTTCGGCTGTTGTCCTGTGCCATGGCCGGCGCAATAGATAGTGACGCTGTCAAAAGAACCGCTAAAGCGGCAAGTAGTCTTGCTTTCATTGAGTCTTCTCCTAGTCTCGATTATAGATATTTTCTACCGGATACGACCGGCAGTATTTTTCATCAGTAAAAAATGTCTCGCATTAAGAGTGCAAGACACGATTAGGAGTATAGGGGAAAAAAGAACCTTTTTCCGAAAACCCGAATTAAAGCAAAACAAAACTCATTACCGCCGCGACCGAAGTCGCCAGGGAAAGAAGGATCAGGTAGGACAGGCTGATGACGAAGTACTTGGCCACGGTCAGTTTCCAACTCTGCTGGTAGACCCGCTTCAGTGACAACAGGAAGTAAATCGGTATCCAGGCGATCATGGTGACGTTGAATATGTTCGCTGCCGTCGTGATCCATCCTTCCTCGTTGGGTTCGCGCCAGCCCGCCAGTGAATTAATGGCCATGCTCAGCAGGAATACCACGAACAGGAAGGAGTGGTTGTGCAGGGCCAGTATCAGGTGCTCAATGTAGAATTTCCCGGCGAACAGGTACCAGAATTTCAACAGGAGCGCCACCAGTGGCAGCAGGATGAACATGGTTACCGGCAGCACCTCGAAGACTTTGTCTATGATCAGGTTGGGATTAGCCTCGATTTCCTTGCCTTTCTGGGGCGATTCCTCGATTTCGTCATTGATCCAGTCATTCACAAAATCCGGCATAAGGGGAATGATCAGCGGGTTGGTCTCCTTGTCCCATGGCTTATCGTTGAAACTAATTTTGTCATCTTCGTCTTCCTCTTCGTCCCCGAGGTCCACAGTGAGTCCGAACGACTTGCTATCCACTTCCGGCTCATCGGTTGGCCGGGATTCCGGTGTTGCCATCGATTCCCTGATGGCCAGATCTACTAATTCCGCCACATCGGGATCCACTTGATCCAGCGCCTCCCTGGCTTCGTCCAGTTTTTCAGAGTCTGCAGAGCCCAAGTATATGACTGGCCCATTTTCGCTTTCAGACACGCCGCTGGCGTCAATAGTGACCGCACTACCCGCCAGCATCGCCGCCAGGATGAAGAATGCCATGCTGGAGAAGATGTAAAGCCGTATGGGTGGCGTATAGCGGAACCGCCGGCCGTCCAGATAATCCCGTGTCAGCTTACCGGGTAAAAACAGCAAAGGCTTCATGGTCCGCGTGAAGCGCGAATCCAGTTCCAGGAAGTCTTCCAGGAATTCCCGCAGCAGTACCGGGAAGAAGCGCATGAAGTTTTTGTCCGGTTGGCCACAGTAGTAACAAAAAGGCCCTTGAAGGCGAGTGCCGCAATTGAGGCACTGGACGGAGCCGGCCAGGCGGCTGGCCGGGATGGTCAGGGATTTCCCGGATCTTTCAGGCCGGGGCGGCGCCGGTTTATCTTTTTGTAATTTCTCATCCGTCACGGCTTACTTCACCTTGGTGCTCATTGTGGATATCCTCTCATGTACATAGCCCGGTTTGCCCCGGGCATCGGAAATTGTACAGCCGACATGACAAGTATAAACAAACAAAAAGATCACCCGGCTGAAATCCGGCGCACCTTGCATCTCGCCGCACCCGTGATTATCGGTCAGGTGGCTGTGTTCAGCATGAGTTTCGTCGACACGGTGATGTCAGGCCGGCTACCGAACAAGGAAGTCGCACTGGCGGGTCTGGGAATCGGCGGCGCCGTCTGGTCAGCCCTGTTGATGTTTACGCTGGGTATCCTTTTGGCCGTTCAACCCAACGTGGCGCAACTCGATGGCGCCGGCCGTCAGGAAGAGGCTGGAGCCTACACCCGGCAGGCGTTCTGGGTTGCGGCGGCAATTGCAATTCCGTACTGGGCGTTTTGTTTTTATGCTGAGCCGTTTCTCACCTGGTTCAGAATCGATCCGGCTATTGTTCCGGTGGCGGCCGGGTATCTTCGCGCGCTTTCCTGGGGCGCCCCGGGTATCTGCCTGGTTTTCCTGTTGCGTTACTTCAGCGAGGGTACCGGCTATACGCGGCCCACGATGATTTACGGTGTCCTGGGTGCGCTGCTCAATATTCCATTGAATTACGTTCTGATGTTTGGGAAGTTGGGCTTTCCGGCACTGGGCACGGTGGGATGCGGAATTGCCAGCGCCATCGTGATCTGGATTTCAGTACTGATGCTGCTGGTCTATCTTTTCAAGCACAAGCATTTCAAACCCTATGCGCTGTTTTCCAGATTTGATGCCCCTGACTGGAAGCAAATTTCCGAGCACCTGAGAGTGGGTTTCCCCATTGCGGTGTCGATATTCGTGGAAGGCAGCCTGTTTGTGGGAGCGGCCCTGTTGATCGGGCGGCTTGGTCCGGTACCAGCCGCATCGCACCTGGTGGCGATCAATTTCTCCGCCCTGGCATTCATGATCCCGGTTGGCTTGTCGAGCGCCGTTTCCATCCGGGTGGGAAACGCCATCGGGCGCGCAGATCCTGAATCCGCCCGTTATGCCGGCCTGATCGGTATTGCGATCGTACTGGGTTTCCAGACCATCAGCGCCTCGGCCATGCTCCTGTTCCCTGAGTTGATCGTGAGAATGTATACCGACGATCCAGCGGTTGCATCATTGGCTGTCAGCCTGCTTTTCTACGCCGCCATTTTCCAGTATTCGGACGGAATCCAGATCTGCGCAGCCGGCGCACTGAGAGGCTACAAGGACACTCTGGCGCCGATGGTCTACACCATCATATCTTTCTGGATTGTCGGCATGACCCTGGGTTACTACCTGACATTCAATCAGGAATGGGGCCCTGCTGGAATGTGGGTCGGGATGATTGCAGGCCTCAGTACTGCCGCCGTCCTGATGCTCGCCCGCTTCCAGCGTAGCAGCCGGCGCCTGATCGCACTTCACCGGGCATGAAAACCACAGTTTCTGACGGGCTCATGTAAGAGGTCGCTTGCGGCCGAATTTCGGATACACTTGGAGCCTATTGGGTTGTTTAACAGTCGGCCGCAAGCGACCTCTTACAGTTAAGATTTCCGGTCCAGGTCTTTGAATTGCCGTTCCAGATCTGCTATTCGTTCGCTTCGTTGTGATAACTCCGGGGACGCCAGTCCTTCGGATTCCTTTTTTCCGCGTAGTTTTTCGTGTCCAAGCAGGTGCATCGCCAGCGCCAGGACGGCATAGGTAACCAGTGCGGCCACTGTCTTGATGGCAAGAAAACCGACAAAGAGGACACGGAGCACCCAGACGTTCCATCTGAGCGCCCGGGCGATCCCGGCGCAGACGCCGGCGAGCAGTGCACCATCAGGTCGTTTGGCCTCTATTCGCGGGCTGGTACCCATATTTCAGGCTTCCTCTCCGGGTTGCTCCGCTACTGCTGGTTCAGCCGCTGCCGTTTCTATCTCTACAGTCCGGGTTTCACCTGAAATTCGTTGCTTGAGCTGCTCGAGTTCCTGTTCGATGGCCGGGTCTTTTGCTGTTTCGGCGGCAGTATTCCAGACCTGAATTGTGGGTCCGCCAACTTCGTAGGAACGTACTCTTGCTTCCAGGTTTTCTACCTGTGCCTGCAGGTGATCGAAGCGGCCCATGGCGCGACGGATCTTTCTTTCG
>JAIVWI010000068.1:0-14720 GCA_048636595.1 Oceanospirillum sp. | reverse complement strand
GAACTGAAAAAGGCCACCTGCACGTGGGATCAGATACCGATGGCACCAGCAACGCGCTGGATGTCGGTTTCGGTGGAATCGTTAACAGGAAACAATCGGGTTTTGTTGGCAAGCGGTCTCTTCTTCGTGCCGAAGACCAGCGAAAAGACCGGCGGCAGTTTGTTGGCCTTGAACCGCTGGATGAAACAGAAAATTTGCAAGCAGGAGCGCATTTTGTCACATCACAGGATGAGACCCGCCGCAGCGAGGGCATGGTGACATCGGCCTGCTTCAGCCCGACATTGCAACGGGTTATCGGTCTTGGTTTGCTGGAACGCGGATTTGAACGCAAAGGCGAAACCGTGACCGTTTTTGATCAAGGACGAACATTCAATGTACGGATTACAGACCCGGCTTTCTATGACCCCAGCGGGGAGAGAATGAATGGCTGAGCATCCTGGTTTTAATTTGAAAAAAGCAGATCAACGGTCGATTGTCCGCTTACGTGTTCGCCCGGATGATGCAGACACCGCTGGTAAAGCAATGCAGCTTCCGCAACAGGCGTCGCAATGGCTGGATGGAAACCCGGCTATCCATTGGCTTGGTCCGGATCAGTGGTTGCTGACCAGTGAGAGTGAGTCTGCCGAGGATATCCTTGCCACTATCGATAGTGCTTTGTCGGGTCAATTGTATGCTGCGACCGACATGTCTTCGGGGCTGGTATGTTTGTCCTTAAGCGGGCCGGCTGCCCGCACCGTCCTGGCGATGGGCTGCGGCATTGATATGCATCCGGATTCATTCACCGTGGGTCAATGCGTTCGTACGCGTTTCGCACAGGTTCCGGTATTCATGGTTGCCACCGGAGATCTTGAATTCAATTTGTACGTGGACCGGAGCTATGCACGCTATTTACATGAATGGCTGTCTTGCGCCGGCGAAGACCCGATTACGCATTCTCATCGTCAAATTTGATGATCCAGCGTTAATTATCGCCGTCGTGCTCAAGCGTGTACGAAAGCGTGGTGTGAGCCTCGTACAACTTTTCAAACCAGCCTGACAATTCTGGATGTGTACCCCGGTGTATTTGCAAATTTGCCAAAACCTCGAGGATACTGAGATGTTTATCTGCATTGATCTCAAGATTCGATTTCAGATCATCCAGTTTGTCGTTGGCGACTGACCTTTTATGCGCATCGCTCATGTCGTTATCTTCAAGAAAATTCATCAGGCCGATGATCTGAGTAAGTAAGTTATGGACTACTTGACTTGTATCACTCATGCTCTGCTCCCGAAAGTGTCTTTGATTTTACCGGCACGTAACTATTCCAGATTTATGACTATCTTGCCCCGGGCATGCCCTTCTTCGGAATACCGGATCGCCGCCGGAACCTCACTCAATGGGTAACGCCGGTCAATGACCGGTGTTACCTCTCCGGCCTGCATGAGGTCGCTCAGGACGGTCAGATCTTCTTTGCGCATTTTCGCAATAAGCATGACAAACTCCTGCCCCACGAACGGTGAATACATCAGCGCCTTGATCGGACTCATTAATGGCCCGAGCCAGTTACCTTTTGATCCACCGATGATGACGAAGATACCCTCGGGATTCAGGGCCTGCCTGTTCGCTGACAGCGAGTGATTACCCACCATATCCATGATCAGGTCGTAACGTTGCCCATTTTCGGTGTAGTCATCCTGAGTGTAATCAATGACGTGATCTGCCCCGAGTGACCGGACCATCTCCAAATTCCGTGTACTGCATACGCCGGTCACCTCGGCGCCGTATGACTTGGCAATCTGCACGGCAAACGTGCCCACGCCTCCCGACGCGCCGTTTATCAAGACTTTCTGCCCCGGCTTTATATGTCCCTTGTCGCGAAGAGCCTGTAATGCAGTGATTGCCGCTATAGGCACGGAAGCCGCCTGCTCGAAGGTCAGATTGGCCGGTTTCAACACCAGCGCCCGGTCTTCGCGAATGGTTACATACTCGGCGAAGGCCCCTCTTCCCCCGCCAAATACCTCATCTCCCGGCTTAAACTGCTTGACGTTTCTGCCAACCGCTTCGACCGTCCCTGCAAAGTCCACGCCGAGACCCGTGTTTTTTGGTGCGCCGAGACCGGTCCCCAGGCGCATGATGTACGGCGAGCCCCTCATGTAGTGCCAGTCAAGCGGATTAACGGCAGCCGCCTGAACCTTTACCAGGACCTCATTGTCCGCGGGAGCCGGCTTTTCAATATCCCCAAACTCGAGCACGTCGGGTGAACCATAACAACGGTAAACGACAGCTTTCATCAGCTTCGCATTCTCAGGGAGTACAGGCGCCGGTCCGCAAGCGGAGTTGTGGCTCAGCATGAGGGCTAGCGATAACAACGCAACCGCCACCACAATCAGGAAAACTCCTGTGATTTTGTAACGTAGCTTCATAGACCAGTCTCCCATTAGCCGAGGTGGGAATATAACCTTGTATCTTACTTCTCACAACGTTTAGAAAAATGCTGCAGGTTTTGTTGATGATAATCAAGGGATCGATTAAAAGATTTGCCTGATGGGTCTAAATTGACCTGAATCATGGTCTGCGGGAGTCCATCGGAGCACGCTTTAGCCGGCTCCAACCGGCGGGATTTTCCATGGCGTACAGTACTTCCGGCACTCCAAACGAAGACTTCACCCTCGAGCGCACCGAACTGCTTGACCACCTGTGGAAGGTGCAGAATGAGCATGGCCACATCAGTGGAGAGCATATTCTGGCGTGCAGTCGAGCGCTGAATGTCTCCTACATCGAAGTCGAGGGTGTGATCTCCTTCTACCATTTCCTGTCCCGCCTGCCCACCGGCAAACACACCATTTACCTGAACCGGAGCATTGTCGCGGAGTGCAAAGGATTCGAACGGATCAAAGAAGCCTTCGAAATGGCAACAGGTGCAACGATCGGTGGCGTCGATCCCAGCGGCCAGTTCGGACTGTTCGAAACCGCCTGCATCGGGCTCAGTGACCTGGAACCGGCGGCGCTGATCGATTTCCATCCGTTCACCAACCTCAACAGCATCAAGGTCAAGGAAATCGTGGCGCAGTTGAAGCAGGGCGCTGCAGCGGCCGGTATCTGCGATGAAGTACCCGACCACATTCGCTCCGTTCCCGAAAACGACAAGGCCATACTGCTGCGCGACTATGAACACGGTCATTCGGTGTCGAAGCTGCGGGAACACTCACCGCAAGCAGTAATTGAAGAAATCAAGAAGTCCGGCTTGCGGGGACAGGGCGGCGCGTTCTTCCCCACCGGGATGAAATGGGAGTTTTGCAGCAAGGAACCGGAAAAACCCAAATACATCGTCTGCAATGCAGATGAAGGAGAGCCGGGTACCTTCAAGGACCGGGTGCTGATGAACTCGATGCCAGGCCTGCTGCTGGAGGGAATGGCCACCGCCGGCTATGCCGTCGGCGCCACCGAGGGCATCATTTACCTGCGCGCCGAATACACCTGGCTGAAGGACAAGCTGGAACACACCATCGAGCACTTCCGGAAAATGAACCTGCTGGGCGTGGACATTTCCGGCATCGAGGGATTCGATTTTGATATCCGCGTTGTTTTGGGGGCTGGTGCTTACGTCTGTGGCGAGGAAACAGCCCTGTTGAACTCACTGGAAGGCAAACGTGGTGAGCCCCGCAATAAGCGCTTCTTCCCAACCCAGAGGGGCTACCTGCAAAAACCCACCGTGGTCAATAACGTCGAAACATTCTGTGCCGCGGCACGGATCATGGAACTGGGTGCGGACCGCTACCTGCAAACCGGCACCAGGACGTCACCGGGCACCAAGCTGCTGAGCGTGTCGGGCGATTGCCGCCTGCCCGGTATTTATGAAATCGAGTGGGGTACCAGCGTCGCTGAAATCCTGGAAAAATGCGGTGCGGACCGACCGCACTACATCCAGGTCAGCGGGCCGTCGGGTGAATGCATTTCGATGGATGAAACTACGCGGGTCATTGCCCTGGACGACCTGCCGTGCGGTGGCTCGTTCATGATCTTCAGCCGGCAGCGGGATATCCTGGAAATTCTCAGAAATTTCACCAGCTTCTTCAAACACGAGTCCTGTGGGCTGTGTACGCCCTGCCGGGCGGGTAACTTCATCATCGAAAGGAAGCTGGATCTGTTTGCGGCAAAACTGGCCCGCCAGTCAGACATCGAGGATGTCAGGTCATGGGGGGAAATCATGAAACTGACCTGCAGGTGCGGCCTCGGCAAAACAGCGCCGAACGCCCTGTTAACAGCGCAGAAAAAGTTTCCCGAGTACTTCGAAAGCATCGTGAACCAGAACCCGGAACGGCTGAGTAAAGGCTTCAGTCTGAAAGATGCTGTCCGGGAATACGACCGGTTCAGCAGTTAGGCAGGCCCTGAGTATCGCATTCATGAGCAAAGCAAAAACCAAATCGAAGCGAATCACCATCACCATCGATGGCAAGCAGGTTGAAACGGAACCCGGCCGCAACCTGGTGCAGGTAGCCAACGAGAACGGCTTTTTCATTCCAAGCCTGTGTTACTTCGAGGACATCGAGCCACCACTGGGCACCTGCCGCGTCTGTATCTGCAAAATCGACGGTGTTGCGGGTCCTGCCTGCACGGAAACGGTGCGGGACGGAATGGTGGTGGAGGTCACAACCGATGAACTGACCGACGCGCGCAAGGCAATCGTCGAAATGATGTTCTCGGAAGGCAACCACTTCTGTCCGGGTTGCCAGAAAAGCGGCGACTGCGACTTGCAACACATGGGTTATGAGCTGGGGTTGACGCAATCGCGCTTCCCGCATTTATTCAAGGATCGCCTGATCGATTTCAACCCCAAGCGCATGATCATGGAGCACAACCGCTGCATCAAGTGCCTGCGTTGCGTGAAAGAGGTGTTCACCGATGACGGCAAAGCGGTGTTCTCGTTTCGCCACCGGGGTATCGAGACCCGTGTGGGTATCGATTACCTCGAGGAGGGAAAGCTCAGTGAGCGCGAGGCGATTGCTGCCATGAACCTGTGCCCGACCGGGGCCATTATGGTGCGGGGTGAAGGGCGCGCCAGGCCTTTTGGCGCACGGCGTTTCGACATGCAGTCGATGAAGAAGCCGGGACCGCTGCTGAAAGACCCGAAAATCATCCTGCCCGAAGGCAAGAAGACCATCGCGACCATTTCCCTGGCCGGCTGTTTCGGCTGCCACATGTCACTACTGGATATTGACCTGAAGCTGCTGGACCTGATCAATATCGTGGAGTTGAACAAGTCACCGCTGAACGACATCAAGGAGTTCACCAAGCAGTGTGACATCGGCCTGATTGAGGGCGGGTGCTGCAATACCGATAACGTGGAAGTGCTCAGGGAGTTTCGCAAGAAATGCGATGTGCTGGTGGCATTTGGCGAGTGCGCCATCTGGGGTGGGCTGCCAGCCATGCGCAACACCGTTCCATTGGGCGAATGCCTGGAAGAGGCCTACCTCGGCAGTATTTCTTCCGTGCCTGAAGAAAGTGTAGTCCCCTACCATGAAGATCTGCCAAAAATTCTCGACAAAGTCTATGCCTGCAGTGAGATCGTCGATATCGATTATTTCATTCCCGGTTGTCCACCGGATGCCAACCACATCTGGAAATCGGTCCTGAGCCTGTTGTCCGGCCAGGATCTCTCCGTCCTGTATTGTGAATTCAAATACGACTAGGCCATGAACAAATCAACCCGAAAGATCACCATCGATCCCGTAACGCGGGTGGAAGGACACGGGCGTGTCACGGTCCAGATGGACGAAAACGGCAAGGTGCAACAGGCCCGTTTCCACATCGTCGAATTCCGTGGCTTCGAGCGCTTCATCCAGGGACATCCGTACTGGGAGGCGCCCCTGTTGGTGCAGCGACTGTGCGGCATCTGCCCGGTCAGTCATCATCTGGCCGCGGCCAAGGCCATCGATCAGATCTATGGCGTGGACCCGGAAGATCTGCACCCGACAGCGACCAAGATCCGCCGCCTGCTGCACTACGCACAGGTATTTCAATCCCATGCGCTGCATTTCTTTTACCTCGCCTCCCCCGACCTGTTGTTCGGCCTGGATGCGCCGGTCGAGAAAAGGAGTGTGGCCGCGGTAGCCCTTGAGCATGAAGACCTGGCCCGCAAAGGCATCCAGATGCGGCAGTTCGGGCAGGAATTAATCAAGGCGCTCGCCGGCAAGAAGATCCATGGCATTACCGCGGTTCCGGGTGGTGTGCACAAGACCTTCTTTCCCGAGGAGCGTGATTACTTCCTCACAGAAACTGACACACCTTCAGTCGATACCATGATCCAGTGGTCGCAGGATGTCATCGAGTTCATGAAGGACTACCACGACAAGAATTACCAATGGCTGGACTCCTTCGCCAGCTACCCGTCAGGGCACCTGGGCCTGGTCGGCGAAGACGGCGCCCTGGAACTTTACGACGGCCGCTTACGGGCCATCGACAGCCACGGTGAAACCACCCTCAACGATGTGCATGGTGATCATTACCTCAAGTACTTCGGTGAAGGAGTCGAGAAGTGGTCTTACATGAAATTCCCGTACCTGCGGCACCTTGGCAGGCAAGATGGTTGGAACCGCGTAGGCCCACTGGCCCGTCTCAATGTCTGTGATTCCATTTCCACGCCACTGGCCAACCAGGAGTTGCGCGAGTTCAAAGCCTACACCAACGGCAAGCCCAACAACCACACGATGCATACGCACTGGGCGCGCCTGATCGAAGTCCTGCATTGCGCGGAATCCATCAGGGACCTGCTCCATGACAAGGAAATCCTGGATGTGGTCGAGCGGCCCAAAGTCAACCGGCGGCCTGAAGGCATCGGCATCATCGAAGCTCCGCGCGGCACCCTGATGCACCATTACAAGGCAGATGAGAAAGGCGCCATTACCAAGTGCAATCTGATCGTTTCCACCACCCACAACAACGAACCCATGAACCGGGCGGTGCAATGGGTGGCGCAAAATGTGCTGGACCAGCAAAAGGAAATCACTGAAAGCATGCTGAACCAGGTGGAAGTGGCCATCCGCGCCTACGACCCCTGCCTGAGTTGCGCTACCCACGCGATGGGCCAGATGCCGCTGATCCTGGAAGTGCTGGATCCGGAAGGCAAGGTCATTGCCAAGCACGTAAAAGAAGCCACTTGAACAACATGATGCAAGACGACCACTGGCCCGGTATCGGACCGCAAACCCTCCTGTTCGGTATCGGTAATTCCGGCCGCAGTGACGATGGCCTCGGCTGGGCCTTTCTGGACCAGATTGAGCAGAAAACGGACTTCGCGGGACTGCTCGAATACCGCTACCAGTTGCAGGTCGAGGACGCGGCCCTGGTCCGCGATGCGCAACGTGTCATCTTCATCGATTCCTACAAAGGGGAACTGCCCGGCGGCTTTCAATGGAAACCATGTGAACCCTCGGAGGATTTTCAATTCACGACCCATGTGCTGCCGCCCCGCGGTATCCTGCATTTTTGCCAGGATCTCTACGGTAGGAAACCCCGCGCGGACCTGTTGATGATCCAGGGAGCGAGCTGGGACCTGCACCTTGGGCTGTCACCCGAAGCAGAGCGCCACCTGGATTGCGCGCTGCGGTTCTTCAAATCCAAGCTGTAGATTCAGATGTTGGAACCCTGAGTTTCCTTTGACAAGCCTTCCAGGTCCTCATCACTCATGATGATATCGCGGTAGGTAGCACCGGCCGGAATCATCGGGTAGACATTGGCCTCTTTTTCCACGATTACGTCCAGCAGGTAGGGCTCGTCGGGATCAGCCAGCATCCTGGTAAATGCCGCCTCCAGATCTTCCGGCGCTGCAACACGCTCAGCCCTGACCCGGTAACCCTGCGCTATGGCCGGGAAATCCGGGTAGACATCCTGGACGTCCCGGGCCTTGACCTCCGATATGGGATCCGACAGGTCTGAATTGGAACGGTGGCCGTCGTAAATCATGTCCTGCCACTGGCGGACCATACCCAGCCACTGGTTGTTGATGACCACGATTTTCACGCCGATGCCGTAGCGCCGGCAGGTACTGAGTTCGTGAATGGTCATGTTGAGACTGCCGTCACCGTCGATATCAATGACCTGGCGTTGCGGCTGAGCCACCTTGGCGCCGATGGCGGCCGGCAGGCCGTAACCCATCGTGCCGAATCCGGAACTGGACAGGAAAGACCGGGTGCGCTTGGCGCGGTAATGCTGCATGGCCCACATCTGGTGCTGGCCCACGCCCAGGCTGACAATGGCCTCGCCCGAGGTCATGTCGCTCAGCAGGGCGATGGCTCTTTGGGGGCTGATGCCTTCTTTATCAGCCACCGGGTACGGGAATTTGACCTTCAATTCCTGGCAGTACTCGCGCCATTCGCGGTGATCCCCTGGCTGCACCGTGATCAACTGCGCCAGCGCCGTCTTGAGCTCGGCACAGACCGGCAGTGTCACGGTCTTGTTCTTGTTCAACTCGGTACGGTCGATGTCGATGTGGATGATCTTGCCGTGTTTGATGAACTCACTGACCTTGCCGGTGACCCGGTCATCGAACCGCACGCCCAGGGCGATCACCAGGTCCGCCTCGTTGACGGCGATATTGGCGTACTTTGCACCGTGCATGCCGAGCACATCCATGCATAAGGGATGCCCCGGTGGAAATGCCCCCAGACCCATGATGGTCGTGGTCAGCGGCACACCGAGTTTCTCGGCAAAGGCCAATAATTCCAACTCGGCGCCGGCTGATACAACACCCCCACCCACGTAAAGGACGGGACGTTCCGCTTCCGTGATCAGCCGCAGACACTCCTGCAACTGGTCGTCGTGCATGCCGCCAACCGGTTCTTCGGGCACTTCGATCACCGCCGGCATGCGTGGTTCAACATAGTTGCCATCCGGATCACGCGGATAATGCTGCTGGATGTCCTTGGGGATATCGATCAATACCGGACCCGGGCGGTTGCCAAGAGCATGGGTGAAAGCCAGGCGCACCGCGGCCGGAATCCGGGCGACGCGGTCGACCAGGTAAGCCCGCTTGGTGATGGGTTTGACGATGGAGACGATGTCCACTTCCTGGAAGGCGTTCCTGCCCAGTAGTTGGGACGGCACATTACCGGTAATCGCAACTATAGGAATTGAATCGCTGTTCGCATCGGCGATGCCGGTGACCAGGTTGGTCGCACCGGGACCCGAGGTCGCCAGGCACACACCCACCTTGCCGCTGACCCGGGCGTAACCCTGGGCAGCGTGGGCAGCGCCCTGTTCATGTTCAACCCGGACACAGCGAATGCCGAAATCGCGCAGCACGTCGAAGATTTCCAGGTTAGCCCCGCCCGGATAGCCGAATACAACGTCTACACCTTCCAGTTGCAGGCTCCTGGCCAGGATTTGGGCGCCTTTCAGGGCGCCTTTGCGCTGCTCCGGCTTGATGTCAGACAGCTTGCCTCCGGAAATGGTGGCAATGTCCTGGTAGGTAACATTATCGGTGAACATTGTTTTCGGTTTGGTAATTCTTGGCTTAAAAAAATTTTGCGATTTTTTTGCCCGACTAACCAGGCTTCAAAATAGAGAACAAGATTATATACAAACCTTGAAGTTCTCGAAATGGCCCCATTCATAATAGCCAGGCAAAGCGGATGGAAATGGATGAAGATCAGCACTGCGGCGCAACGTTGTCACCTGTAATACTGGTATTAGTCCTGTTGAAGCAATAGGGAAGTGTAACATTTGTGCTAAAATATATAACAAATGATACATTAAATAGACGAAGTGCCATGACTACCCGAACAGTTAAGCGACGCAAGAGCATCCAGGCACAAGAATTTCTGGATTCGGCCGAAGGTGCACAAGCGCAAATTCGACACCCATACACCCATATGATCCTGCCGCCTGGCCGGGGTCATAACATGGTGCAAGAGCTATCCAGGGGCGTAACCGGGAAGGTAGCGGAACAATTTCGAAAAAAGGCGAACATCGATGAGAGCGCGTTCAGCAATATTATCGGATATTCGCGGATGCATTACTCGCGATTGGTAAAAAATGGAAACAAGCACTTGCGGGAGGCTGCTTCAAACCGGCTGTATCGGTTTGCCCAAATCCTGGAACACGCTATCAATCTCTACAATGGGGATGAAGAAACGGCATTAAAATGGCTGAAAACTCCAAACGTGGCTTTTGACAACGCGACACCATTGAAATTGCTTTCATCCGAAGTCGGGTCCGACTTGGTGGATGGCCTGATCGCCCAACTTGAACTCGGAATACTCCCGGCCTGATGGCCAAAGTCTGGCGAATAGTCAGCCCCCGGTATACTTCTGAAATACTAAGTGGGGCTGGGGCTGCGCAATTCAGGGGGCGTTGGAACCGTGATGGCGAGCAAATGATTTACACGGCGATGTCTCAATCCCTGTCCATGCTGGAACGGCTTGTTTATATGATCAGTCCCTTTCCAGAAATGAGCATTGGGGCCATTGAAGTTCCTGATGAATGCATCAAGTTCCTTGGCATAGAGGAAGCTGAAATAAGGGTGCTTCTCACCGACCACCGTGAATCCCGGAAAATAGGCTCCGGCTGGATTGCCAGCAATCTTAGCGTAGCGCTGGCGGTTCCATCCGTGCATATCCATCCATCGAACTGGCTGGAAGAACACAATGTATTAATCAATCCCATGCATCCTGACTTCAGCAAAGTCCGCATGCTCAGGTCTCTCAGTTTTTCCTATGACGACCGCCTGGGTAAGTTTCAAGGAATTTAATGGTGGTAACCGGCCGGCGAATATTCAGGAGGGACAGGCTAGCTTGGGCCACCAGCTTCGCTGGTCGCGATCTTACGGAGGACATTCGACCTGGTAGGGCCAGTCACGGATGCCGCCGGTGAGGCTGACGGCATGCAGCTTGTGCTGACGCAGTATCATGGCAGCGACATCGCTGCGCTTGCCTGAGTGGCAATAGACGACGTAGTCTGAGCCGCTTTCAAGCTCGCTGACCCGTTCGCGAAGCTCCAGCAGAGGGATCAGTGTGCAGCCGGGAATGTACTCCAATTCGTATTCGTCCTCGTAGCGCACGTCCAGCAGTTGCGCGCCCTCTTCGAGCATGGCGTTGGCGACCTTGGCGGATACCCGCTCGATCATGGGCGCGTTGATCAGCTCGTCAAAGTCCTTCTTGTCCAGGATCAAAAGGCGGGACTCTTCGATCATCCTAACCCGGGCGTTACGTTGCCCGCCGACGACCAACGCCTCCTCGCCGAAGTAGTCTCCGGCTGTCAGCACCTTGGTCAATTGCAGTTCGTCGTCATAGAGCCCCGGCCGCCACAGCTCGGCCCGACCCTGCTCGATGAAGTAGAACCGCTTTGCCTCCTCTCTCATATCGAATATCACTTCACCTTCTTTCGCGGTGCGTGGTTGCAGGCGGCGGAAGACCTCGTGGGCGTTCTCCAGGGGTAATTGGCCGAAGATCAGAGGATTATGCAGCCCGCTCAACCACTGTTGGAATGAATCATCGGCCCCGGCGCCTGTACGCAGGCTCTCCCAACTCAGCAGAAAGTCGAGCCTGGCAGGGTTGATACGGCCGAGGACAGAGGGCTGCCGGGCCGAGAAGGTGATGCGGTCGCAGGCGAGGCAGACCGGCCGGGTGAGGGTGCTGTGCGGGCTCAGCAGAATATTCACGCCGCCATCCTTCTGTTCCACCTCACCTGAGAGTACGAAAACACATTCCTCCTGGTCGCTGCTGAAGGTGACGCTGTCGCCGGGGTCCAGTTCGTAAGTGCGGATTAAGCGCAGTAGCTGCGCTTCGGGAATCCCCGCCAGCGGCGGATAGTGATCCCGCAAAATACTGACGCTTTCTTCCAGCGTACCCATAGTTTGATTCCTCGCGATAGCAGCTTCGTTCCCAAGTGTCCTAAAAACAGGACGAAACCTCAACTGTAATCCTCAAAATCGATAGTACAGCCAAACGGCGTACCGGATGATAGCGGGTGGAAATCGGTAACGCTTGTATATAGTCATGCCCGGATTATCAAACACAAGCAGTTAATTTGTCAGTACCCAAAATTCCCTTCGGCAAGCTTGGCGGCTGCCAAATTTGTATTCATTCTAAATTCTGTATTTCTTAATGATCGCCATCCAGTTTTTCATGGCATCGGTGGCCAGTTTTTTGACCGGAAACTCGTCGCCGTTTTTATCGGTGACAAGCAAATATATCGCTCCGTCTGCTTTGCGAGCCTTCTGAGTTTGGTCTCTTCTATCAATGTACGCGGTAGCGCCGGCCATGCTTTTTGTGTGCTGAGCTTCCCGAGTATCCGTTGGGCTATTCGTCACTTTGAGGTCTAAGCTCTTGTTGGCGAGGTCTCCCATCATCACCAACGCCGGGTAAGAATTCACTTCAACATCAATTTTCAGCCTCGTTGCTTTCGCCACCGCCTGAACATCATTTTTAATCCAGTCCTTTAAATGCCAGCAGTTCTGAAAAAAGCTCCAGGCATCGTCTTCATATTCCACGGGATTGCGGTTCTGATTGTTTAAAACTTTCTGGAAGGCGCGCGCCACCCGGTCAAATTGCGTCTTGGATTGAGTCATGTCTTTAAGAAATCTGATGGTATGAAACTTAATATATCACAGCGAAATCAAAAAGCAGCGGTTAGCAGCGATGCGCGGTTTCACGCAATGGCGATGGCAAAATTCAGGAGTGCAAAGTCGCTACAGAAATTCGCTGCGGTGCATGCTTCAATTCACAACCACTTCAATCAACAACGCCATCTCTACAGGTGCAACTCGACCACGTCGCCGTCCTCGACGAGGTGCTCCGGCCCGGTCTGCTGGCCGTCGTACACGCTTTTGCCCCACATGCGTGCGAATTTCAGGTCCCTGGCGATTTCCCGATGCACCAGCTTGGCGACGTCCATCACCGTATCGCCGTGGCGAACCGTGAAGGGTTTATCCGTGTCGGCGGGCTTACCCGGTGATTTTGTGTAGACCCGCACGATCTTGAGCGCGCGGAACAGGAACGGCCCCAGATCCTGAAGCCCCTTGCCGGTTTTCGCGGATACCGTCAGGGCCGGGAATTGCAATCCGAGCAACTCTTCGAGAATTTCGACTTCACCGGAGTCCGGATCGAGGTCGCACTTGTTGGCGATCAGCAGCGTGGGCAGATCGAGACGGAACGGGTCATCCTCCCCGGTCGATTCTTCCTTCTCACCGGGCAAGCCCGGCCAGCGCTCGCGCAGAATGATCTTCTTTTCCGCCAGCCGCGCCATGATGACTGGGATCTGCTCCACGCACTCCGGGTCGTTGATATCGATCACGAGGAGCACGCCGTCGGCCGGCTGCATCGTGGCGACGAGCCACGGCTCCATGAACTCGCTGGATACCGGCGGCAGATCCACGAGCTGGAAGTGGACATCTTCGTACTCGAGCATGCCCGGTACGGGCTGGTGCGTCGTGTAGGGATACGGTCCTACCTCCGTGCGCGAGCCGGTCAAGCGGGCGTGCAGGGATGATTTACCGGCATTGGGTGGTCCCACCAGGCAGAGCTGGGCGGCCCCCTCGGCACGCACGACATGTGACGGGCCGCCGCGCCGTCCCCCCTTCTTCGGGCCGGTCAATTCCTCGGTAAGCTGCTTGATGCGACTCTTGATGTCGGCCTGCAGGTGCTCGGTACCCTTATGCTTGGGGATCGTTCGGAGCATTTCCCGCAGGCAGTCAAGACGCTCGCGGGGCTCGCGCGCCTGGCGGAAGGCTGCCTCTGCTTTCTTGTATTCCGGGGTGACGTTGGTCGGCATAGGGATCTATCTTAAGTCACGAACGGTTTCGCAGAGAAGTGGAACACTTGACCGGCCAGCGCCAGTACCACTTCAAAAGAGGCCCCAAATCCAAGAAAAGCCCCTGTCCCTACCAAAAGCTGAATCCGTGATGTTAATTTGCATCCCAAATTGCACCACTAAACCCCGGTATTTGCATTAAATTATGCCCCAGTGTTGGGGTACTAAAAGGCAAGGTGCCGATGAGATCCCTGTATACCGCCCTTTTGTTAAAAATAAAAATCAAAATTAATAACCCAGGTCCAGCCAAGTGTGGGTACCCCTGGCGCTGTGGCTTTCGTTTCTGGCGTCTCATCAGGTTGGACTCAGTCGTCCGCTTTTTATCAGTAACTCTGCAAATTGACCTATTTACAAATCACACTGTCGCCCGCCGGTTGGCAGACATCCGGCCAGCCATATTCGCGCCAGTAATCCACCATTCCCAGCTCAGTAACAAGCGCTGCAAATCGCGGGTCCTGACGAAATGGCGCCATGTCGGATCGCCAGAAATACCACACAAAATTTCTATGGAAGCCATCCAGGTCAAGAACCATAGTGGCCACTCGATAGGCTTCATCGATCCGGTCAAAACCGACATAACCCGTGAACAGAATCCGAATAAAATCGATCGTTTCATGCTCTGCGACATCTCATGCTCTGCGAGCATCTCGAGAAACAACGGTCTTTTCGCTGCATCAATCTTTGCCTCGATAAATAGTTTTAGCGTTAGGGGAATTTGGAGATTGTCGAATTTTTCTGCCATCCGTTCATCCCACTGCTCGGCGAAGTCAACGGCTCGGTCGAATTCCCCGATACGCAGGTTCATCCACGCCTGAAAGTACAGCCCCGAGGCATGGCCTAAATCCCATGCGGCCGCACCATACTTCAAGGCGTTGCTGGTATCGTTCAGATAAAAATAGATCCACCCGAGAAGAGCATTGGTGCCAGGGTGCAA
>JAIVWI010000067.1:0-14854 GCA_048636595.1 Oceanospirillum sp. | reverse complement strand
TGGACAGCCCCGAACTGCAAAACCAGTTTCAGCGGGAACAGGCTACCCTCGACAGTCTCAGCGTGGAACTGGAAAGACAGCGCATCGAAACCAAGCAAAAAGCGCTGGATAACCAGAAAAATATAGATCTCACCAGGGTCACGCTGGTCGCTGCGGAGCGCGAACGCCGCCGCGCTGAATCGGGACACAAAATTGAAGCGATCTCTGAAATCGATTATGAAAAGACCGAGGATGACCTGGATACTGCCAGGCTGGCTCATAAACATGCAGTGGAAGATGCCAGCCTGGACCAGGAACGCCTGGCTTTTGAACTGAGAACCAGTGAACTGAAGATCGAACGCCAGTCATTCCTGGTGCAGGACCTGCTTCGCCAGGTCGACGAATTGGACATGCGCTCCCCGGTCAACGGAATTGTCGGTAACCTGATGGTCGACCAGAAGGCCGCAGTGAGCCGCAACCAGGTGGTGATGGCAGTCGTTGATCTGTCGGCATTCGAAATCGAGGCGCAGGTGCCGGAGAGCTACGCAGACGACCTGGGCCTGGGTATGAGCGCGGAAGTGCGGCTTGGAAATCAGAAATACCCCGCGTCCCTGGTATCGGTCTCCCCTGAAATCATCCAGAACCAGGTGACTACCCGGATTCGTTTTGTTGGGCCAATGCCACCCGGTTTGAGGCAAAACCAACGACTCACCACCCGCATCCTGATGGAAGAAAAGAAAAACGTGCTAACGCTGCAACGAGGTCAGTTCCTGGACAGCGGCGGAAGCCGTATTGCCTATGTGCTGGATGACGACAATGTAGCCCGCCGCCGCTCCATTGAAATCGGTGCGCGCAGCCTGGCAGCGGTGGAAATTGTCAAGGGACTGAACGAGGGGGAGATCGTGGTGATATCAAGCATAGACCAGTTTCGCAGCGCTGATTCAGTGCTCGTGACCAATTAAACAGCAACGCAGGAGAAAAAAAATGCTCAGCATGCAAAACATTTCCATGGTTTACCGCACCGACCTGGTTGAAACGCACGCCCTTCGGGAATTTTCGCTGGAAGTCGAGGAAGGTGATTTTATTTCCGTGACCGGCCCATCCGGTTCAGGCAAAACCACTTTTCTGAATATTGCCGGCTTGCTGGAACGGTTTACCGGTGGGCGTTATGAGCTGGATGGCCGGGATGTTTCCGCCTTGTCCGATGCCGAGTCTTCTGCGGTGCGCAATCAAAAGATTGGTTTCATATTCCAGAGTTTTAACCTGATTCCTGACCTTAACCTGTTCGACAACGTTGATGTGCCTTTGCGCTACCGGGGCTTCAAAGCCGCTGAGCGTAAACGGCGCATTGAGAATGTGTTGGAAATGGTAGGCCTGGCCTCGCGCATGAAACACTTGCCATCCCAGTTATCAGGTGGCCAGCAGCAACGCGTCGCCATTGCGCGTGCACTGGCTGGAGAACCCCGATTTTTGTTGGCGGATGAACCCACCGGTAACCTCGACTCACACATGGCCATGAGCGTCATGGAGTTGATTGCCGAGATCAATCGAAACGGTACCACCATCATCATGGTCACCCATGATCCGTCGCTGGCGGAGATGGCCAACCGGAATGTGCACATCCTTGACGGGCGTGTCAGCGACAACGGCGCAGACATTCAAATGGCCAAACAGATGACCAAACATGGGGGCGAACAAATGGCCGCCCAAACATTCACTGCGGCGACTGGATAAGGCCGGGCCACCAGGAGAAGGACATGTTTTCCTATTACCTCAAGCTGGGCTGGCTCAGCATCCGACGTAACCCATTTCTGAGCATGCTGATGATTGCGGCAATTGCTGTTGGTATCGGCGCCAGTATGACGACTATTACGGTCAATTACATGATGTCGGGCGACCCGATTCCGCAGAAATCTGACCAGTTGTTTTACGTCCAACTCGACAACTGGGATCCCAACGACCACGGCGATGATGATTACGATCTGATCGACCAGGTGACCTACATCGATGCCATGGCGCTGATGAATGCCGGCAAGGCTTACCGGCAAATTGCCAGCAACCGCTCCGGCCTGGTGCTTGAACCCCAGGGTAAGGATGAAAGGCCGTTTTCGGTCGATGCCCGAAATACCTGGGCTGATTTCTTTCCCATGTTCGACTTGCGCTTCCTGTATGGAAGCGGCTGGGACGATACGGCGGATCGTAAGCTGGAAAAAGTTGTCGTCCTCAGCAAAGAGATCAACGAAAAAGTGTTTGGCGGCGAAGATTCGGTGGGCCGGGATCTGCGCTTGAACGGAATGGACTTCCGGGTGGTGGGTGTGCTGGACACATTTCTGCCCGTACCGAAATTTTACGACATCACCAACGGTGGCTTTAATGAACCGGAGGAGATTTATATTCCCTTCAATATCGCAGTGGAGTATGAGTTGCCTCGAAGTGGCAACACCATGTGCTGGAAACCCACTGATGGTGACGGTTTCGAAGCTTTCCTGAATTCCGAGTGCGTGTGGATCCAGTTCTGGGCGGAATTGAGAAATGAGCAGGAAAAACAGGACTACATGACTTTTCTCAACGCTTACGTTGAGCAGCAGAAGGAACTGGGCAGGTTCCCGAGACCACTCAACAACCGGCTCAGCGATGTGATGGAATGGATGGAGAGCCAGGAAGTCGTCGAAGACGATGCCCAGGTGATGCTTGGGCTGTCATTGATGTTCCTGGTGGTTTGCCTGCTCAACACCATTGGCCTGCTGCTGGCGAAATTCATGGGTAAATCCGGGGATATTGGCCTGCGCAGGGCGCTTGGTGCATCGCGATCCAGCTTGTTTATACAGCACATGATCGAGTCCGCCATGATTGGCCTGGGTGGTGGAATTTTTGGATTGGGACTCGCCTGGCTGGGCTTGCGCGGTATCGAGATGTTGTTTGGCGAATACATTGAAAACATGGTTGGTATGGACTGGGTGATGGTGTTGACGGCGGTTGGCCTGGCTATCCTGGCTGCCCTGCTGGCAGGGCTTTATCCAACCTGGCGGGCAAGCCGGATTACACCTGCCAGTCAACTGAAAACGCAATAGGAGGCAGATCATGGAAATTGGACCCATTTGGCGCGCAATGATGCGCAACAAGACCGGTGCGATCCTGATCGCGCTGCAAATCGCCGTGACCATGGCCATCATGGTCAACGCCATCTCTATCATGCAGGAACGGACACGCGTAATGTCCCGCCCCAGCGGGATCGATGAACACAATATTTTCTATATAGCCAGTGTCGGATTCGCCGAGAATTTCAACGAACGGGTAACCATCGAGGAAGACCTTGCTGCATTGCGCGGGATGCCCGGGGTAGTGAACGCTATTCAGTCGATTTCAATTCCGCTGTCAGGCGGTGGCTGGTCCACGAGTTTCCAGACCGAACCTGGCGCAGAAATCGATGGCACAACAGCCGCTTTGTATTTCGTAGATGAACACGGCGTGGACACCTTCGGCCTGAATCTGCTGGCAGGCGAAAATCTTAGCGCCACGGACATTGTGTGGCGTGAACGCACTTCCACCGAGTGGCCGGACAAGGTTCTGGCCACCCGTGCCATGGCAGAAGCGCTCTTCCCGGACGACCCGGATAGCGCGCTGGGCAAGACGGTTTACGTCAATAGCGACCAGGCAATCACCATCACCGGAATCATTGAGCAGATGCAGGCGCCGTGGAATGGTTGGGACGGCGTCGAACGTGTCATGCTGGTGCCAAACCATACCTTGTTTGGACGCACGCTTTACATCATTCGCGCTGAACCCGGAATGCGTGATGAATTGATGCCGCAGGTCGAGGAGTTACTGGCTACAAGCAACAAGGACCGTATCGTGCGCTCCATGCGCAGCATGGATGAAAACCGTGAACGCAGTTACCGTGCCGATTCCTCCATGGTCAAGATCCTGACTTTTACCATCGTTCTGCTTGTTGCGGTCACTTCGCTGGGTATTGTTGGTCTGGCCAGTTTCAGCGTCAACCGCAGGACCCGGCAGATTGGAATCAGGCGCGCCCTGGGCGCATCCAAAGCAGCCATCCTGCGCTATTTCATGACAGAGAATTTCCTCATCAGCCTGGTCGGCGTAATGATCGGGGCGGGGCTGACCATTGGACTCAACATGTTCATGGTTGAAACCTTCAGCCTGACGCGGATCAGTTGGTATTTGGTGCCCATGGCTATGCTGATGTTGTGCATCGTTGGACAAATCGCTGTGTTCGGACCCGCAAGAAGGGCATCGTCGGTACCGCCCGCTGTTGCGACAAGAACTGTCTAGCCCGATATTGCAGCAAAGTTGTTGACATATTTGTTGTGCTACTTGCGGGCGCGCCCGTTCGAAGCAAGAGGTCTTCTTCCAGGACACGGCATAAACCCTTCCCTGGGGCCTCCTCTTGAAACATCCGTGTTTCAAAGGGTCCTGGATGAAGACCTCTTACTCCGAAAGGGCTTTTGCCAAACTGAGAGTCAGAATCACCCGGCAGACTCGCAGCTAGCCAGCTTGTTGGCTGTCGATTTTTTGTATTTTCCGGGTGAGCGTGTTCCGGCCCAGGCCAAGCAGTTCAGCTGCTTTCTGCCGCTGTCCGCCCGTCTGTTCCAGGGCGCATTCAATTAACACGCGTTCAAGCTCAGTCTGGGCCCGCCCAACCAGATCGGTTCCACCCGCAGCCAGTTCTGACCTGGCCCATTTACTCAGCAGATCAGGCCACTGGTCCCTTGAGTCGCGGCTGGCCTTCTGACCGGCAATTTCACGGGGAACATCCTCGGGGAAAATCTGTTCACCGGGCGCCATGACGCACAACTGGCGGCAGAGGTTTTGCAGCTGACGAACGTTGCCGGGCCAGGGAAGCCCCTCGAGTATCGAGATGGTTTCTGGCCGGAAATGCTTCTCCTCCAGCCCGAGCTCATCGGCTACCTGGACCAGGAAACGTCTGGCCAGCATGCCGATGTCTTCGGTCCGGTCGCGCAAGGGAGGCAGTGCAATGTGGATTACATTCAAACGGTGATAGAGGTCTTCACGGAAACTGCCCTCGCGGACTTTGATCTCCAGGTCCTGGTGAGTGGCTGCGATGATCCGTACGTCGGCCCGGAGCAGGTCCCTGCCGCCCACGCGGTAGAAATCCCCTTCAGCCAGGACCCGCAGCAACCTTGTTTGCAGCGCAAGCGGCATGTCGCCGATTTCATCAAGGAACAATGTGCCTCCTGCTGCTTCCTCGAATCGTCCTTCCCTGCGGGAATGTGCTCCGGTGAAGGAACCCCGCTCGTGGCCGAAAAGCTCGGATTCAAGCAACTCGGCCGGAATCGCCGCGGTGTTGATTGCTACGAAGGGCCCGTTCGCCCTGGGGCTGTTCTGGTGCAGCGCCCGCGCCACCACTTCCTTGCCGCTGCCGGTCTCGCCCGTGATCAACACGCTGACATCCGAGCGGGACAAGCGGCCAATGGTGCGAAAGACTTCCTGCATGGCGGGTGATTCACCCAGTAACTGGCTGCTGGTCTTTTTTTCCGGTTCTTTTTCTTCTTGTTTTATTCCAGGCGCCACGGCCCGGCCGACCACGGATATAACCTCGTTCAGGTCAAAGGGCTTGGAAAGATATTCAAAAACGCCTTTCTGAAACGCGGTGACTGCCTGGTCCAGATCGGAATAGGCTGTCATGGCGATAACGGGGATGTTAATCGACCGGCGCTCCAGGGTATCCACCAGGCTGAGTCCGTCTGCATCGGGGAGGCGAATGTCGGTCAGAATTGCCTGGGGCCGGCTTTTTTCCAGCGCCTTGTGGACCGCGGCAACACTCTCGTAGCATTCAACGGCAAAACCGCTTTTGCTCAAAGCACGTTGCAACACGAAGCGAATTGCCTCGTCATCGTCGACCACCCAGATTCTGGCCTGTTGGTTCATCGCGGTCCACTCCCATTAGCCAGGGGCAGATAAAGACTGAACCGGCTGCCCTTGTCCAGCGCTTCAAACGTCAACAGTCCGCCGTGCGCCGATGCGATCTGTTGTGACAGCGAAAGACCCAGGCCGGTGCCATCCCGGCGCCCGGTCACCAGGGGCAGAAAGAGAAGCGACTGCAGCGACTCGGGAACACCCTGGCCGTTGTCAATCACATCAAGTCGTAAGACGCTACTCTGGTCAGACTGAAGCAGTGCACTGCCGTGTTCCACCCGGGTCCTGATAACCACCATGCTGGAGTTTGCCTGGCAGGCATTGCGCAGCAGGTTGAGGATGACTTGCCGTATCGCGGTCGCATCGGCATTGATGGGAGGGATGCTGGGATCATAGTCCCGCTCCACTTGAACCAAATCGCCGAATTCTGCGTCCAGAAGATCAATGGCTTCATCCAGCAAGGGGTAGATATCCACTTGTTGTTGTACCAGTTCAGGCTGGCCGAAGCGCAGGATCAGTTCATCGATACGGTCTGACTCGCGCATGATAAGGCGGGCCAGCGTGCACAATTCCCCGGACTCCAGTTCTGCAGCCAGCATCTGTGCCGCTCCACGTATGCCACCCAGGGGGTTGCGTACTTCGTGAGCCAGGTTGCGGCTCAGTAAATCAAGCATGCCGGTCTGCACTTCCCGCTGCTGCAGGCGCAGGCGCATCTGTTCCCATTCAAGATTGTTCAGTTCCAACAGCAATGTCCCGTCTTCAATGGCCTGGATCGTGCAGTCATAAACCCCTCCGCCAAGCTTGAGTTCATGCAGGCGCAGCCCCTGGCTGGCCGCGGGTGGATCATGGATGGCGCCCCTGAGTTCCAGCGGAACCTCAGCCACATCCCAGATGAGACGACCGGTGGCGCGGTCCCGGCTGACCAAAAGACAGTTTTCCGCTGCGGCATTCATCTGGATCAGCCGGCCCATCCCATCCAGGCGAATAACGCCTGTTTCGAGCAGGTCCAGCGTTCCGGAAGCAGGTACCTGATCAGCCACTTCAACCGCGGGGTCGGGGCCTTGCGCGATTGAAATTGACCGAATGCTGTTTGATAAAAAACGTTACCGTATTGGTCTTGATAATTCGGCGGTTACGGGCATCCCGAAGCTCTGCAAAAACTTTGTGCTCGCCACGTTCCAGGTTCAGGCTTACACCCCCGGTCGCTGGCGCTGCCTGGGCTTTGCCATTTACAAACACGCGCACGTTCAGGTCAGGTGTAATGGGTGTCTTACTGCTCCAGGTAACCACCACTGTGTTGGCGGTGCCCCAAAAGGTTTCTTCCGGAAGCGGCCGGGTGATCTGGAAATCCCCGTAGAGCTTGCGTAAGTCGCTTGATGTAGGGGCCTTGACTCCCTCTTCATCGACCGGTTTTGCCTGTTCCTCGAAGTCGGTTTCAATGACTGAAAGTTCCGGCAGGTCCATTGGCGCTGCACCACCTTTCGGTGGCTGATCGGTATAGGTCACGTTTCCGTCTTCGTCGACAACTTTCCAGATATCCGCCGCCCAGGCGGTGCTGACCGATAATAGAAAAATACCTGTTAATGAGATTGCTCTGATCATTCCTTTGCTCATCATCTTGCTCCCGGTTTTACATTAACCCGCTCTGATTTAGCCTGGACCCGCCAGCCCCACATCCATGCGGGGCCGCGCGTCATGTATGGGTATTTACGCCAAGCCCTGGTCAGAGTCTCCCTAAAGAGAATAATACATATCGAATTCTACCGGGTGAGTACTCATCCGGAACCTGGTTACTTCCTCCATCTTCAAGTCGATGTAGGCATCGATCAGGTCATCATCAAAGACACCGCCGGCCTTGAGAAATTCCCTGTCGGTATCCAGCGCCTCCAGTGCCTGCTCAAGCGAGGAGCACACGGTTGGAATCTTCTTTTCCTCTTCGGGCGGCAGGTCGTAAAGATCCTTGTCCATCGGTGAACCCGGGTCGATCTTGTTCCTGATGCCATCGAGGCCGGCCATCAGCATGGCGGCGAAAATAAGGTAGCCATTACCGGCCGCGTCACCAAAACGCACCTCGATGCGGCGGCCCTTGGGGTTACTGACGTAGGGAATACGGCAGGAAGCGGAACGGTTGCGGGCAGAGTATGCCAGCATGACAGGCGCCTCGAAGCCGGGAACCAGGCGCTTGTAGCTGTTGGTGGATGCGTTTGCAAATGCATTGATGGCGCGGGCGTGCTTGAAAATACCACCGATGTAGTGAAACGCTGTTTCCGAAAGACCGCCATAGCCCTCACCGGTGAACAGGTTGTTGCCTTCCTTGAAAATGGACTGGTGCACATGCATGCCGGAACCATTGTCACCCACCAGCGGCTTGGGCATAAAGGTCGCTGTCTGCCCGTTGACATGGGCAACATTGTGAATGATGTATTTCATCAAGAGGAGTTCATCCGCCTTGGTGGTAAGCGTGTTGAACCGGGTACCGATCTCACACTGGCCGGCCGTGCCCACCTCGTGGTGGTGGACCTCCACCTCGATGCCCATTTTTTCCATCAGGCGGCACATCGTGCTACGCAGGTCGTGCAGCGAATCCACTGGTGGCACCGGGAAGTAACCGCCTTTCACACCGGGGCGGTGACCGATATTGCCACCTTCGTATTCTGCACCGGTGTTCCAGGCGCCTTCCTCGGAATCGACGCGATACGAACAGCCGTGCATGTCAACGTTGAAACGCACATCGTCAAAGACGAAGAACTCGGGCTCCGGTCCAAAATAAGCGGCATCCGCGATTCCGCTGGATTTCAGGTAAGCCTCAGCGCGCTTTGCCAGGGAGCGGGGGCAGCGGTTATAGCCTTCCATCGTATGCGGCTCCAGCACGTCACAACGAATAATCATGGTCTTGTGCTCGGCAAAAGGATCCTTCACGGCCGAGGCAATATCCGGCATCAGCACCATGTCGGACTCATTGATGCCTTTCCAGCCCGCAATGGACGAACCATCAAACATCTTGCCTTCTTCGAACAGGTCTTCATCGGCGGCCTTGACCGGCATGCTCACGTGCTGTTCCTTGCCCAGGGTGTCGCAGAACCTCAGGTCGACGAATTGGTAATTTTTTTCTTTGAGGGTTTTCAGAATTTTATCAACGCTCATTGCTCAATTTCCTTGTTGCAGTTCCATAATGGGTCATAAGATATATGCAGATCCCGTGCCAAATACACAATGGGCAAAAACTTCCTGCCGCGCACAAATTACCGGAATAATCGAGGCATTTAGCAACGTTTTAACAACATTTAACGCAATTTCCCATTAGGGACACTGACCTGGATCAGGTCAATAGTATGCCATTTGCACTATTTTAGTGCAATATAAGATAGTGATGCACTATTTTAGTGCGCTTACCAGACAATCCAAAGCAGGACCAGCCCGAGCACCAGGCGGTAAATGACGAACGGCATCAAACCAACCCGCTTTAACAGGGCCAGAAAGGCGGCGATACAGACCCAACCGGCGGCGGCGGAAAAGGCCATGGCGAGGACGAAGGCAACCCAGTCGATATTGGCATCGCCCATGATGACCCGCAAGGCTCCGTAGCTACCCGCCGCACCGATAATCGGTATGGCCAGCAGAAAGGAAAAGCGGGCAGCGGCGTCAGGCGTCAGGCCGAGAAAACGACCGGCTGTGATCGTAATGCCCGATCTCGACGTCCCCGGTATCAAAGCCAGGGCCTGGGCCAGGCCAATCAGCAGGGCGCTGCGTAAATTGATCTGCTCCAGCTTGACCTCGCGGGCGCCCCGCGCATCAGCGATCCACAGCAGCAGGCCAAAGCCAATCGTCGTCCAGGCAATGATGCGAATATCCCGCAGATAGAACTCCACCAGGTCGTGGGCCAGCGCCCCCGCGAACAATGCCGGTATGCTGGCCAGGGCCAGGTAGACCGCCATCGCCCTGTGTTGCCGGTCAGACTCACGGGTCACGGGACCCAGCCAGGCTTTTGCCATGTCCAGCAGTTCGTGCCGGAAATAGATAAATACCGCCACCAGGGTACCCAGATGCGTCGCAACATCGAAGACCAGGCCCTGGTCCGGCCAGCCAAAAGCCTTGCTGCCGAGGATCAGGTGGGCAGAACTGGAAACCGGAAGAAATTCAGTCAGGCCCTGGATCAGGGCGAGCACGAGAATCTGGATCAGGGGCATGTTGTTCTATTGGCTTGCTTGGTAACTGATGCGGTAAATCGCACCGGCCTTGTCGTCCGATACCAGCAAAGATCCATCCGGCATTTGAAGTACATCATTCGGACGTCCCCAGCAATTATCTCCCTGCAGCCAGCCACTGGCGAATGGCTCATGACCCAGCGCATTTCCTTCCTCGTCAAATCGCACAAGGACTATGTCGCAGCCCACTTTTTCACTGCGGTCCCAGGAACCATGCTGAGCGATAAACAGTTGATTATGGTAGCCGGATGGAAACATCCTCCCGGTATAAAATGTTAGTCCAAGGGCAGCCACGTGCGGGTCCAGCAGCAGTGCGGGTGCTGTGTAATCCGCACAGGATTTACCTTTTCCAAATTTGGGATCAAGTGTGTCGCCCTGGTGGCACCAGGGATAACCGAAATCCATGCCGGCGCGCGGAGCGTGGTTGAGTTCGTCAGCGGGAAGATCGTCGCCCATCCTGTCGCGGCCATTGTCCGTAAACCACAACTCACCGGTGTCGGGGTGAAAGGCCAGTCCGACACTGTTGCGCACGCCGCTGGCATAGACGATATCGCCGCTGCCATCGGCGAAAATACGCCTGATCTGGCCGAAACCGGGTTCGTTGCAAATATTGCAGGGTGCGCCGACCGGTACATACAATTTTCCGTCCGGCCCGAAACGGAGGTACTTCCAGCCGTGATGAGACTTGTCCGGGAATTCGTCGGTGACCAGGTCAGGCTCAGGCGGCCGGTCCAGCCTGCTTTCGATATCGTCATAGCGCAAAATACGGTTCACCGCCCCCACGTAGAGTGAACCGAATTTGAATTCGATGCCCGAAGGCATGTTCAGATCCTGAGCCAACAGGTAGACGCGTTCGGCATAGTGTTCACGTTTGGTATCCACGACTGCATGGACTTTACCTGCTTTCCTCGAACCCACGAACACAGTACCTTGATCACCCAGCGCCAGTTGGCGCGCATTTTCCACACCCTCAGCATACAAATGGATTTCAAAACCCGGAGGAAGACTGATCAGGTTCAACTGCTCCTGGAGATTCTCACTCCCCGGCGCCGAAGAACACGCGATTACACCCAATGCAAATATCGAGGCAATTATCGAAGTTTTTAAAAAATTCATGAATAGTGGCCCGGCGGATTGGTATCAGTGCATATGATGCCATAAGAAATTTGCTGTGCCATCATCGGGGATACCGATGCAATTTGAGGGTAAAATAGTGAACCTTTGTTTCATCAGGGATCAGGGGTTGGTGAAACCCGCAAATTGGACTGTTGAATGAGAATACTGACCGGCCTTTGTCTGCTGCTCCTGGCCTGCACTGCGAGTGCCCGCACGGCACTGGAGTACCTGCCGCCTGACAGCAATTTGGATCCCGGCATCCCGACACCCGAATCGGTGCTGGGCTGGGACGTAGGCGACTGGCACGTCAGCCACGATAAACTGGTGCAGTACATGCAGGCCCTGGCCGCGGCCTCGCCGCGGATATCGGTCAAAGTAATTGGCTATACACACGAACAAAGACCGCTGCTGCAACTGGCCATCACCAGCGAAGCCAATCAGCAAAAACTGGAATCACTGCGCCTCACACACCTGGGTGCCGCACATCTGGATGCCGCACATTTGGATGACGGGGGACCGCTGGTGGTGTGGCTGGGTTACAGCGTGCACGGTGACGAGCCCAGCGGCAGCAATGCATCCATGCTGATGGCGTACTACCTGGCTGCTTCACGCTCGGCATGGGTCGAAGAATTGCTGGCTGGCAGCGTTGTCCTGATTGACCCCAGCAACAATCCGGACGGCCTGAACCGCTTTGCAAGCTGGGCCAACAGCAACGCAGGCAAGGTACCCGTTGCCGACCCCGTCACTCGTCAGCACAACCAGCCCTGGCCGGAAGGCCGCACCAACCACTACTGGTTCGACCTCAATCGCGACTGGCTGCCGCTGGTACAGCCGGAATCACGTGCAAGGATCGTCGAATTTCACCGTTGGCTTCCCCACGTACTGACAGATCATCACGAGCAGGATCGTTTTCCTGGTTTCTTTTTCCAGCCAGGCGTGCCGTCAAGGCAAAATCCGCTCACGCCGGCCGAAAACCTTGAACTGACCCGCGCCTTGGCCGTGTTCCATTCCGAGGCCCTGGATGCCGCCGGGCAGCCGCATTTCACGGAAGATGCCTTCGACGATTTTTACTACGGCAAGGGATCCACCTATCCCGACATCAACGGCAGCATCGGCATTCTTTTCGAACAGCGGGCCATAGGCGGCCAGGAAATTCTGACCAGCAACGGCACCGAGACTTTCAGGATGGCCGTAGCCAATCAATTGCGCGTCTCCCTGTCCACACTGAAAGGCGCATGGGCGCTGCGGGACCGGCTGTTTGAATACCAAACCGGTTTTGCCCGGACCATGCAGGAAAGAGCCGGCAACAAAAACTTCCGGGCCTGGGTGGTCGGTGATGACGCCGATCCAGCCCGTGCACGGGCCTTCCTCGATGTGCTGGACCTCCACCACATTCAATATCAGCCCCTGGGCGAAACATTCCGCGCGGGCGACGAGGAATTTACACCGGGGCACGCCTGGGTCATTCCAGCCAGGCAAAGACAAGCCGGACTGCTCGAAGCCATCATGGAGCAACGGACCGAGTTCAGGGACGAAACCTTTTACGACGTTTCCGCCTGGACTCTTCCCCTGGCACACAACCTGCCGTTTACCACTCTCAGCCGGACTCCGGCGACACAGGACACAAGCCCGGTCAGCAGTGGAATCCCATTGGACCGCGACGCACCCGCGTGGGCTGTCCCCTGGAACCAGCTCGATGCGCCGGCCCTGTTGCAAAAGCTGCTGGACGCCGGGGTAAAAGTGCGCACCTCGATAAAGCCCTTCTCCGCGCAGACCGGGAACAACTTACAGGCATTTTCGGCGGGATCTCTGGTCATCCAGGCAGGCATCCAGGAGAACAACTCCACCTCTGACATCCTTGATTCCCTTGACCAGGCAGCACACTCCGGCCTGGAAATTTACGCCCTTAAAAGTACAGTGACATCCGTTGGGCCGGACCTGGGATCCAGGCATTTCCCAATTATCAATCCGGTGAAGCCGCTGATCATCGGGGGCAGGGACACCTCTTCGTATGGTGCGGGAGAGGCCTGGTACCTGCTCGATCAGCGCCTGGGATTGGCAGCGCCGATAGTTGAACTGGATCGCCTGGGAGAGATTGATATTTCCGGCTACACACACCTGCTCTTACCGGATGGTGATTTCGCAGCCATCAATGAAACGCAGAAAGAAAATATTACGCGCTGGATCAAGGGTGGTGGTGTCCTGATTGCCATCAACCGTGCAGCCGGCTGGGCGCAAGAACTCTGTTTTCAAGCAGAAGAGACTCCCTGTGAGCCGGTTGAGGAAACCAGGGAAAAACCTGAAATCGTCACGCCACGCGCCTACGGCGATTTCGCGGATGACAAGGCGCAGCACATCATCGGCGGGGCAATCGTCGCCTCGGTGATAGACCTCAGCCACCCGCTGGCTTTCGGTTACCGCCGGGGAGAACTGCCGTTGTTGCGCAAAGGCACAACGGAACTGATACCCAGCGACAACGCCTATGCAACACCGGTCCGCTATACCAACTCACCCCTGCTGGCAGGCTTCATTGGAAATGACCGGCTGGAGGCCATCCAGGGGCAAGCCGCAGTCATTGCACAAAAGCAGGACAAGGGACTGGTCGTTCACTTCGCCAATAACCCGCTGTTCCGCGGGTACTGGCGCGGCACCGAACGCATGTACATCAATGCCCTGTATTTTGGGCAGGTGGTGGAAGCGACCGATCTGCCGGAATTTCCACCACAAGAGCGGCCTGCAACACCACAAAACTGACACCAACCAGGCGAACCGCCGGACAGACTGCAAACCGGAAGGATTCTACAGTTCAGATTCCATCCGAAGGGGTGTACCCTATGCCATGGAGTGGCTGCCCTTTCTGGCGGCCACCTGAAAAATAGAAATAGGGAGAGTAAAACCGTGGATCTTGATCTTGCACTTCTTCAGGGCAATGCACTTGCCTTTTTATTCAGGTGGTTTCACCTGCTCGCCGGCGTGGCCTGGATCGGCCTGCTGTGGTATTTCAATTTCGTGCAGGGAGAGTATTTCAAGGAAGCAGATGCTTCGTCCAAGTCGGACGCCATCCGTAAACTGGTGCCTCGCGCACTGTGGTGGTTCCGCTGGGCCGCGATGTTTACTTTCCTGACCGGACTCGTACTGTTGGGCGCCAAGCGCCTGGATGGCTACGGCATCATGGTTGGCGCAGCCCTGGGCATTCTGATGTTCCTGAACGTCTGGCTGGTGATCTGGCCCAAGCAGAAAATCGTGATTGCTTCGGCTGAAAAAGTCGCCGCCGGCGGTGAAGCGGACCCGGCTGCTGCCGGTGCGCTGGCCAAGGCCGGCCTGGCGTCGAGAACCAATACACTGTTCTCTATCCCGATGTTGTTTTTCATGGCCTCGTCAGTTCACCTGGCTCAATTGGCAACACCGGTGATGAACGCCAGCATCCTCTCTCTGATCGTCGTATTTGGCGTCATCTTTGCGCTGGAATTCAACGGGCTCAAGGGCAAGACCGGCCCCATGACCAGCGTCAGGGGTGTGATTCACATGGGCTTGCTGCTGACTTTGGTCCTGTACCTGGGAATAGAACTCTTGTAAGAGGTCGCTTGCGGCCGACCGCTCCTGTAAGAGGTCGCTTGCGGCCGACCGGGCTCTATAACAGATTGCGTCCGATTAAC
>JAIVWI010000066.1:0-15018 GCA_048636595.1 Oceanospirillum sp. | reverse complement strand
CGACTTGTCGGCCAGAGCATGCTGGAACGACTTGTCGGCCAGAGCTTGCTGGAACGACTTGTCGGCCAGAGCTTGCTGGAACGACTTGTCGGCCAGGGCTTGCTGGAACGACTTGTCGCTCAACGCTGCCTGGAACGCATCCTGACTAATGGCCTCCATAAAAACCTCATCATTAATCAGCAATTCGAATTCATCGGTCTGCATGAATTGCGCGATTGATTCATCACCAAGCACGACATCGTCGCTGGTGATTTGATCGGCACGATAGCGTTCAGCCGGAACAATGGTGCCTGAAGCCATCTCGCTGTCCGGCGGATAATTACTGCCAAAGAAAACAACGGCTGCGATCGCGACTGCGAGAGCTGCAACCAACATCCATACCTTTGTATTGCCTTTCTGTCCTGATTTCATCTTTCTACTCTCCCAATTAGTCTAATGTCACAATCCGCGTTCCTGCCGTGAAAAACAGCGGTCTTACATTCAAGTACTCCGTTAAGCATAAAAAGTTGGTAAAGACTCCGAAATACTCAGTGCCAGGCACCGAGCGTATCTTCATACACCCGCTGACCGTCATGCGAAATCCCAATCCGTATATCCTTTCCATGGTTTTCCGAATCGGGTGATTGTCTTAAAAATACTACAAAATGGTGCTTTCCCTGATTCACCACGCGCATAGTCCCCCCCATGAGTTCCAACGTGTCAATAAAGCTGCCATCGCCGCGGTCATCCTGGGCGAAGCCGATGACAACTAAACCGGCCTTTTCAAGATCGAGCTCGATTTCAATGAGCTGACTTGAATCAAGGTCAAACTCAATCGCCCGTCCGTTTTCGCTCACGTTCAGAGAAACGGTGCCGGACATACCGTCCAGGTCAAGCATCAGGCGGTCTCCCTGGCCGGGGGCTGTAACCTGGTCGCTGGCCACCATGGTACCCACCATGTTGACCGTGTCTTGCTGCGTTAACTTCCTGGAACCGGTCTCATAAAAACCAATCGCCAATAGAAGGCCGGCTGCAAATGCCAATCCGCCGGCGACTGGAGTGAGACCGGCGAAGAAACCCGGAAGCTTGAACAGCTTTTGCCTGTCCGGCAACTGTACCTGGTCAAGAATGGTGCGGGCCAAGGCGGGGGGCGGATCCAATTCCGGCAAATTACTGAACGCATTATTCAGCTGCAGGAGTTCAAGCCGAAATGTCACTGCCTCCGGCGAAGAATCGAGAACTGCCTCCAGTTCCCTCTGCTCTTCCGGACCCAACTCGCCGTCGATACCGGCGTTGATCAGGTTTATGATGTGTTGATCCAACATGATCAGAAAATTCCACTTCCTTTGAGTTGTTCTTTCATCAACTGGCGCGCTGAATACAATCGGGATTTGACGGTTTTTTCCGGGATGTGCAGGATTTCACTGATCTGCCGGTAGCTGCATTCGGAGAAATGCCTCAGCACGACAACGGTCCTGTAGTCTTCCTGTAATCCCATCAAACTTTCCTGAATGCCCCTGGAAATATCACCGGCGCGAACCATATCATCCGGACCGCGCACGTTTGAAATCTCCCGGTCGTCGAGAGACACATGGTTCCTGTTGCGCTTGATCTGGTTAATTGACTCATTGATCGCTATCCGGTATATCCAGCTGAAAAATTTAAATTCAGGCTTGTACTGATCCAACTGCTCGAAGGCTTTCAGAAATACCACCTGTGTCACATCCGCTGCATCGTCCGGATTTCCAACAATGCGATAAGCGGCGTTATAAACAGGTCGCTCGTAGTCTCCCAACAACTGCTCCAGCGCCCGCCGGTCTCCACGCTTGCAACGTTCAATCAGCGCTTGATCTCGGCTATTACTCATAACTACTGTGCACCGGCAGAAAAGTTGGTGAGAAAGATGAAATTGTTCGGCGCCGGGTTTTTAAATACTGAATTCATTGTCCTGAATCAGGAAGAAGCCGTTTCGATAATGAACAGCTTGTCGAAACCCGAATAGCGGAAAATATCGTTGATGTGACTGTTGACATTGATCAGCTTGAGCCCTGTAGCATTGACCATCAGGCGCTTGTGGGTTTTAAGCAGCACACCGAGTCCCGCGCTGGAAATGTAATCCAGCGCCGCCATGTCCAGGATGCACTCATCCAGCACCCGGTCCAGGAACTCCTGGGCCTTTGGGGCCTCTGCCGCATCCAGCCGGCCACTGACAACCACTGCCCCGCTGTCGTTGAAATCAATGTTAAACATCCGCCTCAGCCACTTTGTTTGTGAATGTTATTTTGCTTGTTCGTCCATGATATTCGTAATTGATGGAATCCGCCATTTTCAGCACCAGGTAAAGGCCCAGGCCACCGGGCGTTCGATCAGCCAGCGGCGCGTCCACGTCCACCTTTCCCGACCCGGTGGGATCGAAACGGTCCACATTGCAATCGGTGAGACTGACTTCGATCCCGTTATCGATTGCCTTCATTTCGATCACTATGTCGCAGGTGGTTTCCGTGTTATACGTCACCATGTTGACGAACAGTTCTTCCAGTGACAAGTCCACTTTCATGCGCAGTGATTCAGCGATATTTTTCTGTGCGAAAAATTGCTCCGTATCCACCACAATTTTCTGGATTTCCTCAAAACTGCGCTTGTATCTTTTTCTCATGACACGGCCTCCGGCAATCTCCTGACTAACACGATCGTAATATCATCTGCCTGCTGCACACCTTCACCGTGCTCGAAAGTCGCCGCGAGCAATTGCTTGCACAATTTGGACATGGGCAAACGATGGTAATATTCAAACAACTGCCCCACCCGCTTTTCTCCAAACTGCATGCCCTGCAGACTCTCATACTCGAAGATTCCGTCAGAAAGCAGCGCCAGGACATCACCCGGTTCCATCTTGATCAGTGCGGCGTCACCCGCATCTTCAATTTCGAGGATGCCGACCGGGAAATTGGTGGGTTCGTACCATTCACAATGTTCATCAGCCGCCTTGAAATGCAGGATGGGCCCCTGGCCCCCGGAATGGAACCGGACGATGTGTGTCACAGGATCGAGAAATCCCATGAAGGCGGTAATAAACCGGTCTTCAGGAAGGTCTTCGGCCAGTTGGTTATTAACGTGTTTGTACGCTTCTTCCAGGCTCGCACCGCAACGGAAGGCGACACGCAGCATGGCCTGCATTTGCGTGGCTGAAAGAGCCGGCCCGAAACCATGCCCCGTGGCATCACCCAACAACATAAAGAGCTGGTCCTCCAGCATGACCAGGTCGAACATGTCACCGCCGGTCTGGTCGGTCGGCAGAAATTGCCCGTGCAGATCATAGCCAGGTACCCCGGGCATTTCAGTGGGTAGTGTGCTCATCTGGATTTCCCGGGCCAGGGATACTTCTTCGTCCAGCCGTTCCTTGAGCAACAGGGCTTCGGTCAACTGGGTCCGCTGAACGGCAACCGCGCACTGGGCAGCCAGGATCATGGCCACCCGCTCATCATTGGCATCAAATACACCACTGTATTTGTTCAATAACTGCAGAACACCAACCGGCTGTTTTTCACGGCCCAACAGGGGAACATTCAAGATGGACTGGGTCTTGTACCCGGTGGCGCGATCCACCGCACCCCGGAAACGGGGGTCGCTGTAAGCATCGCCTACGTTGATAATCTCCCGGCTGGCCAGGCATTCACCCACCAGCCCTTGCCCTGCGGCAATGCGTGGCTGTGGCATGAAGTGCGGCACTCTCATGACCAGTTCATCTGAATCCCGTTCAAACAGCCACAAAGCTCCCTTGTCAGCGGCAAGCACTGACTCGCCTGCCTGCACAACTTCAGTCAGCATGTGGTCCAGGTCAAAGGGTTCCGCGAGTTTCTGGGTGACGTCAAGAATCCTCGCAAGGGAATCCTGGCTCAGACGAGGTGGTGTGATTTCCTGGGTCATTAAAACCTTTGTTCCGGGCGAAATTCCTTGCACAGTCTTAAATGTAGCAGAGATTGTCCGCAAAAGACGCGAAAGGCGCTAAAGAATTCAATCTGAAATCTCAGCTACATATCCAGGCCAATCCGAATCAGGCCTTTTTCGCGTTCTTCGTGACTTTAGTGGATAATTCACAGAATCTTCGGGCTGATTCGTATCATATTTATAATATTTATCTATTACTTTGATAATATCTATCAATTTTACTTATAGCTGTGTTCTGGATACTATCTTCCCGTAAATTTAACCCGGCCACTGCCGGCAATCATGTACCGTTCAAGCAAAGGAAACAAAACCATGACCAACGTCATTCAATCTACCGTTCCCCAGGTGGTTTTCAAAACCCGTGTAAGAGATGAAAGCATAGAAGGATCTAACCCCTTCCGCTGGCAGGAAGTGAGCACAGACGATATTTTCAAAGGCAAAAAAGTTATCGTATTCGCCTTGCCGGGGGCATTTACCCCTACCTGTTCCAACTCACATTTACCCGGTTTCGAGCAGAACTACGATGAGTTCAAGAAGCTGGGGATTGATGAAATTTACTGCCTGAGCGTGAACGATGCCTTCACGATGTTCCAGTGGGGCAAACACCAGGGCGTGGAAAAAATTAAATTGCTGCCCGACGGCAGCGGGAATTTCACGCGTTTGATGGGCATGCTGGTTAAAAAGGACAACGTGGGCTTTGGCGAACGTTCCTGGCGTTATTCCATGCTGGTAGAAGACGGCAATATCAAGCAGGTATTTTCAGAACAGGGCAAAAGCGACGAATGCCCGACAGATCCCTTCGAAGTCAGTGACGCCGATACCATGCTCAACTACCTGAAATCAGCCTGATTTCGCCAAGAGTCGCGCTCATTCCGATCCGGGTTAAGCTGAACTATTCATTTGATTTGTTATCATTCTATATGGACTAACAAAAGTCATCGGAGCCAATCATGAGCATGATTCTCAAAACCTTACTGTTATCTTTTATCATGGTTAGCGCGATTGCACCTGCGATGGCAAAAAACGATCCGCCCGAGGTTTCCATTGAAGGCCTGGAGCTGGTCGATAAAAACCGGCGCGGTGAAATTTACGCGGATCCCGATATCGACTGGAGCCTGTACACACAAACCATGCTGGACCCAGCCACTGTTGCCTTCCGCCGCCACTGGCAGCGTGACCAGAACCGCAGCTACGCGTTCAAGATCCGCGCGAAGGACATGGAAAAAATCAAGACGGAAATGTCTGAGCTGTTCGATGAAGTCTTCACCAAAGAACTGAGCGAAAACGGCGGATATACCATCACGGACCAGGCCGGCGACAACGTGATGCGCATCAAGCCCGCCATCGTCGACCTGGACGTATATGCGCCCGATACCCTGAATTCTCCCGGGCGGTCCATGCAATTCACGGAATCCGCCGGCAGAATGACCTTGAAGCTCGAAATATACGATTCCGTTACCGGAGACCTGATCGCAGTAGCAAGCGACCGGAGAGAAGCGCCGCGCCGTGGTTACATGCAGTGGACCACCAGCGTCACCAACCGCGCCGAAGCCCGGCGCATGCTGCAGCGGTGGGCTCGGGACCTGGTCAAACGACTGGATGAAGCCCGCGGTGCAAACAAAGGTGATAACTGAGCAAAATCTGCAAATTGCAGCAGTCTCCCGGATGATGGTGCACGACAGCTACGCCCGGGCCGGGATTCCGGTGCAATCGGGATAGGACGTTTATGCTTTCTCGCCTCTCCCTGTGGATACTCAACAAGCTTGGCTGGATGGTCCAGGCGGATTATCCGGATGTAAAAAAATATGTGGTCATTGCTGCACCACATACCAGCAACTGGGATTTCCCGCTCGGAATTCTGGCTGCTAAAGCGGTGAATCTGGATATTCACTGGATGGGTAAACACGCCCTCTTCCGATGGCCCTGGGGCTGGTTTTTTCGCGCGCTCGGCGGCACCCCGGTTTATCGCGAGCAGAGTCTGAATCTCATTCAACAGATGGCCGAATTGTTTGCCCAATCCGAGCGCCTTGTTTTGGCCCTGGCTCCGGAAGGCACCCGCAAAAAAAAAGACCACTGGAAAACCGGTTTCTATTACATTGCCCGCACCGCCAAGGTACCTATCGTGATGGGCTACCTGGATTATGGACATAAACAGGTGGGGATCGGCGGCGCATTTTATCCGGGCAACGACATAGAGACGGATTTCAATCAAATTCGCCAGTTCTACAAAGACAGGCGGGGGAAGAACCCAAAAAATGAAAGCCTGATTCAAGTGCGCCAGAAAAAGGGCTAGCTGTGAATCCCATCACGGCCAGTCTGGTAGCCTTCCAGGTGTCCAGGGTGCGCCCTCTGCCTGCAGTTCATCCTCCAGTCGGGACAGGTCTGTGGAAATGGATTTCAACTCCTCGAGGATCTCTGGAAACTGCTGCGCGGCAATGGCATAGGAATCCCGGTAATTTCCGGTGACCGGGGATTGGCTGCCCCAACTGCCACCAACGATGTTCCCGATCCGGGTCGTCAGGGACATCGGCACAGGCTCCGCCCTGTTCGCAACGGCGCTGTCGCCGTTCAGCTTCACCTGCAGATCCTGCATGCGCGTGTTCAATGTCCGCACGGCCTGTGCCTGTGCCTCGCTGGCGGCCGGCGTTGCTTCAACCGCTGCCACCAGGTGATCCATCCGGTTCTGAATTTCATCGGCTGCCTTGTTTGCGCCTGTGACAGCCCGGTAAAGTTCAGCGGTCTGCATCTGGAAGTCCAGCACAGCCTGCCGGTTTTCTGCTACCAGCCCACCGCTGTAAAGCGGTTTCAGGGCAAAACTTTGTGACCCCGAGATGTCCACGAGTTCACCTTCCACCCGTTTGGACAGCGTGACGCTGTAGTTTCCCGGCAGCGCCATGGGACCCTGAGGCGGTGATTCCCAGGGCGCCAGATCGGTGCTCGCTTCAAGATTGATCGGGTCCGGCGCCGGGTAACGCATATCCCAGGCAACACGGTGAAAACCCTTTTCCGCGGGGCCATCGATGCGCTGAACGACCTTGCCTTCAGAATCACGCACGGTTAGCGTCATGGACGGCGCTTCTTCGCGATCCTCACGCCGTAATTGCCCCCAACTGGGATACGGGTTGTCATCCCCCTCTGCAGCGCGTTCCTTTTCAACTTCGCGCCGTTGCTCCTTTATTGTCTGGAAGTCCGAGGGCAGATAGTAGGCAAACACCGCCCCGTATGGCGGGTTGTCCGCGGTGTAACGACCTGTACCCCAGTCGCCTTTACCACCCCAGCCCCGGCGGCTGTCCGGGTTGTATAAAAAGGCATCCCGGACAGTGAAAAGTGTCACTTCCGCTTTGAGATCAGCGCTGCTTGTGCGCAAGGGTGCATAGTCATCCAGAATGTAGATACCGCGGCCAAAGGTTCCGACGACCAGGTCACCTTCCCTGCGTTGTATTTCCAGATCACGCACGGCGATGGTTGGCAACGATGTCAGTTCATGCCAGTTACCGCCACCATCGTTGCTGAAGAACAGGCCATATTCGGTGCCGGCAAACAACAGGCCTGGATCAACGTGGTCCTCGATGATCGTGTGGACAGTGCCTCTTTCCGGCAGGCCATGCACCATCAAATTCCAGCTTTTGCCGCGATCCTGGGTTTTGAGAATGTAGGGTTTGAAATCACCACGTTTATGATTATCGAATACCGCATAGGCAATATCAGCGCCATGGTAGGAAGCTATGATGTCTTCGACCAGCGACATGTCCGGTACGCCTTTAAACGAATCGGTTCGTTGCCAGTTCTGGCCACCATCGCTCGTGACCTGGATCAGGCCGTCATCGGTGCCCACGTAGATCAGACCCTCTGCCATTGGACTTTCAGCCAGGGCGATCAGACTGCCGTACATGGATGTGGACATGTTCTTGGCAATGGCATCCACGCTCCAGATGCGGCCCATGACTTCCAGCTTGTTGCGGTCAATTCCACGTGACAGATCACCACTGACCGCTACCCAGCTCTCCCCGCGATCGTCGGATCGGAACAGGCGTTCGGAGCCGTAGTACAGGCGCTCGTGGTTGTGCGGCGAGATGATCAGCGGCGAGTTCCAGTTCCATTTGTAGGCATTCTCATCGGCGCCCGGTTGTGGGGTTATCGCAAGCCGCTCACCGGTAATTCGGTCAAACCTCGCCAGACCGCCGTACTGGTGCTGTGCATAGACAACATTAGCATCAGTAGGGTCGATCTGTGTTTTGTAACCGTCACCGAACTGGGCGACCCACCAGTCTGCATTGCTGATGCCGTCGGTGTAGGTATTGCGGGACGGCCCGCACAGCGTGAAATTATCCTGGGTGCCGCCACACACGTTGTAGAACGGGAAATCATTATCGGGTGTTGCCCGGTAAAATTGCGTTGCCGGCAGGTTCCCCACATGCCGCCAGGTATCACCCAGGTCCCAGCTCTCGTAAACCCCACCGTCGCCACCGATATACATATGTTTTGTGTTGCGTGGATCAATCCACAGGGCATGGTCGTCCACGTGGCGGTTTTTAAATGGAATCTTCTCCCAGCTCGCACCCCCGTCTTCGGACACGTGGGTGAAGGTATCGACAGAATAAACACGTTCCGGATTGTGCGGATCGACATACAGCTCGTTGTAATACTGGGGGCTGCTGGTCATGTGGTCCGAGCGCTTTTCCCAGCTCTCGCCAAAATCGGTGCTGCGGTAGACACCACGGTCTTCCTCATTCGCCTCGATGATGGCGTAGAGCACATGGGGCGCAGAAGGCGCCATGGCAAGGCCGATCCGGCCCAGATCACCGGAAGGCAGATCACTTTCGATCTTGCGCCAGGTTTTTCCACCATCGCTGGTCTTGTGGATTCCACTGCCGGGGCCACCGTTGATCAGCGTCCAGACGTGCCGGCGGCGTTGGTAACTGGATGCCACGATCACGTCCGGATTGGCCGGATCGATCACGAATTCATTGATGCCCGTATTTTCATCGATCCCGAGCAGCAGCTCCCAGTTCTTACCACCGTCCGCGGTCTTGTACAGGCCGCGATCACCGCCCGGGCTCCACAAAGGGCCTTGCGCTGCGACGTAAACTGTATTGCTGTCTTCGGGATGAATCCAGATCATCGAGATGTGCCCGGAATCCCTGAGCCCCATGTTTTTCCAGCTTTTCCCACCATCCAGCGAACGGTAGACGCCATCACCGGAACCAACGCTGCGCTGAGAATTATTTTCACCGGTGCCGACCCAGACGGTGCTGGGGTTGCCGGGGTCCAGTTCGACAACACCAATGGCGTAGGAACCCTCATGGTCAAAAACAGGTTCCCAGGTGACTCCGTTGTTTTGGGTTTTCCACAGGTTGCCGCTGGCCATGGAAACGTAATGAATTTCCGGGTGATCCGGGTTGAATGCAAAGTCGGACACGCGGCCGGAAGTCAGGGCTGGTCCGATGGATCTCAAGGGAATGCCCGAGAGAGGGTGTTCGTCGGCTGGTGTGGCGGTGGGCAGGGAAAGAATGACCAGGGTGAAAAGCGTGGACAGCAATCTGATTTGCAGCATGTTTGGTTCCAATAGTGCGTAGAAACTCACATTTTACGTAAAAGAAGTGACAAACGCACTGTGTGTCGCGACTGCACACGGCTCGCCCCCAAAGGGGGTTCTTACATGTAAGAGCGTGCTTGCGCGCGACTTTCCAGGGCGGTCGGCCCCAAGGGACCTCTTACAGGTCTTGAAGGAAGGCCAGGAGAGCACGGTTGCATTCTTCCGGCCGCTCTTGCTGGATCCAGTGGCCCGCTCCTTCCAGCCACTCGATGTGGCGTAAGTGGGGAACGACCGGCCGCATGCGCTGTTCCAGCTGTTCGCGATCCATTCCCGCGATAACCAGGTCCTGGTCGCCTACGATGAACAGGGCAGGAATTTTCACCACCGGGTCGACGTTTTCCATTAGTTCGTGATTACGGTCAAAGTTGCGGTAGTAGTTGAGGCCACCGCGGAAACCCGCCCGGCTGAATTCCCCGACGTAATATTCGAGATCCTCGTCACTTAACCATTGCGGCAGAGCTTTTGGCATTCCCCAGCGACCGATCCAGCCGCCGGCATCCTTGTGCTGATCGGTGATGACGGGAGCGTGTCTGGGTGTGTCTGGAGAACTGAAAAGCATGCGCAGCAACCCTTCCGGGTTCGCATCATATTCCGCTTCCGCAACGCCGGGTTCCTGGTGGTAAAGAATGTAGTAAAAACGGTCGCCGTGACGTTGCTTCCAGATTTGTGTCGGCGCCTCCCGGGGCCGCCCGAAATACGGCACACTGAGGGCGGCTACGGCCCGGAAACGATCCGGGTGCAGCAAGGCCGCGTGCCATGCCACTAATGACCCCCAGTCGTGCCCCACGATGACGGCCTGATCTGCCCCGGCTTCGTCAACGATCCCGGCCATGTCAGCCGCCAGGTGCACAATGTCGTAAGCACGAACGTCAGACGGCGCATCGGTATCGCCATAACCTCTCATATCGGGAGCAATTACGTGGAAGCCGGCCCCGGCCAGTGCATCAATCTGGTGCCGCCAGGAATACCACGATTCCGGCCAGCCATGCGCCAGGATGACCAGCGGATCACCGGCTGCGCCAGCCTCCGCGATCCGCATGCGCAGGCCGTTGTTCGAAATCATACGGGTCGGGGTGATCATAACCCGGCTGCTGCCGCGGCCCTTACTCGGCGGCTTTGCGCGCCTTGTAGCTGCGTATCGCCACGTTGAAACGCTCGGCAATCCGCTCTTCCATGTCTACGGAATAATTGAATGATGAAATCATCGCCTGCTTGTTACCCTCGGTATTTTCCGGGTTATCTTCAGCTTCCTTAAGACATGTACGAAAGACTTCCACATCAACCTGAAAGGTTGCGATTTGCGCCTTCGCTTCTTTCAACTGATCGTAGCTGGCGTCATCAGGAATTTTGTCAGGTGATGCGGGCAGGATGCATTTTTGCGCGTCAGGGGGAAGCACCACTTTATACTCTTCAGCATCATCCTGGGCCTGGACTGAATTGAACAGGAATCCGGCTGCAACAATAATTAGAACTCTTTTCACGTTAAAACTCCTCGATAATTCAAACGCGATTATATATCAAAGTTCGGGCACAGTTGACTTTAGCTCCACAACAATTGAGTCTTACGCGCCGAACAGCATTCCGGAGCACCCGATGCATCGCCTCTCCAAGCCAAAAACAGTTGCCCGTTTCCTGGTCCTTATACTTGTATGCCTGCCCGTAGTGAGCCAGGCCGCTCTGGATGCCGGCCTGCTGGAAGGCCTTTCGGCCAGGTCACTGGGACCGGCGGCGGTCAGCAGGATCGGTCTGGCGCAGTACTACGTAGGCAGCACCTGGGATGCGCCCACGGACACGGCGGCAATCTATATCGAACAGGCCCGGGTATCGCTGGATGAAGCGCGCGAAGCGCTGAACCGGTTCATGAGTGAAGATGTCGCGGCATTTGGCAGCGCTGTAGATGAGGCCGGTATTGGCCTGTTCGCGCCCGTTCCACCCTTGAACCAAATACTGCACGAAGGCGGATGAAACCAGGTATATAAACCCACGTATATGAATATTATCAAGAACGTTGCGCAGGCCATTCTGGATGGCTTCGACCGGCATTACGAACTGTTCCGGCATTACAGCCAGGAAGGCAAGCTGTGCTTTGAAGAGGCGGACTGGGCCCGGTCCACCGATGCCAGCGCGAAGCGTATCGTGGGTTACGAGGAAAGGGTAAACAAAACCGTGGCGGCGCTGCACCGGGATTACCCCGAAGCCGGCGGTAACTCTGAACTGTGGCCAGGAATCAAGATTGCTTTTATTGGCAAGCTGATGGGGCATCTTCAATCTGAATGCGCTGAAACATTTTATAATTCAGTTGCTTGTAGGATGCTTCATAGAGATTACTATAATAGTAAATATATCTTCTGGCGCCCCGCTATCAGTACCGAACACCTTGAGGGCAGCAAACCGACTTACCGCAGTTATTACCCGGCAAGCGATGGCCTGAGGCGCTGTATCCTGGAGATTGTCACCAACTCCGGCCTGTCCAACCACTGGGAAAACCTGCGCCGGGATATCCGCTATCTTGAACGCACTTTGCTGGGACGCCGGTCGCCGGGCTGGAAAGCCCAGCCGAATTTCCAGATCCAGGTACTGGACAGCCTGTTCTGCCGCAACAAGGCGGCCTATATCGTCGGCCGGGTGGTCAACGGTGATATCCGGCAAGCCTTCATCGTGCCCATCCTGCAGAACGCTGACGGCACCATTTATGCTGACTCCCTGTTGATGCGGCAAAAAGACGTAGCGATCCTCTTCAGTTTTTCGCGGGCCTATTTCCTGACGGACATGGAAGTGCCATCGGCCTATGTGTCTTTTCTGCTTTCCATCATGCCCCAGAAATCCGTGGTGGACCTGTATGCGATGCTCGGCTTGCAAAAACAGGCCAAAACCCTCTTCTACCGCGAACTGCAGCATCACCTGAACCATTCCAGGGATAACTTCCAGCTGGCGCCCGGTGTGAAGGGCATGGTCATGCTGGTGTTTACGCTGCCGTCATTCCAGTTTGTGTTCAAACTGATCATGGACAAATTCGACCCGCCCAAAACCGTGACGCGGGCAGAAGTCAGAGGCAAGTACCAACTGGTCAAGAATCACGACCGTGTCGGCCGCCTGGCGGATACGCTGGAATACTCCAATGTCGCCATCCCCCTGGACCGGATCGACCCGGGCCTGCTTGACCAATTACACGAGCGCGCGGCCAGTTCAATCGAGGAAGTCGGCGACAAGCTGGTCATCAGCCACATCTATATCGAACGCCGCATGGACCCGCTGGACAAGTACCTGGCTCATGCCAGCAAGGATGAGCGCAAGCGCGCCATCGTCGAATACGGCTACGCCATACGGGACCTGGCCGGCGCCAACATATTCCCGGGCGACATGCTGAAGAAGAACTTCGGCGTCACCCGCCTCGGCCGCGTGGTTTTCTACGATTACGACGAAATCTGTTACATCACGGAATGCAACTTCCGCAGGATTCCCCCTGCCCGTGATTACGAAGACGTCATGTCGGATGTACCCTGGTATTCAGTGGAAGAACACGATGTGTTCCCCGAGTCTTTCGGTCCCTTTTTCTTTGCCTCTGAAAAAGACATGAAAATCTTCAAACAGGAACATGCCGAACTGATGACGCCCGCCTGGTGGAATCAGGTCAAGGAAAACATTATCAATGGAGACATGGCCGACGTCTTCCCCTACCCCAAAAAACGCCGCTTCAAATACCGCTACGGCGGGTAGCAACATTCATCGGAGGTGCACAATACGCTCATGTTCGTTCTTTTGTACAGCTGTTCGGACCGCCTGCTTTCGGCGCCACCATGCCAGTATGCGGTAACCCAGCAAGACCACCAGGATAAAGATGTAAATCGAGGGCTCGAGAATATCTTTCTTGACCTGCCAGTAGAAATGCCACACACCCAGGCCGGCAATGAGGTAAACCAATCGGTGAAGTTTTTGCCAGCGCCTGCCCAGGCGCCGCATCATGCCATTGGTCGATGTGACCGCCAGCGGTAACAGCAACAGCAAAGCGCTCATCCCGATCGTGATGTAAGGCCGCTCAACAATATCCTCAACGATCACCTGAATGTCAAAACGCTGATCCAGTCCGGCATAGGTCAGGAAATGCAACAGGACGTAGAAAAAGGCGAACAGCCCCAGCATTCGCCGGAATCGCAGCAACCAGTTCAAACCGGTCCATTTCCGCAACGGGGTGACCGCCAACGTGATCAGCAGGAAATTCAGCCCCCACTTGCCCAATCGATGAATCAATTCTTCGATCGGGTTGGCTCCCAGGCTCAAACCGGCCAGGCCGAATATTTCCAGGCCCAGTTTGCCCAGCGGCAACAGACAAAGCAGGAACACCACAACCTTGAGTACGCGAATATTTGTAGTTGTCATTGATTCAACAAAGCCCGGTATTTCAACAGAGCCTGTCCATTCAATAATTCTTGCGCAAATCCAGGCCCGCATAGAGATGCGCGACCTCATCAGAATAACCGTTGAACATCAGCGTGGGTTGCTTGGCGGCAAACAGGCTGCCACCAATACGACGCTCGCGGGCCTGGCTCCAGCGCGGATGGTCCACTTCAGGATTCACATTGGCGTAAAAACCATATTCATTCGGCGCGGATTCCATCCACAGCGAAACAGGCATTTCCGATACCAGATCAATCTTGGTAATGGACTTGATACTCTTAAAACCGTATTTCCAGGGCACTACCAGGCGAACTGGCGCACCACTCTGAGGGAGCAGATCTTTGCCATACAACCCGGTCGCCAGGATGGACAGATCATGATAAGCCTCGTCCAACCGGAGTCCTTCCACGTAAGGCCAGGGGAAATACTTGTGTTACTTGAAGGTCAAACCTGGCTTAGGTTTGGATTGGCCTATCTTTTGGCCATCTGGGCTATGTGGTCAGTGGCCTCACTCGCCTTCTTTCTCTCAACCCTTGCTGAAAATTCCCTCGGACCGGTCATAGGCACTATGGCCATAGTCATAGCCTGTTTGATCATTTCAAAAACACCCTTACAGATATTTAATAAAGTAAAGCCTTTTCTATTTACCACCTATGTTGATGGTTGGCGGAAGGCATTTCAGGAACCTATCCCCTGGCATGAGATTAATAGCGGAGTGCTTTATTTAGCAATATACATATTGGGCTTTTTTGCCCTTAGTTTGATTATCTTTAATCGCAAGGATATCCTCTCATGAAATTCTTATATGTCTTATTATTCTTTATCTTTGCAACCGCAGGTTTTGCAGAGGATCTAATGCCATCTGCTCAGGATATATTGAATCGGATGACATCATCTTTTGAGAAAATTGAGGACTATGTCGTAACATTGGAAGGAACAATCAAAATGGAGGGGGTAAATGTGCCTAAAACAGAGGCAATACTCTTCTATAAAAAGCCCGATAAGATACATATAGAATCCCACTTTCCGCACATAAAAATCTCAAAAATTTCGACTTTTCATATTTGGATTTATAACCAGTACTCCTTTTCTGACATTCC
>JAIVWI010000065.1:0-15057 GCA_048636595.1 Oceanospirillum sp. | reverse complement strand
TTACGCGCACGAATACCGCGCCCTTTTACTTTACCGTTGGCCAGATAATTGAGCGCCTTGCGCACAGATCCCTGTTCAATCGCTACATAGCTGGAAAGGTCAAAAATATCGATTTTCCCGATCTGGGACCCGGACAGACCCGCATCTCCGGTTAAGGCACCCAACAGGTCACCGGGGCGGATTTTGTTTTTTCTTCCCGCATCAAGCTGAATTGTGACCATCGGCGATTGCAAGGAAAAACCCGGGTGACGATCCAGAGATTCGTAAACATCACAGATGCACGGCTTGTTTTGAAACTGTTCAATCGCATTAACCCGCGCCTGTTCAGACTCAGTGAAAATACTCAAAGCCATCCCTTTTTTCCCTGCCCTGCCGGTGCGCCCAATGCGATGAACATAAATTTCGGGATCACGCGGTAATTCATAATTTATCACCGCCTGCAATGACTTGATATCCAGGCCGCGTGCGGCAACATCGGTAGCAACCAGTACCGCACAACTGTTATTGGCAAATCGAACCAGGACCTGGTCACGCATGCGCTGATCCAAATCACCATGAATAGCCAGCGCCTCGATCCGTTGTTCACGCAGAAAGCCGGCAACCTCGTCACATTGCTTTTTGGTATGACAAAACACCAGGGCATTATCGGGCTGATAATGTTCAAACAACGCCAGCAGGGTGTTCTTGCGTTCATGCCTTTTCACCTCGTAAAACAACTGCTCAATGACGCCATGCTTGTGTTCAGAATCAACGGTGACCATAAGCGGATTGCGTTGAATAGAACGGCACATGCGTTTAATTGATTCCGGATAAGTGGCAGAAAACAGCAAGGTTTGGCGTGCTTTTGGTGTCTGGGCGATGATCTCGGTCATCACGTCATAAAAGCCCATGTCCAGCATCCTGTCAGCCTCGTCCAACACCAGTGTTTTTAGCCGATCAAGCTTTAAAGTGGCTTTACGCAAATGATCCTGGATGCGTCCCGGTGTACCAACGACAATATGCGCTCCATGCCCCAGGGATGCCTTTTGCGGGCCAAATGGCTTACCGCCACACAACAAGACAAGCTTGATATTGGGCGTGCTGCGGGCCAGCCTGCGAAGTTCTTTACCTACCTGGTCGGCCAACTCCCGTGTCGGACACAACACTAATGCCTGGACAGCAAAAAACTTCGGATTAATCCGGTCCAACAGGCCGATGCCAAAAGCAGCTGTTTTACCACTACCTGTTTTTGCCTGGGCGATCAGGTCTTTGCCATTCAACACGTGAGGCAAACTCTGCGCCTGAATAGGGGTCATTTTTTTATAGCCAAGCGAATCCAGGTTGGCGATTTGCGCTTTGGATATGGGAAGAGAAGTAAAACGGTCACTGGCCATGGTATCGCTCACCACCCGACAGTTGCAGGCCGCGCTACAACTTCATCACTGGGGACAACTCTATTCATCTAGATATTTCCACGTTGAAGCACCGTCGAACTTTCTGATTTGAATCGAGGAGATATCCCCAGCTTGCATATTCCTCGCATTCACAGCAATTCTGCTGGTACTGTTCTTCTTTGTACTTTCGTAATGCGTTATGCACCCGCACTTTTTGCAATGATAAAACTCAATGGATCTGTCACCCCAAACGTAAGCGCAGAGAGCATCGGGTGGACAACAGACTCGAACCGATTTTCGCGTGTAATACGCCCATAGAGCACCATATCTACGGCATATTGAACAATTGCACTCTGTGAGTTTTCGCGGTTTCCTGGCTATCTCCAGACGGACAGCACCACAATGACATGAGGCGGTTAACATCCGTAGTCACTCTGTTCCATATATTTTCACCAAAAGCCTCTATGAATTTCAGCCCCTTCCTCAGGTAATAGGGGTCCAATCACTTCGATTTGCCGTCTGCCTTTGGCAAAAAGCTCTCGACTGGGTACCACAAAACTGCCACCGGCAATCTCACCCAGCATTTCAGTCGGACATCCATAAACCAGCTTTGAAACTCCGCTCCAAAAAATCGCACCGCAGCACATCGCGCAAGGCTCTGTGCTTGCGTACAGTGTGGCTCTCTTCAGATCATCCTTTCCAAGTTTTATCGCCGCCAGGCGAAGTATATCCAGCTCCGGGTGCCTGGTTGCATCAGCCGAGGTGTTCACCGTATTCAGACATTCAAGAACTACCACTCCATCAACCACAAGCAAAGCGCCGAACGGATGATCGCCATTTGCTCTTGCGTCTCGAGCCAGGCCATAAACCCTGCGAATAAATTCTTCGTGACTTGTCATAGGCGAATAATTTTACGATAAGCAAACATCGCGATTAATGCCCAAACGACTGTTCGCAAACTCATTGCGGCGACTGTACGGACTTCATACGCTCCTTCATTAAGTATGTGTAATCCAAAAAGTACAAATATGACGATGGTCGCGATCGCAATAAAAATGGACATCCACGCAGCCCAGTGTTTTTGCATAAATAAGCCAACTCCCGCAAAAAGATAAGCAAATCCTGCGAGAAAATTGAACCAGAGCACAAAGGGTACATAGTTGCCGGCATCTGCTCTGGCGATGCCATTAACGAATAAAACGGCCCCGCCGGATTTAATGGTAAGCAGGCCAAACACAATTGCGATGACAGTAATAATCCAAATCCCAATGGAGCGATCTGATCGCAAAGACGTCATTATCTTGTTAAAAGCGATGTTACTGCTCACACGACTAACTCCGTCTTGAGGTATCGGATGATCTCGGAAGTTTCGTAGATCCATCGAACATCACCGTCTTTATTTTCTACGCGTAGGCACGGCACCTGGATTTTGCCACCGCCAGCTATCAGTTCAGCACTGTTCCCGGCCTGGGAGAGAATGTCTTTGAGAGGGATTTTGAGCCCTAACCGCCAAATCGCGAGGCGAACAACCAGGCAATAAAGACAAGCGCTGTAATAGTACAACTGGTGTCCCTCGATCGGTTTTCGTTTTAGTGCCATCTGTAAAAATCCCCCGGTTTTGCGCTGCATTACATCCCACAATACCGGAAATTCATGAAACCCAACGGCATAAATGGTCCGTGATAATACGCTTGTTATTTGTGGCGTGGTTGTAAACTAATTTAACGGAGTAAATTCAGAGAAAATTGATGAAATCTCTGGCACTTCCGACAAGGGTACATAATCACAAACAGAAGAATAAGCTTGCCACATTTCCTGGACTTTCAAATTTGTGTGTGCCGACTCTATAGCCTCTTTGGATTTCCATTCAAAGACTTCGATAATGGTGCCGTCTTCTGAATGCATCGCGATTGACTCCCTGTCAGTAAGCAAACCCTCTTCCCTTAAAATGGGAAGGTGCGTTTTCATTAAAGCCTCAAGTTCACTTTCCTTACCCGGCTTGGGCTTGTATCCAACCAGAACAATCCTTCCCATTTTAGCTCCTTGTCTATCGTCTTGTGAGAAATAATGCTTGAGTTAAGGCTCTCAGCCCGCCGTTACCTGTTCTCTCAACAGCCTGGCCTGGAGGCGTTCATCTGCCAGGCGTTTTATCTCGGCTGCGCCATCGGGGATGCTGTGTCCCAGGCGGAACACTTTTTGCTCACGCAATGCACGTACTTCATCACGGAACCGCCCGGGAGCGGCGAGCAGGCGCTCAATGGCCGCTGGCGCTTCGTCGAGCGACTGCGGAGATAAAATTTCGCCCACCTGGGGCCTGATCGATGCTTCCACCGGTTCTATCCCCAACTCTTTCCAGTTGGGATTGCGGATGCGGCGGGGGACATCGATGAACAATACCGGTTTTTCCAGACCCATCGCGTATTCCATGGCCATGGCCGACCAGTCACTGACCAGGACGTCGGAACGGAGAATCGAATCGGTCTCGTCCATGCGGTCGATATATTCAAACCGCTCGTGCGCCGCGTAAGTGTCCCGCAGGGCGGAAATCACTTCGGGTGTCTTCCGCATGCTCTGATAATGAGGGCGCATGATGACGTAGTATCCCGCATCCAGGAGTACTTTGATCAACTCCTTGCCGCAGGTATTGAAAATGGACGTTTCACCCCAGGTCGGCGCGATTAACACGGTTCTGGGATCGCCATCATGCTTTTCCACGCCGTATGCCCTGCCCAGCCCGATGACTTCCTCCAGGCGGGGGTGGCCGTAATCAAATAAATGCTTTGCAGGCAGGTTTTTGATTTCTTCCCGCTTACGAATCTCCGCCACCTGGTGCGGGCCGGCACAGAACAGGCTTTCGTAATGATCGAAAGAATCTTCATTGTCGACCATGTGGGTACTGCCCATGCTGTGAAACAGGTACACGTAATGCACCGGGTGAAGAGAACGTTTCAGCTGCAAATTCCCCAGGTCCATCATCGTGAGAACAAAAACATCGGATTGATTGACCTGGAAAAAAATGGTCCGGAAAAAGCCTTCGGGGAGGTAAATGACGTGAAAGTTTTCATGCACGTGACTCAGACCCGGATCGCTCTTGTCCGAAGTGACGTAACAGGTTTTACAACCCAGATCCTGATTCAGATACGTGATCAGCCCGGAGAACTGGTGCCAGTCCTGTCCGGACTCGGAGTAGATCACAATATTGCGCCATTCCCATGGCAACTTTTTGAACTGCCGCCAGCCTCTCCAACCAGAATATATAGACATGAACGCCGCCCGCCGGTCTATTCCGCGGGTGGTTGCGATGATGAGTCTTTCCTGGCGTCCCGCCTGAGAAATGCCTTGATCCGGTACCAGTAGGTTTTGAGCGCCAGTGCAATTGAAGCGATGATGCCCACAATGGCCGATACCACCATACTGCCGGTACTGGGATCGAGATAGGCGAAAGCACCGGGCGATACGAGCAAAAGCACAAGCGCGAGGCTGAATAAAATGATCACGTTGGGGTGCTTGTTTTTTTTCATCAGGTTCAATTCCGCCTCTTTAGCCGCGCCGATTTTACCACCTTCAAGGCGTTCTAACTCAATACCGCCGCCAGCGCCGCCAACAGGCGCTCCATGTCGTAGTCCGTGATGTCCCCCATGGTGGAAATGCGAAACATTTCCGCTGCCAGGCTGCCCTGCCCGGCATAAATGACAAAACCGCGCTGTTTCAGTCCGTCATGAATATCCTGGTAACTCCTGTCCCGGGGCAGGCGGTAGGATCGCAAGACACATGATGACTCGCCGGGTTCCAGCATGGCTTCTATTCCGTAGCCGTCCAGGGCCCTCTCCACGCTGTCAGCCAGCTTGTGGTAACGGGCATGCCGTGCTTTCCATCCACCCTGTTCTTTCAGCTCGGCTAATGCCTGGTTCAGGGCCAGCAATCCGTTGACCGGCGGCGTGAAAGGCGTGGATCCCTGGTCCTGCTGCTTTGCCCAGAGTGGTAAATGCAGATACAGGCTGCGCGGGGGCTCCACTGCCGTCTCGATGGCTTCGCGGCGGGAAACCACGAAGCACAGTCCGGGAATGCCATGCAGGCATTTATTGGCGGTTGCCGCGCAGGCAAGCAGCGCGGGTGAATCAAACGGAATGGCCTCGGCGCCGAAGCTGGATACCGCATCCAGCAACAGGCTGACGCCGTGCTCCTCACACAGTAGGGCGAGCCTGGAAATATCGTTCAGCCGTCCGGTGGTTGTTTCATGCTGCACCGCCGCCAGGTGGCTGAATTCACCGTTTTCCAGCAACTGTGACACACGGTCAAAATCGATCGCCTCCATCCACTGGTGAGCTACCGGCTGGAATTCAATGCCATGAATTTCCGCGATCCGGCTGATCCGCTCGCCGTAAACACCGTTTTCCAGCACCAGCAGACGGGCATCGCGCGGCAACAGTGAAGAGAGCATTGCTTCCAGCGCCATTGTTCCGGATCCGCCAAGCAGAACTGCAGTCCATTGTGACGGGTCGCAGCGATAAACATCGATCAAATTGCTCCGCAACCGGTCTTGCAAAGCAAAAAATTCAGGTTCCCGGTGGCACAGGTCGGTACTCACTGCGGCTTTCCGGACCTTTTCACTGAGGCTCACGGGGCCGGGATTCAACAGGATTGATCTCATTGGTAAATCACTTCTTCATACCAGGACCCGGTACCAAAGCCATATGGCACAGCCTGCCATGTACATGGAATAAATCAATTCGCCGTTGCGTATCAATGACTGGCGCGCATTCCACTCCGCTTCGGTATTAGCCTGCCACTTCAGGCTGGTCGGAAACATCGCCGGGATATTTCTGCTCCAGGCCCGCCAGTCATCGCCAAAGATGCCCTCAAGCTTCATATCTTCATAACGGATTGCGGCAGGGTAATAAAAAAGGAAAAAGAATAATACGACCAGGGCGACGATCCAATTGCCACTGGCCAGGGTAAATCCGGCGAGAATCAGGAAATTGCCAAGATAGAGTGGATGCCGCACCAGTGAATACGCACCTGTCGCCGCCAGTTGTTTGTTCTTGTAGATCACGCCTGCTGCATAAATCCGCCAGCCCTGGCCTATCACGGCAAGTGCAAAACCGGCAAGAATCCGGCTTTCACCCGGTACTGCAAAAAGTGTACAAGCCAGCACCAGCAAGAAACCGAAGCCCTGGCGTGAAGCCTCATGGTAGCGCAAGCGATCCACCAGGCCCGCAAAGCCCTTCCGATTGTCCATTCTTTCGGAACGGTTTTTTGCCACGCAAACTCTCCTCACATCAGTCTATCGTGCAGGCAATTCATTTGAACTGCAGAACTGCCTATTGTAAATGCGGGCGGCACAGTAAACCAGACAGAAACAGACGGTTTATTGACCGCTAGCACATGTCGGTGCTATCGGTGACATGTATTCACCTGCAAGAGGTATCGGGTGCCTGTATGCAGGACCATCATCTGTCGGGTGCGGTCTCAACGGGTCAGAGATTTGCCCAGGGTACATCAATATCCAGGTGGCGCATCAGGCGCTGCTTTACTTCCACCGGGCTGACATCAGGCCGTGGCAAATCTTCCGGCACGCCCGGCTTGATTTTCAATTGCTGCAGCGCCGGGCCATTCCTGCCCTGCAGGAACTGCTCCAGCGCTTCCATCGTCATGGCCTCGCTTGCTTCCCGGTAACCACAAGCCCCGGCCACACCGGCCAGGCTGATCGCGCTGCTTACCGTGGACTGCCCTCCGGTAGACTCGTGTATACCGTTATCCAGCACCAAATGTTGAAAATTCCTTCCACCGTAAGCACCCACGGTTGCCAGATTGCCCATGCGCATCAATACCGCACCGTCTCCATCTGCTACCAGGACACGTTTATCGGGAAGGGTCAGCGACAATCCCAGCCCCAGGGATGAAGCACAGCCCATCGAGCCTACCATGTACAGTTGGTTGGGCCGGTCAGCAATCGCGAACAATTCCCGCCCGGTATAACCCGTGGTTGCTACGACAATGCTGTCAGACTCCGGCGTCTGCTCAATGACCGCGGCCAGGGCCTGGTGGCGAGTCATCCCGGTCTCGCCAGTCGCGCGATCCACCGGCGGTCCAGGGGCGGATGCCGCCTTCCATCGGCTGTGCAGGCTGGCAGGGGCCACCGAGCCCTTGCGCATGATAAACGCGTAGGGCAGCCCGGATTTATCCATCTGCCAGTTGGCGACCATGAGTGCGCCCTCTACGGAACCCGCGTCCCGCGGAAACCAGTCCCATGGAATCTGCAAATCATCCAGTATCCGGCCTGTGATCTGCCCCATCAATTCATGTTGGGGTTCGTCTTGCAAGCCGGGTTCGCCGCGCAGGGTAATGAGGAGCAAAACCGGTATTCTGAACACCCAGTTCAGTGAGCTCAACGGACTGATGGCGTTACCCAGACCGGAGTTCTGCATCATGGCGACGGCTCTTTGTCCGCCCAGCGCCGCTCCGGTCGCGGTCGCCACGGCGTCCCCCTCATTTGCGGAAGAGATATACAGCATGTCCGGGTTATCGATGATGCTGTTGATGAAGGGGGTCAGGAAAGAACAGGGCACGCCGGCCCAGGTGTTGAAACCGGACTCCAGTGCAGGCTTGATAAAATCACTGGCTTGAATCAAGGGTTAATCCTCAGGAATTCTGGCCGTGGGCAAAATCACCTGCCCGCTGCAGGTCATCCAGGTTATTGATATCCATCCAGTGACCGGAAATGTACTGAACCTGTGGGGCGTGGCCATTCTCCACCAGGCGGTTGATCAGCTCCGGTACACCACAATCTTCAAACCGCCCCTCATCACGCAGCTGTTCCAGTGCCTCGACGAGAACCGCCCTGCCCTCACCACTGGCTCGCAACATGCCAATCCAGCGTCCGTCCGCTTTTCGGGCCTGCCAGTTGCCAAGGTCACTGATCTGGTCCAGGCTTACTTTTTGCTGGTACATCGCCCGGTCGTCCGGACTCGAACAATAAGCGAGGTCATTGCTGTTGCCTTGCACCTGGTCCAGGGGGGATGAATCCACGACCACCAGCAAGTCTGCATCCCAGTCCATTAAATTGTTCAGGATATAGGTGCGGAACAGCAGATCACCATAGATCAGCACGGTCTCGTCTGAAAACGCATCCAGCGCGCAGGCCAGGGAGGTCAGCTCACTGCCCTTTTCCCAGTATTCATTCACCACCACATGCACGCCCTGCACATCAATAGCCTCGCTGCGATATCCTGCCACGACCGTGATGTTGTTGATGCCCTGGGCCTTGAACTTGTCAACCTGGCGGCGTAACACTGTTTTCCCAGCCACCGGGATCATCACCTTGGGCCGGTCCCGGGTCAGCTCGTCCATGCCCTCCCCCCGGCTGGCCGCCAGGATCACGGCCGAAGCATCCGGCCGGGTGCTGCCCGCGTAAATCTTCTCGGCCTCAAGCAGCTCGTCCGCTCCCTGCAGGCGGAATATCTCCGACACTGTGGCTGCCTGGCCTTCGATATCCACAAGAGACTCCGTTGCATGAATGGTCCGGGCAGTTTGCTGCATGGCCGCAATGCTGGTCCGGATCATGTGGTTGGCCCAGATCACCAGGCTGATGTTGTTATCGCGGAATACCTCGGTAGGCGTGGAGTAGTACTTGGTGGGGACGATGACCAATGGACAGCGGTTGTCCCACTCGCGTGCAAACTGGAGCACTTCGTCCGGCCGGCTCAGCTTGCTGTGGATCAGGATTGCATCCGCACCGGCCTGCCGATAGGCTTCACCACGGCGGAGGGCTTCTTCCAGGCCCCACCCGGCAATAAAGGCCTCGACCCGCGCCACGATACAAAAATCATCATCTTTTTGGGCATCCTTGCCTGCCTGGATCTTGCCGCAAAAGGTTTCAATATCCTCCAATTCCTGCTGCTCGCCCTGTATGAAGCTGTTGCTCTTGGGAAAAAGTTTATCCTCGATACATACACCCGCAATTTCGCGCTGCTCGAGTTTTTGCACCAGGCGGCGCATGTTGTTGAAATCACCGTAGCCGGTATCCCCGTCCAGCAGGATGGGTATCGAGGTGGCATCAGACATGAACTCCAGGGTATCGATAATCTGCGTCCAGCTGAGCTCGTTGTTGTCCCTCACCGCATGCTGGGCGGACAGCGCAAGGCCTGATCCCCAGATGCCCTTGAATCCCGCCTCTTCCACAATTTTCGCGGACAGGCCATTGTGGGCTTCCAGGATGAACTCCGTACAACTGGAAGTGAGCAGGTTTTTCAGTTGTGTCGTCTTTTTCATGCAATATGTGGGCTAATTCAGAAATCCGGGAAATCTTTGCGGATGGCCGGGAGAATTTCGTCGGAGGCCCGCACCACGTCTTCCGGAAAATCAATTTCTATCCACGGCAGGCCGGTCACATCCTCAAAGCCAAAAGAGCCAGGGTCTGCCAACAGGACATTCCTCAGCGCCTCCTCGTGTGGTGCGTCATCCAGCCCCTCGGTATCGAAGATGGCGCATTCTTCTGCAATGGTAGCGGCACAGGCCGGGCCGAAGCGGAAAAAGCCCACCGATTCACCGAGCAGATCGTAGGTGAGTCCGCTTGCCAGTTGCTTGCGAAATTCCACCATTAATCCGTCACGAACGGCGATCTTGACCGGTTCGTCGCCAGGCAGGAAATCCCGGTCCAGCAGGTAACAATTCTCATTTTTTGTCTCGACCAGCCGCTGCAAAATACCGGGGTGGTACAACACGTCGGCATCCATGACGATCACCGGCTGGCCGGAGGTCAGTGTTTCCTGCGCAGCCCACAGGCTGAGCACACTGCCCTCCTCGAATCTCGGGTTGAAGTGAAAGGCGATGTCCGGGCGTGAAGCCAGGCTGGCAATGTGCTCGATAACACGGTTAGCCTCGTAGCCCAGTACGATATCTGTCTGGCGAATTCCCAGGCGATACAGGATGTCCAGGTGGCGGGCCAGCAAGCTTCGGCCACCGAATTCCAGCAGGCACTTGGGGTGGCTATCCGGGTTATGCTGCTCCAGCCGGCTACCCCTGCCCGCGGCCAAAATGATTGCGTGCATTTGATGGATCCCAATGATTCAAGACTATTGTATCGCCTTGGGCATCGTTACGGGCGCTTATCCGGAATTTGTATCCGAGATGTATTGCCGCACCAATTCCTCCAGGATATCGAGCGGCACGGATCCGTTGGTCAGCACGACGTGGTGGAAGTCACGGATATCAAATTTGTCACCTAACTCCGCTCGCGCCAGTTCCCTCAACTCCAGGATTTTGCTCATGCCTACCTTGTACGCCGTGGCTTGCCCCGGAATGATGAAATATCGCTCTATTTCCGCCACTACATCACTCTCAGGCATGCCGGTGTTCGCCAGCATGTAATCGATGGCCTCTTCCCGTGACCAGCGCATGGCGTGAATACCGGTATCCACGACCAGCCGCACCGCGCGGAACAGTTCGGCCTGCAAGCGACCGATATTGTCGTAGGGGTCTTGCTGGAAACCGAGTTCCCAGGCCAGCTGTTCTGCGTAAAGCGCCCAGCCTTCTGCGTAAGCCGTGAACGGCACCAGGCGGCGGAAGAAAGGCAAGTCGTCCTGTTGCTGCTGGATGGCCAGCTGGAAATGGTGTCCTGGAATGGCTTCGTGGTACGCCAGCGTCCTCATGCTGTATTTCGGTGTGGCCTTGATGTCGTACAAATTGGCATAGAATACACCCGGCCTCGAACCGTCCATCGCCGGCGGATTATAGTACCCACCGGGTGATGTTTTTTGCTTGAACTCCGGTACGCGCTGGACTTCGACACCGGATTCGGGCATCACGTCGAAGTAAGGTTCCAGCCCTTCGGAAATTTCATCGATCATGGCCTGGTAGTCAGCCAGTATCTGATCACGGCCCTCCCCGCTGTCCGAATAATAGAACATCGGATTTTCAGACATTTCTTCGATGGCCGCTGAAAACCCGGACGAAACGTCCCAGCCTTCAGACTCCAGGATAGCCAGTATTTCAGCCTGAATCCGGTCAATTTCAGCCAGGCCCATTTGGTGAATAAATTCAGGCGTGTAATCGGTCGTAGTAAACAACCTTAGCGCCAGGCGGTAATATTCTTCACCATCCGGCAGGCTCCATGCACCGTAATTACCCTCCACTTCTTCATCCAGCACTTCGAAAAAATCGATCAGGCGTCCGTAAGCGGGATAGGCTGTAGTTTCAATCGCCTCCCTGGCTTCCAGGGCAAGTCGTTTTTGCTCATCCTCCGGCAGGCCGGCTTCTTTCATTTTATCCATAAGCGCCACCATCAGGATGTTTTCTTCGGCCGGGGTATCTACGAAATTCTGCATCTCCTCCAGAACCTTGGTGACGACAAACTGAGGAGGATGAATACCGAGTTCCTGCCGGTGACGCAGACCTTCAAGCACCTGGTCAAACTGTGTCCCGACTGCGTTCAGCCGGCTGACATAGTCCTGTGCATCACGAACGCTGTGCACCTGGTGGGTGGACTCCATGAATGAAGGAAATCCACTCTGAACACCCATCATCTGGTTGACCGGGAAGGTGTGGAAGCGGAATTTCTCACCCTCAACAATCATGCCCAGCATACTCTGGGCAATGCGCTTGGACATCAGGTCCGCATCGCTCAGATCGTCGTCCTGGTAGCTCAGGAGTACTCGGTGTGCATCTTTCAACTGCCCGAAAAAATGGTCTCCGGCGGCCAGGCTTTCATCATCCAGTTTTGCATTATGGCCCTTGATGCCGAAAGGCTCGAGTACATGCAGCATGCTGAGCAACTCCGGGCTTTCCAGCATGATCTGCAACATGGTGCGCCCGAAGAACAGGTTGATACTGACCGGTTTGAAGTACCAGGTATGGGCCAGGAAAAGACCGGACACGATCACAATAGTCCCTAAAAGTATGCCGCCTGCCTTCAGAATTTTTTTAAATACACGCATCAATTTTCTCCGCAGTCTGTCATTAAATCTGATTTACAGTGATTGGACAGCATTTTATCGAAGGAAAAGCTCCCGGTACATATTCCTAAAGTCATGCAATGCATCTGCAGTAATCCAGGTCACATTCTGTCCTTGAAAAGATGCAATAATCATTACCGTTTGTTGCCATATATAATCCTGTATTAACGAGGTAAATGCATATGACTGACAGTCGTCTCGATACTACCCGCGTCATCCGTGCCCCCCACGGCACCGAACTCTCCGCCAAGAGCTGGCTGACCGAGGCGCCGCTACGAATGTTGATGAACAATCTCGACCCCGATGTGGCCGAGAACCCTCAATCGCTGGTTATCTACGGCGGTATCGGCCGCGCCGCCCGTAACTGGGAATGTTACGACATGATCGTCAAAACCCTCAGGGAACTGGAAGACGACGAAACGCTGCTGATCCAGTCGGGCAAGCCGGTGGGGGTCTTCAAGACGCACGCCGATGCCCCCCGGGTGCTGATCGCCAACTCCAACCTGGTGCCGCACTGGGCCACCTGGGAGCACTTTAACGAGCTGGACAGGAAGGGCCTGATGATGTTCGGCCAGATGACGGCCGGTTCCTGGATCTATATCGGCAGCCAGGGCATCGTGCAGGGCACCTACGAGACCTTTGTGGAAATGGGGCGCCAACACTACGGGGGCGACCTGTTCGGCAAGTGGATACTCACGGCGGGCCTGGGGGGAATGGGCGGCGCCCAGCCCCTGGCCGCTACCATGGCGGGTGCTTCCATGATCGCCGTGGAGTGCCAGGAAAGCCGCATCGACTTCCGCCTGCGCACGGGCTATATCGATCGCAAGGCCACCAGCCTGGACGAAGCCATGGCCATGCTGAGCGAGTCCCTGGAGTCGGGTAAACCCATCTCCATCGGACTACTGGGCAACGCCGGCGAAATTCTGCCCGAGATGGTGAGGCGTGGGATCAAGCCTGATGCGGTGACTGACCAGACTTCAGCCCATGACCCGCTGAATGGCTACCTTCCCATCGGCTGGACCGTGGCGGAGTGGGAGGATAAACGCGAGAGTGACCAGGCCGCTGTTATCAAGGCAGCCAGGGCATCAATGGCGGTCCACGTCCGTGCGATGCTGGACTTTCAGCAAATGGGCGTTCACACCTTTGACTACGGCAACAATATCCGCCAGGTAGCCCTGGAAGAAGGTGTTGAAAATGCCTTTGATTTCCCAGGCTTTGTGCCTGCCTATGTACGCCCGCTGTTCTGCCGTGGTATCGGCCCTTTCCGCTGGGTGGCGCTGTCCGGCGACCCGGAAGATATCTATAAAACCGATGCGAAGGTCAAGGAACTGATCCCCGACGACACCCACCTGCACAACTGGCTGGACCTGGCCCGCGAGCGGATCCAGTTCCAGGGGCTGCCCTCGCGCATTTGCTGGGTTGGTTTGGGACAGCGCCACAGGCTGGGACTGGCTTTCAACGAGATGGTCGCCAGCGGCGAACTGAAAGCACCGGTCGTGATCGGGAGGGACCACCTGGATTCCGGTTCCGTCGCCAGTCCCAACCGTGAGACCGAGGCGATGAAAGACGGTTCCGACGCAGTCTCCGACTGGCCGCTGCTTAATGCGCTTTTGAACACGGCCAGCGGCGCCACCTGGGTCAGCTTTCACCACGGTGGTGGTGTGGGCATGGGCTTCGCTCAGCACGCCGGTCTGGTCATCGTCTGCGATGGCACCGACGCAGCTGCAAAACGGATTGAACGCGTACTGTGGAACGACCCGGCCACCGGTGTGATGCGCCATGCGGATGCGGGCTATGAGGCTGCGATTGATTGTGCGCGAGAGCAGGGGCTTAATTTGCCGATGATAAATATGACCGATTGAGCCGCAAGCTGATTTACAGCTGATTTCTGAAACCAGTATTAGAGATTTTCGCCCGCGAGCGAGCTCTTACATGAAAAACGGCGCTCAATGAGCGCCGTTTCTGTTTACTGGCCGTAAAGCCTGATCAGTCGTCTGCGCCGACCGCCTTCATGCTGAGGCGGATACGCCCCTGCTTGTCGACTTCCAGTACCTTGACCTTGACCATCTGGCCTTCGGAAACCACGTCGGTGACATTCTCCACACGCTCTTCGGAGAGCTGCGAGATGTGCACCAGGCCGTCGCGGCCCGGAGTCAGCGTAACGAATGCGCCGAAATTCATGATCTTGATCACCTTGCCTTCGAACACCTGGCCCGGCTCGATGTCGGCTGTAATCTGCTCGATGCGCTTGCGGGCATCGTCGGCTGCTTCCTTGTTGACCGAGGCGATGGTAATGGTTCCGTCGTCGGCAATGTCGATGGTACAACCCGTTTCTTCGGTGATGGAGCGAATGGTGACACCACCCTTGCCGATCACGTCGCGGATCTTGTCCGGGTGAACCTTGATCGTCATCAGGCGCGGGGCATACTCGGACATTTCAGAGCGTGGCTTGTCAAGCACCTTGTTCATTTCACCCAGGATGAAATTACGACCATCTCTGGCCTGCGCCAGAGCGATCTGCATGATTTCCGCGTTGATGCCTTCAATCTTGATGTCCATCTGCAGGGCGGTAATGCCCTCTTCAGTGCCAGCCACCTTGAAATCCATGTCGCCGAGGTGATCCTCGTCGCCCAGGATGTCGGACAGCACGGCGAAACGGTCACCTTCCTTGATCAGGCCCATGGCGATACCGGCCACCGGCGCCTTGACCGGGACACCCGCATCCATCAGCG
>JAIVWI010000064.1:0-15128 GCA_048636595.1 Oceanospirillum sp. | reverse complement strand
ATTAATGGTCGGTGGAATGACACCGGCATGGATCGTCAACAGCGAAATTGCCGCCTCAATGGTACCCGCCGCGCTCAGCGTGTGACCGATCATTGATTTGTTGGAGCTGATGGGTGTGCCGTCCAAATGGCTGCCAAGGGCTTCAGACAAGGCGAGATATTCCATTTTGTCGTTTTCCGGCGTGCTGGTGCCGTGGGCGTTGATGTAGTCGATTTCTTCCGGCGACATGCCGGCATCGGCCAGCGAACGCTCTATCGTATCAATAATGGCAGACCCGTCCGGTTTGGAGCGGGTGCGGTGGAAGGTATCGGCCCGCTCGCCAGTGCCGCGCACAACACCCAGGATTTTCGCGCCACGCGCTTTGGCGGCTTCATAAGACTCCAGTACCAGCGTGGCCGAGCCCTCGGCCATGACGAAACCGTCCCGGGCCTTGGAAAAAGGCTTGGACGCGCCTTGCGGGTCTTCGTTGTGGGTGGAAAGAGCGGACAGCAGATTAAAACGAACCACCATTTCCTCGCAAATTTCACCGTCGGTGCCGATACAAAGGGCGGCATCGGTGTCACCACGGCGTATCGCCTCGACCCCCAGTTGCACGGAGGTCGCGCCGGAGGCGCAGGCGGTTGTCAATGAAATCGGCTGGCCCCTGGTTCCGAATTGCTCCGCCAGGTGTTCCGCGATGCTGCCGAACTGAAAAAGTGAATAGTAAAGAGCATAATCACCCGCCGCCACATTCTTGACCAGGCGGTCATAGCCGGAGCTGTTCGCCGGGGCCGCTGAGTTATAAATCTCCATCCGCTGGTCCCAATTGGTTTCCGCAGGCGAAACCGCAACGAATAATGGGCCTGGAAATGATCCGCGTGAGCCGATGGCCGACTGGGTGATCGCCTCGGTAGCGGATTTCCTGGCCAGCGTGAGCGAATGGACCGGGGCGCAATACTGGCCTTCGCCTTCCCAGTCGATAAGGCCGGCAATCTTTGTGCGCAGTTCATCGGTCGGAAAGCGGGCTATTGTTCGTACGCCGGACGCACCTGAGGTCAGGTTACGCCAGTTGTCCTCTTTGCCTTCACCCAGTGAGGTGACGATCCCGATTCCGGTAACCACGACAATCGGACGGCCCATATGATCTTTTGCAGTCTGTGCCATAAGTTAATTCCCACCTCGCAACGGCACGTCGGGCGTGTCTATCAGCGCAAGGCCTTCGCCGCGCCAATGACCCCAGCTGCTGATCAGGACACGCTCAAGACTGCCGGAATATTCCTGCTCAACACCGGAATTATCGAAAGGATCAAAAAACGCTCCTTTGGAAATGGCCAGCGACGCCAAAACTACGTTGACCGGAAATTGCGCTTCCAATGTGTTTCCCAGTATGGTCGTCACCCCCCGGATTGCCGGGCTGAAACCACGGTCCGACAGATCATTCAGGAAATCGTGTTCTTCGCTGAGTTGAGGTTGCACTCCGCTGCATCCCGACAATACTGCTAATGGCCCCTTCGGGATTTGATCAGCAACCCGCTCCAGCAAGCCGTCTGCGACTTTGCGTGCTGCACCCGCTTGCCGGTTGCAACGGTCAGAAACAACCTTGTTTATCCGTGCATAGGGCCTGGCGCCGCGTGCCTGGGCATGTTCCCGTGACTCCAGGACAAGAAATGCACCGGCACTACCCATGATCATGCCGCCGTCACTGTCCTCGCGTGACCAGACCGGTCCGTAGTCCCCTTGCCAGAGCGTGTGACCAAACTCCATCAGCATGGTCATATCCGCTCGTTCAGCGATGTAGGCGCCACCGACCAGGAAAACGTCCCCTTGATCGTGCTGGATTTGTGCAACGGCTGTCTCGATCGCGGACACGCCGGCCATTTCCTCGCCCATGAAGGTGCGTGAAGAATCGGTGACGCCGTGGACAATGGAAATATTGCCGGCCATCAGGTTTGAAAGTTGCGCCAGGAACAAGGTTGGGCGCAGCTCGGTCATTAACGAAGCATTCAGTTGAGCACCCGGATTATCGGACTTGCCGAGTTGCTCTATTATCGTTTCGTCAGCCTCCAGGTCACGTTCACCACCATCAGCGGCGACGATCAGGTTGGTTGCGGCCAGCAAATCGGGATTGTGGGCAATGCCTGCATCATCCAGGGCCAGACCGGCGGCGTAGGCGCCAAGGTGCTGCCAGCGCCCCATCTGGCGCTGATCGCTGCGTTTGGGGATTTGCGCCGCTATGTCAAAATCGACAATCGGATGAACGAGGTAGGGCGCCTGATTCTCGGTATCGACCGAGGGCACGGGTATTTCGCCGGAAGTCAGTTGCGCCCAATGGGTCTCAAGACCTTCGCCCAAAGAACTGACCAATCCGATGCCGGTGACCCAAACTTCTGATTTATCGATACTCAAGATGTCACTCTGCCGATGAACGGCTTATCTGGCTGAATCGATCGAGCATATTGTCTTTCAGCGCGTCATTTGGAAACGGCATGATCCGGAACATCAGCTTGCTGTCGCATATCTTCTTGCCGTCGCGAAAAATTCGCGCCTGGGTTGCTGCAAAACCGGAGCCGTCATGCTCCAGTTGCGCCTCAACGCGCAGAACTGCACCGGGCTCAACAAAGGTCCGCAATTTGGCGCTGGTGACATTGACCAGGAACGGCATCTTTTCAAATTTGAGACGGGACAAAAGCATAAAGCCGGACGCCTGCGCCATGGTTTCGATGAGCAACACACCCGGCACCAGGGGCGAGCCGGGAAAATGTCCTTCGAAAACAGGGCTTTCCATAGGCACATCTGCCCGCGCGACAATGTTACCGTTGTCCGGATCAAGCTCCTCGACGGTGTCGATCATCTGGAAATACTCAAGGAGCATGGGGAAACTTTGGCCGAAGCGTCTTTGGTCTAGGCGTCTTTGGCCGCGATGATTTCGTCAATCCGCTCGCACAATTTGCTCAACACGAAATACTCATCAACGTCCGCATTGTTTTCATTCAGCTCTTCAGTCCATTGTTCCAACGGAATTTTGATGCCGAAATGTTTGTCGATGGCGAAAGCGATATCCAGAAAATCAAGGCTGTCGATGCCAAGATCGGTGAAAGCGTTCTTTTCGGGTGTGATCTCTTCCAGCGGAATGTCGCTGGTGTCGGCTATTATTTCTGCTACAGCCTCAAACGTCGTAGCCATATTCTTTACCTGTCTTGTTTAGTTTGAATGGCGCCATCATATCGCGGCGGCATGTTGCATATCAACGTATTGGGCCGATAATTTTACTGCCGGACCGATGAATATATGGGGTCACCCATTAGCTGTTTCAGCCGTGGTTAAATAGTTTTTACTCAGACTCCATTTGACAAACCGATATTTGATAAAGCTCATCGGCCTGATGGGTTAAACTGCGTGTCCGAGATTGAAATAGATTCAGAGGAACCGACATGAAGAAAGGACTGTATTTTTGCCTGTCCGCCATGATCTTGTCATCGGCCCCCGGCGTTCTGCTGGCGCAGGATTATGATTATCACCCCGCTCTGTCAGGTCGATTTACCGCTTCACTCGGGGCATTCAGGTCAAGTAATGCTTTCAAGGTTGAGTCCGATGTTATTGGTGACCCTGGAGACGACATTGATTTTGAGGACAGCCTGGGTGTCAGCCAACACAGCACCCTGATCAATGGCCAGTTGCGCTGGAAGTTCAGCAAGAAAAAAAGGTGGTCCCTGTGGGGGCAGTATTTCAGCAATGATGCCACAGGTGAAACTGTGCTCACAGAGGATATTGAATGGGATGGCGTCACCTTTCGCGAAGGGACTTTTGTCGGGTCCGGTGTGAAACTGGCAGTAGCCCGCGTGTTTATCGGGCGCAGTTTCATCATGAATGATCGAAATGACTTTGGCGCCGGCATTGGTCTGCACAACCTCGATATGAATATTTACATTGAGGGTGAAGTTAAAATCGATGACGAAACCACCGATTTTCAGCGTGTGGAGGTCGGTGATAACCAGCCACTGCCCAACATCGGCGCCTGGTACAACTTTTCCCCGGCCCGTAATTGGTTGCTTCATGGGCGCGTGGACTGGATCAGTGCAAACATCGGTGACTACGACGGCACACTATGGAATACCTCGGTCGGTGTCAGCTACCAGGCGTGGCGCCACGTAGGTTTTGACCTCTCCTGGCAGTATTTCAATCTCAACCTCAAAGTCGACAAGTCCGACTGGAAAGGTAAAGCAGACATGACCTACAGCGGTCCGGTGCTTGCCATAACTGGCAATTGGTAGCGCACATTAGCGATTTTCACGCTGGGCGTCCCGCGCCGCCTTGAATTCTGTGCCTTCTTTCCAGTTGGGCCAGTCTTCACTGTTGGCAATGTCCAGTCCGGTCTTGAAGTACATCTCCATGTCTTCCAGGGCGCCGCTAACATCCCAGCTGAGGTCGTATTCATCCGATACCCGGTGGTAGTGATCTGCGGTGTATTCTTCGGCTTTCTGCATGCCGTAGGCCAGGCCTTTTTCACGATCGTCATAACCACCGCCCGGATACAGCATGGGCACACCCTCTTTCGCCAGTTCGAAGTGGTCAGACCGGTAGTAATAGCCTTTCTCCGCTTCGCGGTCGCCTTCCACAACCCTTTCCTGTGCGGCCGCTGCAGCGGCCAGGTAGTCATCGAGATCACTCATGCCCAGGCCAACGACCGTGATATCACGGGTTGACCCGACATTATTCATGCCGTCCATATTGAGCCCGCCCACCGTGTTGGCCAGCGGAAACAGGGGATTGGCTGCGTAGTAAAGCGAACCCAGCAGGCCCTGTTCTTCGGCCGTCACTGACAGGAAAAGCACACTGCGCCGCGGTGCTTGCGGCAGCGTTGAATATGCCTTTGCCAATTCAAGCAAAGCCGCCGTGCCGCTGGCATTGTCCAGGGCCCCGTTGTAGATTTTGTCTCCCTCTAGTTTGGGATCCGTTCCAAGATGATCCCAGTGCGCCATGTAGATGAAGATTTCATCCGGCGCTTCGCTGCCCCGCAGGATGGCGGCGACATTGCGTGAGTTGACTACTTCAGTTTCGTTGACCAACGCTACCGATGCATTCAAACCCATGGGCACGGCGCTGAAGCCGCGCTGGCGGGCCTTGTCGTACATCTCATCCAGGTTCAATCCAGCCTTGGTGAACAAGGTTTCGGCACTGTCACGGGTTATCCAGCCTTCCACCGACGCCAGCGACGCGCCCTGGTCGGGGAGCACCATGTCGAATTGAGGTCCGGTCCAGCTATTGGTTACGGTGGACCACGGATAGGCTGCAGGCAGCGTATCGTGCACCATGATCGCGCCGGCAGCGCCCTGGCGGGCAGCTTCGCCAAATTTGTAATCCCAGCGGCCGTAGTAGGTCATGGCGTTACCGTTGAAAAGTTCCGGGTCCTGGGTGGCGTAGCCCGGGTCGTTGACCAGGATGACCACCGTTTTGCCTTCAACATCAACACCCGCGTAGTCATTCCAGTCGCGTTCGGGTGCATTGATGCCATAGCCGACAAATACCAACTCAGAGTCACTGATGGCGGCCTCGGACAACTGTTTCCGCGTCCATACTACCTGCTCTGTGCCGTAGGTCAGCTTGAGATCTTCTCCCTGGCCACCACTGATGACCAGGTCCGGACTATTGACGGCCTCTACCCAGGCCAGGGGGACGTCCTGGGTAAAGCTGTCGCCATTGGCCGGTTCAAGACCCAGGCTCTCAAAGGTCCGCACGAGGTATTCCACGGTGAGTTCCTCTCCCGGCGAGGCCGGCGCCCGCCCGCCAAATTCGTCGGAAGCGAGAATTTCAATATGGCGGCGATAAGCGGCTTCGGTCATGGCCTCGACGCCTGCGGCAACCGGGTCGGCCTGTGGCGCCGGGGCGCTCGTTGTAGCTGGTGTTTGCGTGCTGGACTGTTCACCGGGTTCCTGCTTATTACAAGCGGAAAGCAACACTGCCCCGGTCAGGCAGATGAGGAAGGCTCGAGTGATGTCTTTTCCAATCGACGGGAATCGTTGCAGATGTTCGTGGCCAGAATGCATGGGAGTTTCCTCTTTCGTCAGGGCGGGGTTTTGGGCGCAGTCGCAGTTGAAAATTGTTCAGCAATAATGGTTGAAAGATCCCGGGAAGCACATAGTGCGGAATATGTCGGGCCTTGTCGATGATTATCGACGGGGCGTTCGTGTATTCACGGGTTATCATGGGCCCATGTGCTTGTTAAAACGGGTAAACCCCTGATGCAGATCTTTGACTTCCTGACCGACAAAACGGTCGTTTTCTTTATCGCCAATTCCATTTACGTCATCTCGTACATGCTGACCAGCATGGTCTGGTTGCGCGTGCTGGCGATCATCGCGGCGATTTCCACCTTTCCCTATTTCTACTTCCAGCTTGAACCGTTATGGTCCGCATTGTTCTGGCAAGCCTGCTTTTTGGCGGTGAACCTGGTCAACCTGTTGATCTTGCTGTTTTCCATGCGCGCCACGAATTTTGATGATGACGAAGACCTGGCTTACGAGATCAAGTTTTCTGACCTGAAGCCCTACGAAGTACGGCCCATTTTCAAATACGCCAAACGCATGTCTGTTGCAGCGGGGCAGGTGCTGCTCGAGGACGGAGCGCAAAACCAAAGCTTGTTCCTGATCCTGGAGGGGGGCTGTAAAGTGGTCAAAAATGGCGCCGGGATCGCGGAATTGGGGCCGGGGCATTTCGTCGGGGAACTGAGCTTTCTGAGTGATCATGCCGTCAGTGCGGATGTCATCGCAGCGCGGGAAACAAAACTGATGTTCTGGGACAAGGACAGTCTTGCGCCGTTGTTCAAGCGCCAGGGTCTGTACGAATCCTATTTTCACTCCCTGTGCAGTTTGGATGTCGCCGGCAAATTGCGCACGATGACTGCGGGAAGTGCAACGGCATAAGCCGCATATTGCATGAAGGCGCTTAGCGTTTCTTGAACAGGTCGCTGCAATCGAATTGTGACGTGAAATTCTTGTGTTTACACACGGTGTCTTTGCCGAAAACATCTTCCAGTGCAGACTGCAGGGAAGAATAGGACTTACCCTCCACCTGGTAATTGACCCGGGAAGAATCGAAGCTTCTCTGGCGCATGTACTGGTATTCCGAATTTTCCAGCGCATAGACAGAGCCGTCATCGGAAGGATAGGACAAGTCATCCAGGCTTACCCCGCTGCGCAGCACAAGGTCTATTTTGCCGGACTGGCCGAAGTCGGTGGCCAGCCAGTTGATATTCAGGATTTCGTTGACCGTACCGTCTGCAAGCATCAGCTTGTAAGCGCGGTGAAAATCATCAATGATCACTTCTGCCAGCGGGTTTTGCCTGGAAACGGCGAAATGCAGGCTTCTGAAGGCAAGCACTGAATCAGTCACCGTCACTCCCGCCACTTCGGATGTGTCCAGTTCATGGCGCGCGACCAGTTCGTCAACCAGGGCTACATCTGCTGCGCCGTTGCGTACAGCCTTGATGGCTTCTTTCGAATTTTTGGCATCGATAACTTTAAAACCCGGGGCCGCGGCCGTGATTTCGTCGCCGTAGGCATAATTGGCCACCATTGCAACGCGCAATCCTGCAAGGTCCGCTATGGATTTAACGTCTGCGGGATGCTTGCTATTGACGACCGGCACGATGCGATTGGTCAGGTAAGGCTCCGAGAATAACAGGTAGCTTTCACGGTCCGGTGTGCGCCAGGCGGCGGCAATGCCGTCGATTGCCCCGATCCTGGCTTCGTTGAGCACGGTTTCCCAGTTACCTACCTTTACTGTGCATGGCCAGCCTGACCGTTCGAGGGCCTGGCAGACAAGCATCTCGGCGGTTCCCTGTTCGCTGCCTTCGATTATGAAGGGCGGCCAGGAATCGTTACTCAACAACAGGGGTTCTTTGGCTTCTGCCAGTGAACAAAGAAAGGCCGCAATGAGAACAAGCACAAATTTTTTCAAGGAAAGCCGCTCCGCATAAGCACCATGGAAGTCCCATCATAACCAAAAATCACTTATGCAACCTGCGCATCAGGATGAAGCTGACAAGCAGGCCGATCGCCGCGAAGGCGGCAAGGAAAAAGAAGTAGTGCTGGTGACCGGCCAGGCCGGGTGATCGATCCAGCAGGACACCGCCGGCATAACTGACGAAAATATCAGGGGTATAGCCCAGAACGGACACCAGGCCAACCGCTGTTCCGGTCACGGCTGTTGGCACCTTCGCCTCCTCGAACAGGGCGAAATACAGGGCGCGGAGTCCGAAAATGGCTGAACTGCCGATAAGGATGTTAAACAGAAGCACCCAGGCGGTTCCCGGCAGGGGCGTGTGAAGCGCAAAAAACAGCTGCGAAGCCAGCAGAACAGCGAAGCAGACCACGGTCATGCGCGAAACCAGGAACCGGTCACCCAGGAAGCCGGCGCCCAGTGCTGCGACAGGCCGCATCCAGGCGCCGATCGCAGCGATACGTGCGGCCTCGACCTCGCCCATGCCGAACCCTTCAACGGCGTACAGCGAATAGTTGTCGAAACCCTTGAACCCGACGTAGGCGCAGACCACGATAATGGATGTAAGCCAGACTGCGGGTATCCGCATGACGCGCTTGATGTGTGTCCAGGTACTTTCGGTGGCCGGTCGCCATTCTTCAAGGCCCGGCTGACCGCTGGGATGTCCGTCGGACAGCACGAACCAGACAAATACGCCAGCGGCAGCTGTGACGGTGGTGTAACCCAGGATGATCAGCCGCAGCGCCTCCTGCTTGTCTTCGAAATTGGCGGCCGCATAGCCCTCGGGAAACATCAGGCCAAAAAGGCCTGCGCCGATCGTCGCCAGCACCGCTGCCAACAGGCCGCGCCCGCCATCCAGCAGTCCATAGGCCCGCCCCTGTTCATCGGTTCCGCCCCAATCCCGGGTTGCTCGTATCAACGCTGCCCAGAACAGCAGAATCGTGGTAATACCGAAGAAACCCCACACGAGGAGCACTCCGCGATAACCTGGCAGTGTGGCCATATACAAGCCGCCTGCCGCCGTTGACCAAAGCGACAGCGCCAGCAGTTTGCGTGCAGGGAAGCGGTCTGCCAGCGGGCCACCCGGAAAATAGGCCAACATGGCGACAACACCATAAACCGCCTGCGCAGTGCCAAGCTCGGTATTGGTCAGGTTAAAGACTTCGAGTGCGGTCGGGCGGAAAAAACGCGTCACGTGAAAGGGGAGGGCGTACACTGCCTCGCCCGCCAGGATCAGGCCGAGCATGTACAGGATACGGTGGCGGCTTATTGAAGCAGAGGACAAATCAAGAAGAGCTCTAATGTGGGTTGCTTACATTAGCATACTCACAGCAGGAGCTTGTCTGGTCTGATTGCATTGACCGTGCGCGTGAAGCCTCCGCCACCATCGCGCCTGTCGACTCCAGAAATTCCGGATGCAACTGGTCGGAGTGCAGGCGCCAGCGCCAGTTGTTCAATGTCGTTCCGGGAATGTTCAGCCTCGCGTCAGATCCCAGGCCCAGGTAGTCCTGCATCGGCGCCATTGCCAGGCCAGCATTGCTCGAAAACGCCAGGCGGATCATGTCCAGGTGAATGGTCTTTTCTGCACCACCGGTGATTTTCAGAGCCATTCTCTGCGTACTCAAGACTTCCTTTTCGGTGCGGGTGTCTTTACCGGTGCCGTGAAACCAGCCGACCGTGGTGTCGTTATCATGCGTGCCGGTGTAGCACACGCTGTTCCGCTCAATCAGATTGAAGTCGAACTCCGGATCACCCACTTCGAACTGCAATACGATCATGCCGGGAAGTCCGTGATTGAGGCGCAGTTGGTCCACCTCGGGAGTGATCACGCCCAAATCTTCCGCAACAATCGGAAGACCGCCCAATGAGGTCTGAAGCGCCTCGAACAATGCGTCACCGGGGCCAGGCAGCCACTCGCCGTTGCGGGCTGTTTCGGAGTCAAAGGGCACGGACCAGTACGACTCGAACCCGCGAAAATGATCGATGCGCACCAGGTCGTTCAGGCTCGCCGCATGTTTCATCCGGTCAATCCACCAGCGGTAGCCGGTTTGTTCGTGGTAGGCCCAGTCATACAGAGGATTACCCCAAAGCTGCCCGTCTTCACTGAAGTAATCGGGTGGGACGCCGGCAATGTGCGAAGGCTGACCGTCCTTGCCGATCAGCAACATCTCAGGATGCGACCAGGCATCCGCGCTGTCCAACGCGATGTAGATCGGCATATCGCCAAACAGGCAGATTCCCTTTCGGGTGGCCGTGGCCCTGAGTTTTTTCCACTGGTCCGAGAACAGGAACTGGGTGATCCGGATGCGCTCGATGGCTTCCCGGTGTTCATCCCGCACTTTTGCAATCGCTGCCGGGGTGCGGCGCACGAAATCTTTGTTCCATTCAGGCCAGGGGCGCTCACCGTGCATGGTTTTGAGGACGCGGAACAGGGCGTAGTCATCGAGCCAGTGTTCGCTGTTCCGATGGAGAAAATCTTCGTAGTCAGACTGCAGTCCATGACCGGGTTGGCGGTAAAACCGCCGCGCCGCTTTCGCCAACAGGGCACGTTTAACAGGTATCAGCCGGCCGTAATCCACAAAATCACGAGGCAGCGCTTCCAGCGACGCCAGATCCCTTGCATCCAGCAAGCCAAGTTTTACCAGCGGCGTCAGGCCGATCAGCAGTGCATTACCGGCAAAAGCGGACAAGGGCTGGTAAGGCGAGTCGCCGTAGGCAGTCGGGCCGGTTGGCAGGAATTGCCACACGCCGAGCTCCATCTCGATCATCTTGTCGAGAAAGGACAGGGCACAGTCAGCAATATCGCCAATACCGTGAGGTCCCGGCAGCGAACTGATGTGCAGGCCGACACCGGCCTGGCGGCCCATTTTCAAAATGGATGATTCTGCAATTTTCTTATTCATTTTCATGAGTCTATTTGGCACTTGCAGACATGCAATATGAACCCCCAAACTTGTTATTATACGTGGATGAAAACTCTAGCCTGCATATTACTTTGCCTGGTCGTTGCCAGCCCCTTGATGGCACAACAACCCCTGACCCCACAGAAGCAACGTGAAATCAATATTTCACGCAAACTGGTCAATGACAAGCGCAACACCGCGCTTGCGTACAACATGAAGTTTACGCAAGAGGAAAAAGAGAAATTCTGGCCGCTCTACCGCGAATACCGCGGGGCCATGGCCAGGGTGGGTGACAAACGGCTGGCCATAATCGTGGACTATGTCGATCACCACGATTCCATGAGCGAGGGCAAGGCAAAACAGTTACTGGACCAGTACTTCACTACCGAAAAAGAAGTCATCAGGGTCAAGGAAAAATACGTCCGGAAGTTCCGCAGGATTCTTCCCCAAACCAAGGTCGTGCGCCTGATGCAGATCGAGAACCGCATGGATTCGATGATTGACATGAAAATCACCGAAGGCATTCCCTTAATGGAATAGCCAATTTACCGGGTGAGGTTGCAGAGTGAATCCGGCCGGAACAAATTTAACATGAGTGATTTACCGAATATTGCCGCATGATTCACCACCCCATAATCAAGGTCGCGCTCCCGGTTCCACTGCCTCAACTGTTTGATTATCTCCAGACGGAAGACGGCTCACTGACACCGGTGGGTTCGCGGGTGCTGGTTCCCTTCGGGCGCCGGAAGCTGGTGGGCATGGTCATGGGGCATGCCACAGAGAGCAAGTTACCGCCAAAACGGCTGCTGCGGATTGTCCGGCCCCTGGATCAATCCGAGCCGCTGCTGCACTCCGATTTGCTCGAACTGCTTGAGTGGTGCTGGAAGTACTATAAACATGCACCCGGTGAAGTGGTTCTGAGTGCGCTGCCGCCGGCGTTGCGCAAGGCGGAGGGTAAATTGCCGGCGCCACCCGTCCATTATTTCCTCACCCCGGCCGGCCGGGAACGGCTGGAGCAGCCAGCGGGCAGGCAAAAGACGCAGTACCGCATGCTCGAAGCGCTGGCGGCGGGGGCGAGAGCCGCAGAAGCGTTATCGGGGATCGGGAGCCAGTGGCGGAAAACACTGGCCCGGCTCATGGAGCAGGGCTGGGTAGAGGAGCGCCCCGCATCAACGGATCCACCGGTTTTTGCACCCGGACCACAACTGACGGACGGGCAACAAAAAGCCGTTGAAAAAATATCACAGGACCTGCGGCACTTTCATTGTCATTTGCTCGACGGAATCACCGGTAGCGGCAAGACCGAAGTCTACATGAGCTTGATGGAGGAGGTGCTGGCCAGGGGCAGGCAGGTGCTGGTCCTGGTTCCGGAAATTGGATTGACACCGCAACTGCTCAGGCGGTTCAGGCAACGCCTGGGACTTGAGCCTGCAGTGATCCACTCCGGCCTGAGCCAGGGCCAGCGGCTGGAAGCCTGGGCAGCGGCCCGGGCCGGACGTGCTCATCTCATCGTGGGTACGCGTTCCGCCTTGTTCACGCCCATGCCCAAAGCGGGCCTGATCATCCTGGATGAAGAGCACGATGCTTCATTCAAGCAACAGGATGGTTTTCGCTACTCGGCCCGGGACGTTGCCATCAAGCGGGCAGCGGACCTGAACATCCCCGTGGTGCTGGGCAGCGCCACCCCGTCGCTGGAATCACTGAACAATGCCTTTGCCGGCAAGTATGCCTGGCACCGTTTGCGGGAGCGGGCGACCTCTGCAACCCTGCCGCGTTGGCGCGTGCTGGACCTGCGCCAGCAGAACACTATCCATGGCTTGTCCGCAACGGCGCTCGAAGCCATGCGTGATACGATCGAAAGGGAAGAACAGGTCATGGTTTTTCTCAACCGCAGGGGATACGCGCCGGTACTGATGTGCCAGCAGTGTGGCTGGTACGGCAGTTGTGACCGTTGCGATGCACGCCTGACCTGGCACCGCAGCGCCGGCCTGTTGTGCTGCCATCATTGTGGCGCCCGGAGGAGGGTGCCGGAGTTGTGTCCCGACTGCCGGGCGGACGCCTTGATGGGGGCGGGTGAGGGCACCCAGCAACTGGAAGAGGCCCTGGAGCAGCAATTCCCGGGAGTTCCGGTATTGCGCTTCGACCGGGACCGCACCCGGGGCAAGGGCGTGATGGCCATGCAACTCGAGGAAGTGATGAAGGGTGAAGCCTGTCTGCTGGTGGGTACGCAGATGCTGGCCAAGGGCCATCACTTCCCCAGGGTAACGCTGGTAGTCATCGTCAACGTTGACCAGGCTTTGTACAGTTCGGACTACCGTGCACTCGAGCGCATGGGCCAGGTGTTGCAACAGGTCGCGGGGCGGGCGGGCCGGATGGACAAGCCCGGTACCGTGATCCTGCAAACACTGCACCCGGAACATCCGGCGCTTGAGTTGTTGTTGACCCGTGGCTACGAGGCTTATGCCCGATGGTTGCTCGAGGAGCGCCAGTTAGCGGGGCTTCCGCCCGCGGGTTACCAGGCGCTGTTGCGCGCAGACGCCCATGAACGGTCTGATGTGGAAAAGTTTTTGCAGGAAGCGATCGAATTGTTTCCGCAAGGAGAGGCGCTTGCCCATGGGCCGATACCGGCCATCATGGAACGGATGGGGGGGCGTTCACGAATGTACCTGGTTCTGCTCAGCCCCAGCCGGTCCAGCCTGCACAGACAGATCGACCAGTGGTTGCTGAGCCTGCGTGATTTACCTTCTTCGCGCAAAACCCGGTGGGCTATCGATATCGACCCGCAGGAAATGTAGGAGGTCCCTTGGGGCCGACCTGTAAGAGGTCGCTTGCGGCCGACAAATCTCAAAGCAGTTCGGCCCCAAGGGACCTCTTACAAGCGTGGTCCTGCTTTCATGACCAATGACACTGCCGATATGGATGGATTTCAGACACCATAACGTCGCTGAAATAACGACTAATCTGTATACTTCCCGCTTCAGTATTTGAGGCTTATACGCAGGACCTGTTTTATGGAACCAGAAGAGAATAATACCGCGATGCAGGAGAGTGCCGCGACCGGTGCTCACGAAGCATTCAAATCCCTCAGCAAGACGGTTAATGAACTGATCATCGGCCAGCAGCGGTTGATGGAGCGCTTGTTGATAGCCCTCCTCAGCAATGGACATTTGCTGGTTGAAGGTGCTCCCGGGCTGGCTAAAACTACGGCGATCAAGGTGGTTGCAGACCGGATCGAAGGTGACTTCCATCGCATTCAGTTCACGCCTGATTTGCTGCCGGCCGACCTGACCGGCACTGAAATCTACCGGCCGCAGGAAGGCAGTTTCGAATTTCAGCAGGGACCGATTTTTCATAACCTGATCCTGGCGGATGAGGTCAACCGGGCGCCTGCCAAGGTTCAGTCTGCCCTGTTGGAGGCAATGGGTGAACACCAGGTGACGGTGGGGCGCGTTACATATCGCCTGCCGAAATTATTCCTGGTCATGGCCACGCAGAACCCGATTGAGCAGGAAGGCACCTACCCCCTGCCGGAAGCCCAGCTTGACCGCTTCCTGATGCAGGTTTCGATTGGTTACCCTGACGCCGAGTCGGAACAACTCATCCTCGAACTGGCCCGCCAGCAGGCGCGTGATGAACTGGGAGAGACTTCCGCGCCAGCCATGATGGTGACCCAGGAACAGGTATTTTGTGCGCAGAGAGGCGTACTGGATCTGTACCTTGCACCGGCCCTGCAGGAATACATCGTGCAACTGGTGCTGGCGACCCGTGATCCGGGCAGTTGGGATAAGAACCTGTCAAAACTGGTCAGTTACGGAGCAAGCCCCAGGGCAACCATCGGCCTTGACCGTTGTTCGCGAGCGAGGGCCTGGCTGGACGGCCGGGACTATGCGTCTCCGGATGACATTCACGCCATGATTCACGATGTCATGCGCCACCGGGTGTTGCTTTCCTACGAAGCGGAAGCGGATGGCGTCACCGTCGATGAACTGGTCGACCGTCTGCTGGAATTGGTTCCGGTCCCATGACTCCGGCCAGTCCCCCTTCCCGTGACGGGGATGGCATTCACCTTTCTGCGGCAGAGCTTATCTCATTGCGGCCGCGTTGCCACGCGCTCAGGTTGCCGATGCGGCAGCCTGCGGCCTCGGCACTGGCGGGTGCATATCGATCGAGGTTCCGTGGCCGTGGCGTGGACTTCCTGGAGTCGAGAAATTATCAGCCGGGCGACGACATCAGGAACATGGACTGGCG
>JAIVWI010000063.1:2946-15241 GCA_048636595.1 Oceanospirillum sp. | reverse complement strand
CAAGGCCATTATGGGCCGTGATCCTTAACGGATCTTTCAGAAGGGAGAGGTCCATACCATCTCTTACAAGATATCGCTCGCGTCCGACCGCTACTGTAAGAGGTCGCTTGCGGCCGACCGATTCAATCACAAACTATGTCTAATAAACAAAAGCAATTCGCGCCCAAGGACGCTCTTACAGTGAGAGCGCACTGGTACAGTGAGAGCGCGCCGGTGAGATTTCCGGTTAGAATAACAGGCAATGGATTCTCTCCGTACATTACTGGTCCAGGCGCGTATCCGCTGGAAAGATCCGGCGGAAAACAGGACGCACCTGCACTCCCTGGTACGCCAATCAGTTGGGCAATCGGGCGAAGTGTTCGATTTGGTGGTCCTGCCTGAAACTTTCACCACGGGTTTCCTCGGAGATACGGATCTTCCGTCAGAAGATATGCAAGGCCCTTCCGTGGCCTGGATGAAATCCGTTGCTGAAGAATTCGGCTCAGCGGTGGCCGGGTCGGTGGTGATCATGGAAGACGGGCATCGCTATAACCGCCTGGTTTTCGTCACCCCGGATGCTGAAGTTTCTTACTACGATAAACGTCACCTGTTCGCCTTCGGTGGCGAGAATAAGCGTTATACGCCAGGCAACTCACGGCTGGTAGTCAATTACCGAGACTGGCGAATCTGCCTGCAAATCTGTTACGACCTGCGCTTCCCCGCATGGTGTCGCAACCGTGATGATTACGACCTGATGCTGCTGGTCGCCAACTGGCCCGCAAAGCGGGTACACCACTGGCTGGCCCTGCTCGAAGCAAGGGCCATCGAAAACCAGTCCTGGGTCATCGGCCTCAACCGGGTCGGCAAGGACGGTAACGGTCTGGAATATCCGGGCAGGAGCGTCGTTTTCGACCCTCTGGGCGCCAGTGCCGCTGACCTGGGGGGTGAAGAATGCACCCAAGCCGTCACCCTCGATCTCGAACTACTAAGACAAACCCGCCGCGATTTCCCCTTCCAGGCCGACGCAGACACTTTCGAATTAAGCGATATCATTTAATCCGCTGAGGACGCAGAAGACGCTGAATATTTCCGGGTTGGTAACTTAGTTTATGGAAGTCACTTTGCCATCACGGATTAATTATTAGAGCATGAAGAGCTAGTCAACGCCGTTGCGGGCCAGCCAGCGCATGACGGCGCCGCGGGCCTGGGGGCGGCCGGTGGCGAATCCGATCAGGACGCTGGGCTCAGTGAGATTCCAGATCATCTCCCGGCGGGCCGTGCCCCTTCCAGCGAACAACAGGCGGTCACCTGCGAGTAATTCCTGTTTTGGACCAGGAAGAAACAGGCGTGATGCGCCGCGTTCCAGCAGCAGGCAGACGCACTCCAGGCTCTCCGGGTCTTCCATCCGAAGGTTATAGGTGATGTGTTCCAGGCGGATGTCCACACCGTCATTTGCTGCTGCGATGATTGCGTCAGCGTGGCCGGCTGAAAGTTCTTCAGTCCAAAGGTTAGGGGCATGGCCATGCAGGACTGCTTCCAGGCGGGCTTTCAACCTGGCGGTAAATGCTTCATCTTCATGGACCAGGTGGGTCAGGAATACGGGCAACAACGGCGTCGTGGCAACCGTGAGCATTCGCCTGGCGACAATCAGGCTGCGCCGCGCAACCAGGTCGGCCCTGGAAGAGTCAAACAATTCGTCATTTTGTTGATTTTCCTGCCTTGCGACGATGAACAGGTCCGGGTTGAGTTCCAGGGCGGTCATGATGATGGAAAGATTGTCAACGTCATCACCTGTGCCGGCGATAATACCCACGGCGTCCTGCACGCGGGCTTCCATCAGGGTGTGGGCTTCAGTACCACGGCCGAGTACTGCGTCTTCACAATTCTCCACGCGATCCGGATGCACGTCGATGACGGTGAAGGGCAAGCCTGCCTTGTCCAGTTGTGGCGCAATACGTGAGCCAAAGCGGCCCAGGCCGGCGATGATCCAGCGTCCGGCCGGTGGTTTCAATTCGGCTCGCAGTTCACTGCCTGGAACGCTGATCAGCCAGTCCTGAACCAGGTATTTGGTGGGGGAAGTCAGCGCAAGATAGAAACGTTCGGCGAAAATGGTGTAGGGGTCTATCCTGTAGTCGGTTCCGAATGAAGCCATGTTGGCGCTGACCCGGCGCGTCTCGCTGCGTGCGAACACCGGCAGTTCAGGGCGCAACAGTTTGCAGGTAATGGCAATCGTCAGGTTGACATGATCTTTGTTGGTAATCGCCATGACACCGAGACATCCTGAACTATGCAGGCCGGCCATTTCGAGCAGGCGCCTGTCCGTCACGTCGCCTGCCAGTGCCGGCAGGTGCGAAAAGTCATCACTGAGTTCCATGCCGTGGATGATGTCCCGTTCCCGTTCCAGGATCACTGCGTTGATTCCCCGCTTGAGCAGCCCATTCACGATCATGCTGCCCGTATTGCCAAAGCCGCAAACGATGTAATAAGAACCCCCCAGCCAGCGTATCTTGCGCTTGAACCGAGTGCGTTTCAGCACGTCTCTGAACTGCGAATCCAGAAACAGGCTCAGAATCGTGCCGATGGAATATAACCATGCAATGACGTTGGGAAACAGAATGATAAAAACGTAGAGACGTTGCGCATCGGTAAATGCTACCGGCATTTCTCCGAAGCCGATCGTGGTGGCCATGATGGCGATAAAATAAGAAGCATCCAGGAAATTCACATGGACGGCCCGGCCGGCTTCGTCCTGGCCTGGAATCATCACCATGCCAAAAACGGACAGAGCATACACCAGGATCATGACAATAAGCGGCGTACGCATACGCCGCATGGTTAGCCAGATGATGTTGTCCATTAACGCCGGATGGTAATGGTTTCAGCCACCAGGATGGTTACTGAAACCAGGTTGGCCAGTAAAGCCCCACCCGACAACGAGACCACGCTGGAAATAATTTCTGAGGTGACACCGGCTTCGCTGACGTAGGATGAATAACCCCAGATAAAGGCCGCAATCAACAGTTGCAGGTCCGCAACCAGGCTGGTCGCCAGCAACACGGAGCCCATTTGGGACCGGTCGCCGAATTTGATCACGGTGGCAATCAGGCTGACAGCCAGCGCGCCAGCAAGCTCGAAGGCGTGGTGATGTTCCGGGTTGTCTATATCGCCCAGGAAGAAACCAAAGTTCAGGGTGAGTGCGAGCACGATAAAGAACGCGAACACCACTTTTTCAAATTTCACGGTTCAGAGACTCCCTTTTACCGAATGATTCAGAGACAAGCCTAATCCGATTCGCCGCATGCTTCCAGCCTTAGCCAGCATGCTTACATATTTGGCGTCCTCAGCGGATAAATTCACAGGCTCAATCAGAAAGACTTTCCGCCTCATCTTCAGCCTCGAAAGGGGTAATCCACGCGAGCACACCGAGGACGGGGCTGTCGAAGTATTCCATGCGTCGTGATTTTACCTGGCGGCTTTGTTCGAGGTGGTGGATGAGGAAGGAGGGGGCAAGAGGCAGTTCCGGCTCACCCGTCTCGTCCAATTCGCTTTCACCACCAAGAAGTGGGGTTAATGGCGGTGGCGGTTCATAAAAGGTCGCCTGGCGCAGTTCAATATCGATGTCCAGGTGAAGAAATCGTGATCGCCTGAGCATTACCGTACCGTCGATCCGGTAGAAAAGGATTGGATCAGGCAGTTCTGCCTCCTCTGCGGCGTTTTCCATGGCATGCCCCGGCAGTATGTTGCCCTGGTCGGTAAAAACAAAAGGGCTATCCAGATCTTCACTGGCCTCAGCTGCCAGGGTTTCTTGTAAAACAGTGCAGGAATTTTCAATCAGGAGCACTTCCGGGTCGTGGATTCTGAGCGAGGGGAAGGGTTCGTTGGCGCTTTGCTCCCATGACAGGTATTGCTCCGGCCGGAATGGAGCGCTCAAGCGCAAGCGCCGCCACGTTTCACGCATCACATCGCTCATATCCTCTACGGCAATTACGTCAGCCCATGGATCTTCCGGCTGGTCTTCATCGGGGAGTAATTCAGGGCCGGTTTCCTGAAACAGTTCCGCACCCACGACATCATCCTGCCGGTCCTCGCGATTTTTGCCTTCGCCATCTTCTTCTTCATCTTCGTCAATTTTGGCCGCCAGAAAATCCAGGGAGCCTGAAAAATCACGCAACGATTCAGCATCCGCTGGTACTGCTTCATGCCGCAAGTGGGTGAGAACAATTATTTCTACCCGGTAACGCTTTTCCCCGGCCATACCCTGGACAGCGAATATAACTAGAATAGTTATGAGGAATATTCTGTATACCATTGTAATGTATGTATATATAAAACTTTATTTGAAAAAATAATTGTCCGGAGCGCGAAGCGGTATCAGTCGGGTTTATCGCCCATTTTTGTCCAGCGTGTCAATCACTGGACTCGCTCCGCCCATTTGATGGGGTCAGAGTAAGGAACTTACTTTGACCCCGGTCGTGAGTTTATGCCTTGCACTGCCTGATCACAACGGACAGGATTAATTGTGGTTATTCATTTGGGGCCAGCCGGGTCAGTAAATGTGTTGCCGCCAGTAATCTTTTGGTATCTGATTCTTCCTGCATCAGGATTCGCAGCTTCTGTGGGCCATCCATCCGGTAGTCCAGGCTGTGTTCCTGGATGAGTTGAATGAGTGCTTCGGGCCTGGCGTGGGTGTCTTCTGCAAACTCCATGCGTCCGCCCTGGGGGCCAAAATCCAGGCGGGTGATGCCCACACGTTCCGCAATCTGTCTCAGGGCTGCAATTTCGAAGAGATTCTTTATCGGATCGGGCAGGAGACCGAATCGGTCGATCATTTCCACTTGAAGCTCCCTCAACGCCGCGCTGTCCCGGGCGCTTGCAATGCGTTTATAGAGCGTCAGGCGCGTCTGGACATCTCCCAGGTAGGTGTCAGGGATCAGGGCGGGAATGTGGAGCTCAATATCTATGCCACGCTGTATTGCTTGTTCGAGGTCGGGGTCTTCGCCTTTGCGCAAGGCTTCTACCGCACGGGCCAGCATATCGCTGTACAGGCTGAAACCGACCTGGTTGATCTGGCCGCTCTGCTCAGCGCCAAGCAATTCGCCGGCGCCGCGAATTTCCAGGTCATGGGTCGCCAGGGTAAAACCGGCGCCGAGTTCTTCTAGTGAAGCGATGGCCTCCAGGCGTTTACGTGCGTCTGCGGTCATGCTGCGCTTATCCGGGACGATCAGGTAGGCGTATGCGCGGTGGTGTGAACGGCCTACGCGCCCGCGCAACTGGTGTAACTGGGCCAGGCCGAAACGGTCCGCGCGGTTGATCACGATGGTATTGGCGGTCGGAACATCGAGACCACTTTCTATGATCGTGGTGCAGACCAAAATATTGAATCGCTGGCGGTAGAAATCCAGCATCACGGTTTCCAGTTCGCGCTCCCGCATTTGACCGTGCGCAATGGCCATGCGGGCATTGGGCGCCAACTCCTGTATTTCACGGGCAATCCGTTCGATGGAACGGACTTCGTTGTGCAGGAAAAACACCTGGCCGCCGCGTTGTATCTCCCGGTGCAGGGCTTCGCGGATCACGCCCCTGTCCCATTCTGAAATCAGCGTCTTGACCGCCATGCGCCGGGCCGGTGGCGTGGCGATAATCGACAGGTCGCGGATGCCGGACATGGCCATGTTCAGCGTGCGCGGTATGGGCGTGGCGGTCAGGGTGAGGAGGTCAACCTCGGTGCGCAGTTGCTTGAGGCGTTCTTTTTGCTGCACACCGAAGCGCTGCTCTTCGTCGATGATCACCAGGCCGAGATTTTTGAAGCGGATATCCTTCTGGATCAGGCGGTGGGTTCCGATCACGATATCCACCTGGCCGTTAGCGAGTAACTTGAGCACCTCATTTGACTGCTTTCCCGTGCGAAAGCGGGAGAGCATCTCTACCTTGACCGGCCAGTCCGCCAGACGGTCGGTGAAGGTTGAATAATGTTGTTGGGCCAGCAGGGTCGTCGGCACCAGCAGGGCGACCTGGCGCCCGGCCTGAACCGCGATGAATGCTGCCCGCAAGGCAACCTCGGTTTTACCAAAGCCCACGTCACCACAGACAACCCGGTCCATGGGCAGGTCGGAGACGAGGTCGCCAATGACTGCATCGATGGCGCTCTGTTGATCGGGTGTTTCTTCGAATGGAAAACCGGATGAAAACTCGGCATAGAGTTTTTCATCGAGCGAGAAGGCAAAGCCTTTCCTTGCCTGGCGTCTGGAGTACAGGTCCAGCAGTTCCACGGCCACGTCCCGTACCTGCCTGGCGGCCTTGCGGCGGGCTTTTTCCCATTGCTGGCTGCCGAGGCGGTGCAAAGGTGCGGTTTCGGGATCACTTCCGGTATAGCGGCTGACCAGGTGAAGAGAAGTAACCGGTACGTACAATTTATCGCCTGCGGCATATTCCAGCATCAGGAATTCGGCGCGGCGCTGGTCGATTTCCAGTGTCTCCAGCCCAAGGTAGCGACCAACGCCATGGTCCTCATGAACGACCGGTGCCCCGCTGGTCAGGTCGTTCAGGTTGCGTATGATGGTTTCCGGGTCGCGCTCGGATACCGCGCGTTGCGCCCGGGGACGGGAACGTCCACCGAATAGCTGGGATTCAGTAATTAACGCCAGTTCACCCGGAATGACAAAGCCTTCATCTACAGGCAGTACGGCCAGTCCCAGTTGAGCACCCTCGCCATGGAAATCCGCGTAGGTTTCAAACAGGCGGGGTTTGACCCCGAATGCCGCGAGAGTTGACCTCAATACTTCACGCCGGCCCGGTGTATCGGCGGCGAACAGGATTCTCCCGCCGAATGATTCCGTGAATTCGACCAGGTCAGAGGCTGCAGACTTGCCCCGCTCATGAATGTGAACATCGGGCGCGGGTTCGCTTATGAACAGGGGATTGGAACGGCTGGAGTTGCCTGGATCAAGCAAATGGACCGTGCTGAAAGTCTCGAGACGCTGGCGAAGCTGTTCCGGCATGAAAAACAGTTCTTCCGGATCCAGCACGGGCCGCTCGATATCGTGCCGGCGCTGTTCCCAGCGCTCATGGGTTCTGCGGGCCTGGTCTTCGGCCGCCCTGAATACTTCATCCTGCAGGACCAGTTGAGGCGGCCCGGGCAGGTAATCCAGCAGGCAGGATGTCTCCTGGTAAAACAGGGGCAGATACTGTTCCAGACCCTGCGGATGAATGCCTGAACGCAGGTCCTGGTAAAACGTGACACGCCGTGTGTCGACATCGAAGCGATATCTGAATGCGCGTCGGAAGTCGTCAAGGGCGGATTCATCGCAAGGGTACTCCCGCGCTGGAAGCAGGGCGATCTGCTCGACCTTACCGGTGGATCGTTGCGATTCCGGGTCGAACTTGCGGATGCTGTCGATTTCCTCGTCAAACAGATCCAGCCGGAAGGGCGAGGAACTGCCCGCCGGGAACAGGTCCAGCACAGAACCGCGTATGGCGTATTGACCCGCCTGGTAAACCTGCTCCGAAGCCTGGTAACCGGCATGCAATAAACGCTGGCGAAACTCATCCATGACCAGAGTTTGGCCGACAACAAGGTTGAAACTGCGTTGCAGGATGTACTCAGCAGGCGGCAAACGTTGCGCCAGTGATGAAACCGGAACCAGCACGATGCCCTGTTGCAAGGAGGCGAGTGACGCCAGCGTTTTCAGCCGTTGCGAAATGATGTCCGGGTGCGGGGAAAACGGGTCATAGGGCAGGGTTTCGTGATCAGGGAACTGCAGCACCGGCAAGGGGCTGACAGATAAGAGTTGAAGGTCCCGGGCAAGTAGTTGCGACTGGTGACTGGAACGGGCAACCACCAGCGTAATTCCACGATGCGCGCGGGCCGCACTTAGCAGGGCCAGGGCGAGCGAACTGCCGTGCAGCCCGCTCCAGCTTGTCACCTGGCCGGAATCGCTGTTAAACCTGGCCTGGAATGGGCTAAGGGGGCTCAATTCGATGGAACTTGTGCTGATTCACCTCGCAGGTGAAGCACCAGGTAAAGCAGTCCAGCACCCAAACTAATACCGATCCACCAGGGCATGCCATACGCAACTGGAATGGAGCCGGTCGCAATCGCAACAAATCCTACCAGCAGGGCATAGGGCATTTGGGTGCGAACGTGTTCGATATGGTCACAACCGGACGCCATCGAAGACAGGATGGTCGTGTCGGAAATGGGCGAGCAATGGTCACCCCACACGCTGCCGCCCAGTACCGCGGCAATGGATGAATAAAGCAGGTGCATATCTTCCGGCCCGGACATGCCGTTGGCCTTCATGACGGCCCAGGCCAGGGGGATGATCAGGGGCACCAGGATGCCCATCGCTCCCCAACTGGAACCTGTAGCAAAAGCGGTACCGGCCGCCAGGATGAACACGAGAGCAGGGAGCAATTCCACTGGCAGTGTGTCGCCCAGGATGGAAACCAGGAAATTTGCCGTTTCCAGGGTGTCCGTGATCCCCCCGAGCGCCCAGGCCAGGACCAGGATGATGATGGCATAGATCATCGCCCGCATTCCCTTGTACCAGGCATTGACCACTTCCTCCAGGGTCATGATCCGCTGAACCAGGGTCAGGGTTGCGGCGGTCATCATGCCGAGCAGGGATCCCCACATCAATGACTTATAGGAATCAGCCGCGCCGATGATGTCCTTGAGGCTGGCGTCGGGTGAAGCAAACTCCGCTTTGCCGGTCACGTACAGGCTGGCCATGACACCCACCACCAGGACCAGGATGGGCAAAGCGGCATTGATGGCGCGCTGGGGTTTGCCTTCGACCGCATCAATGGGCTCACAGTCGTCCGCCATGGATGAATCCAGGTGTCCGACGTCTTCGGTGCCGTTTTCCCGGGCATTCTTTTCGGCCTTGAGCATCGGGCCGAAATCCTTCCCGCTCGAGGCCACCATGAACACAAAAGCGATGGCCAGCAGGGGATAGAAACTGTAAGGAATGGTGGAAAGGAACAACAGGTAGGGTTCTGCATGCAGGTCAGGCAGGCGGGCGATGGATTCACCAATCAGGCCGACCTCGTATCCGATCCAGGTGGTGACCAGGGCCAGGCAGGCCACGGGCGCTGCGGTTGAGTCGACAAGATAGGCCAGCTTGGCGCGGGAAACGTTCATCGAGTCCGTGACCGGCCGCATCGTGTTCCCGACCACCAGCGTGTTGGCGTAGTCGTCAAAGAATATGGCAAGCCCCATACCTGCGGTTGCCAGGCATGCACGCTTAGCCGTGTCCGCCCAGACGACAATCCGGTTGACGATACCCTGCATACCGCCGTTGCGGGAAATGATCCCCACCGTACCGCCGATCATCAGTGAAAAGAGGATGATTGCGCCCCTGTCCGGATCAGCGAAAGCAGTCAGGATGTGCACCTGGAAAGACTCCAGTAAACCAAACCACAGACCCGCCAGCGTAAAACCGTTAATCGCCCAGGCGCCCAGCCAGACCCCCGCGAACAGGGCCGGGATAACCTGGCGCAGCGTCAATGCCAGCAAGATAGCGACCAGGGGAGGCAGGATGGATATCCAGCTTCCGGCTCCTGGAATTTGGGCATCCTGTGCCAGCGCAGGCGTGGAGAAAAACACGACGATAAACATCAACAGGCAGGTGAACACGGTTGCTGTTGATCCGGGCCGTCTCTTATTTTTCATATAAAAGTCCTGATTCTTTGAGCGATCGAGTTCACTGTAAGAGGTCGCTTGCGGCCGAACGCTCTGGAATTTATCGGCCCCAAGGGACCTCTTACAGTTCACGTTGCAGTCAGGCGGCAAGCCTGGCTGCATCTTTTTTTGTTCCCGGCCGCTGTTCCTGCGCAAAAAAGTATTCGCGCAACAGGTCAAACTGGTCTTTGGCGTTTCCACAACGCATCAGCTTCTGCCGCGTCTCAAGCGCATCCGGGCGACCTTTCAGATACCACCCAATGTGTTTTCGTGCGATACGTACACCCCGGTATTCACCATGGGAGTGATGCAATTGGGTAAGGAGCCGTTCCATCACTGCGAGCACTTCGAGCGGTTGCGGTGCGGGCAGGATTTCTCCCGTATCCAGGTAGTGTCTGATTTCCCGGAAAATCCATGGGTTTCCCTGCGCTGCCCTGCCGATCATCAGGCCATCTGCGCCTGTGTATTCGAGCACTTCGGCCGCTTTTTGCGGTGTATCGATATCGCCATTGGCGAAAACCGGGATGGAAACACGGCTGCAGATCTCACGGATCGTATCGTATTCGGCTTCTCCGTTGAAACGGTCGGATCGTGTCCGCCCATGTACAGCGAGAGCTGAAATACCGGATTGTTCCGCCATTTCTGCGATCAGAACACCGTTGCGCTCATGTGGATTCGGGCCGGTACGAATTTTCAGGCTCACCGGCACTTCGACCGCTGAAACGACTGCATCGAGGATTCTGCTGACCTGGTCAGGGCAGGTTAGCAGCGCAGAACCCGCCAGCTTGTTGCACACCTTTTTTGACGGACAACCCATGTTGATATCAATGATGTGGGCCCCTCGATCCACGTTGTAACGGGCCTCATCGGCCATCCAGTCCGGGTCGCTGCCGGCGATCTGTATGACCACGGGGGCTGCTTCACCTTCAAAATCACCACGCAGGCGTGATGTGCCGGTTTCTCTCAAGACCGGGTTGGCGGGGAGCATTTCAGACACCACGTAGCCCGCACCCAGGTCCCGGCACAAGGTACGGAAAAACTTATCCGTTATACCGACCATCGGCGCCAGCGCCAACGGATTTTCTATGTGGTAGGGGCCAATATGCATTTCAGGAATACCCGTGATTCGTCAGCTCAGTGCTTCGATTATTTTGAAGCCTGCCACCCAGGTGCCGATTGCGGACCCCAGGTTGGACAGAAAGAATACCAGCAAAATACGCGTGGCCGGGTTGCGAAACCAGCCTTTGAGCGAAGTGATGTCGAATCTCAGGTTCTCCAGGTCAGACACGCGGGGTTTCCGGATCCAGGATTCCACCAGGCCGGTGACCATCCCGGCGGCAATCGTCGGATTGAGAGAGGTCAGCGGCGCCGCCACGACTGCGCTGAGTATGGTCAGTGGATGTCCCCGTGCAATCAGGGCGCCCAGTGCGGCCAGTCCGCCGTTGATCGCAACCCAGAAGAAAACCAGTTTCCAACCCAGTTCGGGGCTGCGCGAGAAACCCAGGACAAAACCAGCCAGCACCAGGACCATGATGGCCCAGGGAATCACGCGTGGCCATTTGGCACGCGGGGGCATGCGGTCCAGGCTTTCCCGCTCGCTTTGGGGGGAGGCAGTTCCGCTTTCCAGATGATGCGCCATTCCTTCCATGTGGCCGGCGCCGATGACGACCAGCACTTTCCTGCCGCTGGAATCCATGTTGTCCTCCCGCAGGCGGGCAGCCATGTAGCGGTCCCGTTCCGCGATCAAGGCCTCGAACAGTTCAGGGGATTGCTCTGCAAACTCGGTAAAAGTGGACTCGAGTATGTCGCCTTCCTTGAGCTTTTCGATCGCCTCCTCGTCGATTTCTTCCGAACTGACCATACCGAGTGCAAGCCCGGCCATCAGGTACAAACGCTTGTACCAGGGCACATTGGCGTAACTTCTGCGCAGGGTGGTTGCCAGGTCCCGGTCGATGAGTTGCAGAGGCAGATCACGCTCCTTGGCCGCAACAGTCGCCGCTCTCATTTCAGCGCCGGGTTCAATTCCAAACTGATCGGCAATGCGCCGTTGGTAGGCGCTGAGGGCAAGATTGGCCATCACCAGTCCGGCTTTGCCTTGACGGATGATTTTGTACAGGTCGAGGTCGGTCCACTTGCGCTCGGCGGTCAGGGCGTCGTAGCGGGCCTGGCACAGCTCGACGGCAATGGCGTCATAATCACCGGACTCAGCCATCTCTTTGACCGCTTCCGCGCTGGCTCTGGATACATGCGCCGTGCCAATGATGGTGTACTCCACACCATCACGGTGGACATGCCGTAACGGCTGCTCACTTTCAATGGTGTCGGGAGTGATCTCCGCTGAAGTTTCTTGTGACATAAAACGCGCCTGCAAAATTAAGGGCGCAAGGATACCTTATACAGGCCAGAGAAGGCAGTGCCACTCGGCCAGAAACCGCCAACTGCATGATTCCGGATCGGCCTAGTGCTCCTTCAAGGTGATAATTGCGGGTTCAGAGGTACCCAGATGTTCCAAGACAAGGCGCAGACCGCAAAGAATGGCCTGGTCCTTCTTAAGGGCTGTAACACAGTATTGGGACATCTGGGTGCCTCCCTTCGGGCGAGCTGGGAAGCGGTCGTTCGCGGTGTTGCGCCTCT
>JAIVWI010000063.1:0-2936 GCA_048636595.1 Oceanospirillum sp. | reverse complement strand
CAGCCATTGCCGGCGAGACGTGCCTTGCGCCCAACCACTTCCCAACTCGCTGAACGCGTAATTATCACTTTGAAGGAGCACTAGCCACCCCCGTCATTCCGGAATGACGGGAAGCGTGTATATGATTCAGGAATCCGTCTGGCTTGCCTTGTCCAGTACCGCACCTTTGTGCAGAACAGTGAACAAAACGAGGTCATATTCGAAATAGACACTCCAGTTGTCGTAATTCCAGCGAGTGATCGGTGGATCACCAACAGCAGCGAGTTTGTCTGCGGGCTCACCAAACCTGGCTTGAACCACGTCTTTGCTCATTCCATTTGCGGGCAGATCCATGCGATCAGACTGGCGCACTTCTTCAATCAACAGTACGTCCGCCTGAGCGATGCCGAGTTGTACAAGGCCTGCTGAGAAAACCAGCATCAGCGTCAAAACTATCCGTGTCATGTCACTGTCTCCCTTTAAGAGTTGAATGGGATATTAAATATAGCATGTAACGCGTTGGAAATATGGAGTTTCACGTACTTTGACTCAGCAATCTGAGATATGCCTGGTAGCGCCAGGGGAAGATCGCGCCAGACTCCGCAGCCTCACGAATGGCGCATTGCGGCTCATGGTCGTGACGGCAATCATTAAACTTGCACAGGCCCAGAAAGGGCTCAAATTCGATAAAACCGTTTGCCAGTTCACCAGGTTCCATCTGCCACAGCCCATATTCCCAAACGCCTGGAGAATCGATCAGCCGGCCACCGGCTGGCATGGTGTACATGATGGTTGTCGTGGTGGTGTGGATGCCTTTCCCGGTGGCGCGCGATAGTGCGCCGGTCTGGAGTTCGAGGTCCGGCAACAGGCTGTTGACCAGGGATGATTTGCCGACCCCGGACTGGCCAACCAGGATGCTGGTCCTGTTTTCAAGGACGGTTTTGAGGGAACTGATTCCAGGTGCTGTCTTGCAGGAAGTGTGCACGACTTCGTAACCCAGTTTCCGATAGCCTTCCATTCGTCCCAGGGGAGTATTGTTATCGTACTCGTTTTCCAGCATCAGTTCTGCCTTGTTGAGAACAATCACGGGCCGGATGCCCAGGCTATGAATGGCAACCAGGTAACGCTCGACCAGGTCGCGGCTTGGCGCAGGATGGGGTGCGATGATAATCAATGCCTGGTCAAGGTTGGCGGCAATAGGTTGTTTGCGTTGCCTGGCATCGGCACGGACGAATACATTGTCCCTGGGAAGGATGCGGGTTACCACGGCAGACTGTTCATCCGCGCGCAGGATTTCTACCCGGTCTCCGCAATAAGGCCTGCCGACAGAGCGGCGGTATTTGCAGTCAAGACGATCGCCATTGTCCAGCTCGACCATGCCCTGACCGCCATAGGAAACCAGGACGAGTGCGGCTTGCGTCAAAATGCAATCCTCGCGATCTGGATATTGTGTGACATCAAATTCATACCCGCTATTGTACCCGTGACGGGCATAGCGCAAACTTTAAGTGATATGGACAAAATAAAACAACAGCAGGATAAACAACAAAGGCTGATCTGGCTGGACCTGGAAATGACAGGCCTGAACACGGACACGGATTCCATTATCGAGATCGCCACGATTATCACTGATTCGGACTTGAATGAGTTGGCGGAAGGGCCTGTTTTTGCCATTACGCACCCGGAACCGGTGCTGCAGGCCATGGATAACTGGAATACGGAACACCACCAGGCATCCGGCCTCTGGCAGCGGGTAATCGATAGCAAGGCCAGCATGAATGAGGCAGAGCAGGGGACATTGACTTTTCTTGCACAGTGGACAGAATTCGGCAGCTCACCCTTATGCGGCAACAGTATTTGCCAGGACCGGCGCTTTATGCACCGCCTGATGCCGGAACTGGAACGCTGGTTTCATTACCGCAATCTGGATGTCAGCAGTCTCAAGGAACTGGCTGCCCGGTGGTCACCGGGTATTCTGAAAGGGTTGGTCAAAGAGAATCGCCATGAGGCCCTTTCCGACATCAGGGAGTCCATCGAGGAGTTGCGCTACTATCGCCAGTTCATGGGCGATCTTGGTGGTGGGCCTGATTTGTAAGAGCCCCCGGGGGCCGAATCGCGCGCAAGCGTGCTCCTTGCTGTGATATGCTTTTTTCATGGTTTCCTTGAGCCAACCCAATGGTCTGCGCAAAAGGCCGGAGTTGAAAAGACTGCAGTATGTGCAGGAGGAGATTTATCGCCAGTTGCATTTGCTGATACCGGATCAGGTCGCCTTTCATGATTCCCTTGTCTCGCGTGTACCTGGTTCCCCCATTCTTCGACTTGAGATTCTTGAGCGGCATAAATACACCACGTTTCTCCGTTTAACGTACGAATTCAGGCAAGGGCAGGCCCGCACCTATGCACCGGATGCGCACATCCGCTTCTATCACGATGCGCACGTTGCCGAGGCGACTTCATTTAATGTCAGCCAGGGCTGTACCCGGACCGCCCATCCCTCCTATCCACCAAAACAATTGCTGCAACAGACATGGCGCCGTAACCGCGCCCTGGACCGCTGGCTGGATTACCTGCTGAAACAGGGTCACAGTGTAGTTACCATGAAGCCGGCGAAGAGTTCCATCATCGAAAAAAGTAATATTCCCGTATACGCAACAATCAGCTGATTTGCACATTGACACACCGGGTGCAAATCAGTAATATTCGTCGGCTTTCCGGGGCTATAGCTCAGCTGGGAGAGCGCTACAATGGCATTGTAGAGGTCGGCGGTTCGAGACCGCCTAGCTCCACCACCTGTCCCCTTCGTCTAGAGGCCTAGGACACCGCCCTTTCACGGCGGCAACACCGGTTCGAACCCGGTAGGGGACGCCAGTTATAAAGCATTGATTGTGAAAGAATTAATGCTGCTTAAAGGCTGCCTTCGGGTGGCCTTTTTTGTGGCTGCAATAGGGTTTATATAA
>JAIVWI010000062.1:0-15307 GCA_048636595.1 Oceanospirillum sp. | reverse complement strand
TTTCTTTTTTTCTGTCATGTTTCGTAATGCTGCAGCAGGGCCAGGTTTCAGGGTTCACCGCAGTTTAGCGGCGGAATGGGGAATTATGTCACGACCGGTGCCTGATAAGAACCATCCAGATGTTCCCGCATCCGGCTTAAACCGATACAATGGTCGGCTTTCCCATGAACAAGAGCGCGGATGGTCTGAATCGAATGTCAACTTTGAATGAAGAATACCTGAAAAACTTGCTTGCCCAAATTATTGACCCCCATGCCGGTACCGACATTGTCAGCCTTGGATGGCTGCGTGGGGTGGGTATCGACGGGGCCCGTGTATCGGTTGATTTACGTGCCGGCTATCCAATCGACGGCATTCGGGAATCGCTGGTTCGTTCGATTGGTGAAGCGCTGGAAGCCGACGCCAGTATCGAAAGCGCTTCGGTCAACCTGGACTGGCGGGTCGTGCCACACAGCGTGCAGGGTGAACTGAAGCCGCAGGACCAGATAAAGAACATCATCGCCGTGGCTTCCGGTAAAGGTGGCGTCGGCAAGTCTGCCACTGCAGTCAACCTTGCCCTGGCGCTACGCGCCGACGGAGCACGCGTTGGTGTCCTGGATGCAGATATCTATGGCCCCAGCATGCCACGCATGCTTGGCATTTCAGGGCATCCCGAAACGGACGGAAACAGGATTATTCCCCAGCTTGGCCACGGACTGCAGGTGATGTCCATCGGTTTTTTGGTCGAGGAGGACACGCCCATGATCTGGCGTGGGCCCATGGTGACGTCTGCGCTGCAGCAACTGCTGACCGAAACCAACTGGAATGGACTGGATTACCTGGTGATCGATTTACCACCGGGTACCGGAGATATCCAGTTGACGCTGGCGCAAAAAGTACCGGTCAGCGGAACGGTCATCGTAACTACGCCTCAGGATATCGCCTTGCTCGATGCGCGCAAGGCCGTGCAGATGTTTCGCAAGGTCGACATGACTGTACTGGGCGTTGTGGAGAATATGAGTACGCACATCTGCAGCAATTGTGGTCACGAGGAAACCATATTCGGCTCCGGAGGCGGTCAGCGCATGTCCGAAGAATACGATATACCCCTGCTGGGGAATCTGCCTCTGGCCATGCAAATCAGGGCGGACCTGGACGAGGGGATGCCGACGGTCGCCTCGGATCCGGATTCCGAACTGACAGCCCGTTACCGGGAAATGGCCCGCAATACAGCGGCACAACTTTCGAAAAGGCCCCGTAACCTGAATCTGAATCTTCCCAAGATTAATGTCCTGAACACATAAGGCAGGAACCCAAATTGAGCATCAAGCCAGATCACTGGATTCGCCGGATGGCTGAGACAGGGATGATCGACCCCTTTGAACCAGGCCAGGTCCGGCGTTCCAAACAGGGTGAGCAGTGTATTTCCTACGGTACGTCGAGCTACGGCTATGACGTGCGTTGTGCACCTGAATTCAAGATATTCACCAACATTAATTCCGCTATCGTTGATCCCAAGCACTTTGACGAAAACAGTTTCGTGGACTTCAGCGGTGATGTCTGCATTATTCCGCCCAATTCATTTGCGCTTGCGCGTACGGTGGAATACTTTCGCATCCCCAGGGACGTCCTGACCATTTGCCTGGGAAAGTCCACTTATGCCCGTTGCGGCATCATCGTCAACGTTACCCCGCTGGAACCGGAATGGGAAGGCCATGTCACCCTGGAATTTTCCAATACAACCCCGCTGCCGGCCAGGATTTACGCGAATGAGGGCGTAGCCCAGTTCCTGTTTTTCGAGTCTGACGAACCCTGTGAACAGTCATACGCTGACCGTGCCGGCAAGTACCAGGGCCAGACCGGCGTCACCCTCCCAAAGGCCTGATTTTTTACTTCAGTTTCAATGGTGGCTGCTGGATGAGAGTGGCGTAAGTTTCGAACGTTTCATTACGGCGTAGTATCTTGAGTTCGACCTGCGAACCGGGCTCACGCTGTGAGATTCTCAGCAGAAACTGGCTGGCGTCGTCTACAAGTTCCCCGTCCAGTTTTATAATGACGTCACCCTGACGGATGCCTGCGTTCCAGGCGGGTCCGTCCTTGGCTACATCGCGGATACTGATGCCGCGCCGGATTGCGCTTCCATCCGACCGTGATGTCGGGCGCAGGTTTCCGAAGGCGGCGCCCAGCCATCCACGGCGAACTGAGCCGTATTCGATGATCTGATTCATCACGTCCAGTGCCTGGGCAATGGGCGTGGCGAATCCAATATTCTGTGCACCGCTTGTTCTTGCCAGGTTACGCGAGTTGATTCCGATCAGATATCCATTGGCGTTGATCAGTGCTCCTCCGCTGTTGCCGGCATTAATGGCCGCATCAGTCTGGATAAAATCCTCGTAGACTACTGAGCGCAGGTTGTTTCTGCCGGTTGCGCTGACAATACCCATGGTGACTGTGTGGCTAAGACCCAGGGCGTTGCCGATAGCAAGCACCACGTCACCGACATGGATTTCTGGTTGCTCTGCAATCGGGGCAGTGGGTAGTCCTGTCATGTCGACCTTGAGCACAGCCAGGTCAGTCTCCGGGTCTGAACCGACGATCTTTGCGGGTGCGATGCGACCGTCCCAAAGGCTTATGCGGATGTTGTGTACCTGGTTGACTACATGTTGATTGGTCAGGATGTAGCCATCCTCGCTGAGCAAAACACCTGAACCCATGTCCGTGCGCATACGGTACAGGTAGCGATTACCTTTGCGCGCCGCCGGGTCGGTCTCCATCGATTGCGGTTGCAGTGATTGCGTGTAAATACTCACAACCGCGGGGGCCGCGCGGTTGACTGCCTCTGCATATGAGAAAGGCGCCACCGGGGTCGTTGCCGGCGCCACGGGCTGTTTGAGCCGGTTTGCCAGTGATGGCCAAAGGTAAATAACCACAAAAGCAATGGCAAGGCCCGCCATTACGGCGCGCGCCAGGAATCCGATAAACTTCAGACTTTTTTTCATAAATTGAGAGAGATTCGCTACTTTTACCGTTTTTTATGACAACAGATTTCCAACTTTGTCCATTCTATCGGTAAATGCATTGTTTAACATGGCGTAAATCGGATAAAATGATCGTTTGATAGTGGGCTGGGGCCGGAATACTGCTGGGTTACCCGAAAACGGGTTTCCAGACTTATGTGCCTCGACAATTGATAACCCCAAACTAACAGACCCTGCAGGGTTTTCTTCCAGCTGGAGATATAAATGCCAACTGATGGCGTGAACAAGGGACGGCGCCGGTTTCTCGTCGCCACAACCGCAGTTGTGGGCGGTGTAGGTGTGGGTTTCGCCGCGGTGCCTTTTATTCAATCCTGGCAGCCGAGTGCAAAGGCGCAGTCCATGGGTGCACCGGTGCAGATCGACATATCCAAACTGGAGCCGGATCAGCTGCTCAAGGTGCAATGGCGTGGACAGACCATTGGTGTTCTGCGCAGAACAACCGAAAGCCTGGGTTTTCTGCCAGACGTTGCCCCCGACTTGCGTGATCCGCAATCGCTTGAGTCCGAGCAGCCTTCATTTGCTCAAAATGAGACGCGGGCCTTGAAGGAAGAGTACCTGGTAGTGAATATGCACTGCACCCACCTGGGATGCGTTCCCCAGTTTCTGCCCCAGGTCGGTCCCCAGTCATTCCAGGAAAACTGGAAAGGCGGTTTTTTCTGCCCCTGCCACAAATCGAAATTCGACATGGCCGGGCGGGTCTACAAGGGAGTTCCCGCCCCCACCAATCTGAAAATTCCGCCATACAGCTACATCGATAACCGGACCCTGCTTATCGGTGTAAGCCAGGAAGGAGTTGCATAATGGCCAAACCAGCCAGCACACTCGCCAAGCGAGCTGATGATTTGATGAACTGGATTGACCAGCGCTTGCCGGTCACGGCGTTCTGGAACGCCACCATGACGGGCTACTACGCCCCGAAGAATTTCAATTTCTGGTATTACATGGGATCACTGGCCCTGCTGGTACTGGTGATGCAGATTGTTACCGGTATTTTCCTGACCATGCATTACAAGCCATCAGCTGCCGAGGCGTTTGCGTCGGTTGAATACATTATGCGTGACGTCAACTGGGGCTGGCTGATTCGCTACATGCACTCCACCGGCGCTTCGTTCTTCTTTATCCTGATTTATTTACACATGTTCCGCAGCCTGTTGTACGGCTCGCATCGCAAGCCCAGGGAATTGCTGTGGGTTTTCGGCATGTTGATCTACCTGGCCCTGATGGCGGAAGCCTTCATGGGTTACGTGTTGCCCTGGGGCCAGATGTCCTACTGGGGCGCGCAGGTGATCATCAACCTGTTCGGGGCGATTCCGAGCATCGGCGAACCACTGACCGAGTGGATCAGGGGAGATTATTTCATCTCCGACGCAACCCTCAACCGCTTTTTTGCCCTGCATGTGATCGCGATTCCCCTGGCCCTGCTGGCATTGGTGCTGTTACACCTGGTCGCATTGCGGGAGAACGGCTCGAATAATCCGGACGGCATCGAGATCAAGGCGAACAAGGATGAGAACGGGCTTCCCAAAGATGGCATCCCCTTCCACCCTTATTACACCGTTAAGGATATTTTCGGGGTGGGTGTGTTTCTCCTCCTTTTCGCTTTCGTGCTGTTTTTCTGGCCGGAAGTGGGCGGGATATTCCTTGAGCGCGAGAATTTCATACCGGCGACTCCGCTGGTCACGCCGGAGCATATTGTGCCGGTGTGGTATTTCACGCCGTACTACGCCATTCTCAAGGCAGTGCCGGACAAACTGATGGGCGTGATCTTGATGGGCGCTTCCGTAATGATCCTGTTCTTCCTGCCATGGCTGGATCGCTCACCGGTCAAGTCCATACGTTACAAGGGCGCATGGTACAAAGTAATGCTGGCCTTGTTTACCATAGCCTTTATCCGGCTGGGTATGCTCGGCATGGCTGAAGGAACACCGTCCCAGACCATTGAGATGCGGGTGTGGACGTTTGTGTATTTCTCCTTCTTCATTCTGCTGTTTTTCCTGAGTCCAAAAGGAAAAACCAAACCTGTACCGGACCGGGTGACACATTGATGAATAAGAAAACCATCATGATTGTTCTCGGTCTGGTCGCGATGATTTCAAGCCTGAGCCCGGTTTTCGGCTCGAGCGGAGGGAATCTTGAAAACTCTGGAGTGAATTTCCGCGACACGGCGGCTATCCAGAGAGGCGCAAAGTGGTTCGTCAACTATTGCTTCTCCTGCCACAGCGCCAGTTACATGCGCTACAATCGCCTGGCCGAAGACCTGGGCATTGACGAAGACATTGTGTTGCGGGACCTGGCGTTTGCTGATGTGAATATTGGCGATACGATGGAAACCGCCATGCGGCCGGGAGACGCCGAGGCATGGCTGGGCAAAATACCACCTGACCTCTCGGTTATATCAAGGTCACGGGGAAACGACTGGCTGTTCACGTACATGAAATCTTTCTACCAGGATGAAAGCGGTGGATGGAATAACCTGGTCCTGCCCAACGCTTCCATGCCGCACGTATTATGGCAACTGCAGGGCATCCAGGAGCCCGTATGGTCGAGTCACGATGAAGTACGGGTGATTGAACACCTTGAGCTGACTTCGCCTGGTTTGCAGTCACCGCAAGAGTATGAACAGACGGTGAGGGATCTGGTTACATTCCTTGATTACCTCGGCGAACCCTCGAAATTGAAAAGAAAGAACATCGGTATCTGGGTCTTGCTGTTCCTGGTGTTGTTCACCCTGGTGGCTTATGCGTTGAAAGTTGAATATTGGCGGGATGTCCATTAGCCCGTTTATCAATATGTGGGCCGGGCAGGTTTAACTGGTCAAGTCGTCAATGACCAAATATTTTTAGGAGATTAGTGTGGCAGTAGCAGTTCGAGGTCGATCGACAATGGCGTTGTATTCATCCGAAACCGGTCTGGATAGCCACCGGGTACGGTTCGTGGTCGCTGAAAAAGGGATCAATGTTGATATCGTAAATGTCTCTCAGGACGAATCCGCAGCGGCGGATCTCGCAGAGCTGAATCCTTATAACCAGGCTCCTACGCTGGTCGACAGGGACCTGGTGCTTTATAACGCGGATGTGATCAACGACTATCTGGATGAACGCTATCCGCATCCACCGCTGATGCCGGTAGACCCCGTTTCCCGGGCGCAGCTCAGGTTGTTGCATCATCGCATTAGGAACGACTGGTTTTCCCTGGCCTATGAAATCGAGGCCAGTACCGGGAAAACAGCTGAACAGGCGGCCAGGCAACTCAAAGAAAGTCTTATTGCCGCCAACGAGTTGTTCAAGATACAGGCTTTTTTGCTTAGTGATGAACTGACCCTCGTGGATTGTATGTTAGGGCCGTTGATGTGGCGGCTTTCACTCTATGGCGTGAAACTGGGTAAGCCTGGCGCCTCGATCGAGAACTACGCCCAAAGGATCTTTTCAAGAGCTTCTTTCAAGACCAGCCTGACCATGGCTGAACGTGAATTGGTGCTTGGAGTTTCCTGAATTACCGCCCTGAAGGAGTACTCATGTCCGGGGAGATGACATCCAACAGACCCTATCTTCTCAGGGCATTGTACGAATGGATCAGTGACAACACCATGACGCCCCACATCCTGGTTGACGCTGGATTTGACGGGGTGGATGTTCCGGAACAAGCTGTCCAGAAAGGCAAGGTGATACTCAATATCGACAATGCGGCAGTGCATGAACTCGAAATGGGTAACGAATGGCTTACCTTCACTGCTCGCTTTTCCGGCAGAAAACACTCTGTTTCCGTTCCGCTTGAGGCCGTGCTGGCTATCTATTCCAAGGAAAATGGCCAGGGCATGATGTTTGCCCAGGATGATGAGCCCCTGACGCCCACCGACCCGGATGCCGGTCCGGAGAAGCCTCCCCGCAGGTCCCATCTCACCATCGTCAAATAAATCACGGAAATCCAGCGCCGTTTCCTACAAATGTATTTCCTCGATCAGTTGGCCGTCGCTGGTATTGATGATAACGGTGGGGCGGTGTCCCGGTGTGATCAGCACGCTGCCACCCGTGCGGAGAATTCCGTCTTTTGCGAAATCAAAACGGTATTTCAGGCCGTAACTGCGCGAATGCCCGTTATGCCTTAATCGGATTGAGTCCAGCACCACGGTATCATCCATTAACGCCAGGCCATATTCACGGCAGGTGATTGACGCCGCCCGGCGTGCTTTTTCCTTCCCTTTAAGCAATTGCCACCAGGTGATGGCAGCCAGTCCTGCCAGCGAGAAAATCAGCAGGCCGGTCATGGCTTCGCTCTTTTGTCGTTCTTTTTTCCTGATTTCATTTCCGTCAGCCCATCAAGTCCGTACAATATTAGCTTGTATATTTTATCTGCGGTTTATCTTTTCTGGAAGCAGTATGCATTTTCTGATTAGTAATGACGATGGGATCACAGCGCGGGGTATTCAAGTCCTTTCGCAGCGTATGCGTGAATTGGGGAAGGTGACCATAGTGGCCCCGGACCAGGATCGCAGCGGCGCCAGTAATTCGCTCACCCTGGACTCGCCGGTTCGTATCAGCGAGATTGATGAACGGACGTTTCGAGTTACCGGGACCCCGACGGATTGTGTGCATATTGCGCTTACAGGCTTGCTCGACGGGGACCCCGACATGGTGGTTTCCGGAATCAACGCCGGCGCCAACCTGGGTGATGATGTGATCTATTCCGGAACAGTGGCTGCGGCCATGGAAGGGCGGTTCCTGGGTTTTCCAGCCATTGCCGTTTCCCTGGTTTTCAACGATAAACCACGTAATTTTGAGACAGCGGCGGAAGTCATTGCGCTGCTTGTGCAACGTTTACGCCAGGATCCCTTACCCGCTGACACCATCCTGAATATCAATGTCCCCGATTTGCCATGGTCTGAAATTGAGGGATTTGAAGTGACACGCCTGGGTCACAGACATCGGGCTGAGCCGACTATCCGGGAAGTGGACCCCAGGGGACGGCCCATGTACTGGATTGGCCCGGCAGGCGCGGAACAGGATGCCGGTCCGGGAACTGATTTTGATGCTATTCGCCGGGGCTACGTATCTGTAACGCCGATCCACGTCGACCTGACCAGGTACCAGGCGCTGGACCAGGTGGCGGGCTGGGTGGCCGAAATCAGTGTTGAAAAAGCGAGTGGCCGGGAGGCTGTAACGTGATCCACAAAAGAAGCCTGAAGGCCATACCAAGGGGTATTGGTATGACATCTCAGGGTACCCGGGATCGCCTGGTTCGGCGGCTTCGCGATAACGGCATCCGGAACGAAAAAGTATTGAAGGCCATTGCAACGACGCCGCGTCACGAATTTGTCGATGAAGCACTTTCCAGCAGGGCCTATGAAGACACTGCCCTGCCCATCGGCCTGAGTCAGACAATTTCCCAGCCCTGGGTTGTTGCCCGCATGACCGAAGCCCTGCTGGAGTGTGGCGCAGTGGACAAGGTGCTGGAGGTGGGAACCGGTTCCGGCTACCAGGCAGCCATTCTGGCCGCGCTGGTTCCGAAAGTATTTACCGTCGAGAGGATAGAGGAACTCCTCAAACTGGCCCGCCGGCGATTCCACAAGCTGGGCCTGAACAATATTTACACGCGCTACGCGGATGGCCACCTGGGCTGGCCAAGCCAGGCGCCTTTTGACGGCATAGTAGTTACCGCCGCCGCCATGGAGGTTCCGCAGGAACTACTGGAGCAGTTGCGCGTAGGTGGTGTGATGGTGGCGCCCGTGGAGAAATATGGAATGCAAAGGCTGCTCGCCATTCACCGGACAGAGGATGGGTTTGAAGAGAAGGACCTGGGTGGTGTAATTTTTGTCCCGATGCTGAGTGGTCTTTCCTAGGCCCTGGATTCGATGAAGCAAGAAACACTATTCGATGGGCACCTGTTTCAGCGTTTGTATGACCAGGTGCTGGCCTGGGCAGCCCACCCAAAGGCGCCGGCTATCCTGTCAGGTCTGAGTTTTGCCGAGTCGAGTTTCTTTCCGATTCCGCCGGATGTAATGCTCGGCCCCATGTGTCTTGCGCGGCCTGGAAAGGCGTGGAATTTTGCAGCGCTTTGCACGGTCAGTTCCATCCTGGGTGGCTTGTTGGGCTATGCGATCGGAAGGTGGGCCTTCCAGTGGATCGAGCCCTGGTTGATGTCATCGGCCTATGCCGATCTATTTCTTTCAACGGTGGATGCCTTTGAAACATGGGGCTTTGTGTACATTCTGTTGGCCGGTTTCACTCCGATACCCTACAAGGTATTCACAATTGGCGCGGGCGTTATCGGAATGCCGGTGATTCCTTTTCTACTCGGATCAGCGGCCGGGCGGGGCGCACGTTTTTTCCTGGTCGCCGGCCTGATCCGGGCGATGGGAGACAGGGGCGCACAGCGGCTCAGAGTGTGGGTGGACGCGGCTGGCTGGATTGTGCTGATGGTAGTAATTATCGCGGGGATTTCATGGTGGTATTTCGGGGGCAGTCATTAAAGCGGGCGGGTTAGCGTTGTTGTTGGCCTGCATTTTGTCCGCATGCCATACAGGATGGGAGCCGGTGGAAGATCGAACCACCGGACGGGCCAGTTATCAAATGACCAGGGATGGCCATTACCGCGTTCGTAAAGGGGATTCCCTGCACGCCATTGCATTTGATTATGGCCTGGACTGGCGGGACATAGCCGGCTGGAACCACATTCGCGCGCCCTACCTGATTTACCCGGATCAGGAGTTGCGATTGACACCGCCCCGGCAATACACATCATCTGCAGCAAAACCCAGGAACCAGACAACACCGGCCAAGTCACACAGTCAGGTTGAACCTCCTTCCCCTGCTGCAAGCAGTAAAACCAGCAGCCAGCCGTCCACAACCACGACTGCTTTGAAGACACCGCAAGCCAGCACAAAAAGCAGTCCGCCCCGATCTTCTGCATCAGGGGCAGGCAGCGATCCTTCCAAATGGATGTGGCCCACCAGCGGCAGAATTACCAGCAATTACAAGGCTAATGACAGTTCCAGGAAGGGCATAGATATCAGCGGGCAAGAAGGGCAGCCTATTCTTGCAGCCGCAACTGGTGATGTGGTTTACAGTGGGAATGGATTGATTGGCTATGGCGAACTCATCATCATCAAGCACAGTGACCAGTTTCTCAGTGCGTACGCTCACAACCGCAAGCGTCTGGTATCGGAAGGCGAGAAAGTAAAAGCAGGTACAAAAATTGCGGAAATGGGCAGGAATGACAGGAATCAGGTCCTTTTGCACTTTGAAATTCGTGTTAATGGAAACCCCCGGGACCCTTTGACCTACCTACCTCGCCGCTAGCCCCTATATTGCATGAAGAATCCGGAATTTGCAGTTTATCCGGCAATACAGTTTGGATATAAGCTACTAAATTTGTTCATGAATATCCATGTAACCGTCTGCCTTTGTGCAATATGCGGCCAGGAATCCGCGCAGTGGGAAATTGCAGTGATTGCCCGGTTCAGAGCCACGCAGACGGGCTGTCAGAAATGCTAATGAGACTTAATTAGAGACATCCCCTTAAAAAAATGTTAAGTTAACAATACGTTGTGCAAAATCAATTGATTCCGGGTACGGTCGGTTTCGTGATTAATGATGCGACTGAATACTGACTAATCCGAGCGCGGAATGCGCGAGGGGGGGGAAATGCAAGATGTCCAATCCGGACACAGGGATGTTTCCGTCTCAACTCAAAACCAAGTGCAAGCCTTGGCCGTGAAGGCTGTACCTGCATGGTCAACGTCACCCGGTTCTACCCAAGGCAAAACCCATAGCAGCGATGTCACACGCATCTATCTGAGCGAGATCGGCCGGGCAGGACTACTTACATCCGAAGAGGAGAAATCTCTGACTCGGGCTGCCAGGGGCGGCTGTGTGGCCAGCAGGCAACGGATGATCGAATCCAATCTGCGCCTGGTAGTTAAAATTGCCCGTGCTTATATCAAGCGTGGTCTGCCTCTCCTTGACCTGATCGAAGAAGGAAACCTCGGTCTGATCCGCGCGGTGGAGAAATTTGATCCGGATCGCGGCTGCCGGTTTTCCACTTATGCCACCTGGTGGATCAGGCAATCTGTGGAACGCGCAATCATGAACCAGTGCCGCACTGTCCGCCTGCCAATCCACGTGATTCGGGAACTAACCGTTTATTTACGCACTTCCAGGGAACTGGAACAGAAAAAAAGCCGCCGCCCAACAGCGGAAGAAGTTGCCGCCGCCCTGGAGATTCCAGCGGCCAATGTCAAGAAACTGTTCGGGCTGAATGAGCCAACTTCTTCTGCAGATGAACCAGCCAGTTCCGGATCATCACGGCCCATGCTTGATTCGATCGCAGATGTGCATTGCCGGAATCCGGAAACGCAATACGCTGATGTGGCCGCAGAGCGTTTGCTGGATCACTGGCTGGAGCAGTTGTCCCAACAGCAACGTGATGTGGTTGAACACCGTTTCGGCCTGCATGGGCACGGTCGCAGGACCCTGGAGGAAGTGGGGCGATTGCTGGGTGTGACGCGGGAGCGTGTGCGACAGGTTCAGCTTTGTGCCTTATCCAGGTTGCGTGATATTTCCAGGAAAGAGGGGTTCGAAGACCTTCCACTCATGGACTAAGCGGTACCAGAGCTGCTACCACGTTGCGACCTTCTGAAACGAGTATATTGAATGTGTCGCATGCTGCACGGGTGGACATGATTTCCACGCCGACAGAATGCTTGTAAAAATGCATTAACATTTCCGGCTCGAGAAAAACCTGGCGCTCGCCGGTTCCGATCAGCACAATCTCAGGTTCCAGGTCAAGAATCTGCCCGATATGATCGGCGCTAATTTCAACGGGGGTCGTGACTGGCCAATCCGTTATGAGACGACTGGCGGAAACAATGATGGATCCAGTGCAGACCTGGTCCACCACCCGTATTCCATCAGCTGAAACGGAATGGATGTAATGGTGCACGCCAGGTCTTTGATATGTCAGATCCATTTCGCTTCCATATTTTATATCAACTTGTTTTTCCAGGAAGTGCGATAACTGGCTTTTTCTTGTTACGCCGGAAGAAACAGGCAACCTGGCCTATGACGTGAACTTTCTCTGCAGAACATTGCTCGCAAATCCTGTTAATCCAGGCTGTGCGGGTGTCGCGGTCGGCTCGAAGTTTGATTTTGACCAGTTCATGGTGCTGCAGGGCGGATTCGATCTCAACCATCACGTTTTCATTGAGGCCTTTGTCGGCAACCATGACAACGGGCTGTAGAGCGTGAGTCAAACCGCGTAAATATCGAATTTGTTGGGATGTCAGTGACATTTTGAGCTTCCTGATGTGGCAAACTGGTCATTACCAGACAGCGGATTTTACCACGTAGGAGTTATCCCTGATTAACACCCTGAAGGAGTACAAGCTTGGCGAGAAGTAAAAGCAGCAAGCGGTGGCTCGCAGAACATTTTGACGACCCATATGTAAAACTGGCTCAGAAAAAAGGATTGCGTTCCAGGTCGGCGTTTAAGTTGCTGGAACTACAGGACAAGTACCAGTTAATCCGGCCGGGCATGATCGTGGTTGACCTGGGTTCAGCTCCCGGTGGCTGGTGCCAGGTCGCCCAGTCGCTGCTCGGTGACAATGGCAGCGTAATTGCGGTGGACATTCTTCCCATGGAGCCCCTCCACGGGGTTCAGTTTATCCAGGGGGATTTCACAGAGGACGAGCCACTTCATAAGCTGGAAGAAGCATTGCAAGGTAAGCGCGTTGATCTTGTGTTGTCAGACATGGCCCCCAATATCAGTGGGACAGCCGCCACTGACCAGGCGAAGGCCATGTATCTCGCGGAACTGGCCCTGGAGTTTGCGCGGGCGCAGCTGAAACCTGGCGGTGTTTTTTTGGTCAAATTATTCCAGGGTGAAGGATTTGACGATTTCGTCCGTGAAGTCCGGCCCCTGTTTGGAAAGGTACAGGTACGCAAGCCAAAAGCCTCACGGCCCCGTAGCCGGGAGGTATATTTACTGGCCCGGGACCGCCATGTCGAGTAAATTGACGGTATGGCGGGTCGCAGGACCGGCATGAAACCAATGGAATAAACGCTTGAGGAAGCTGATTTGAACGACCTTGCAAAGAATTTACTGACCTGGGCGATCATCGCCATCGTTCTGGTCTCGATATTTAACCACTACGCGACTGTCAGTGGTGTGCCCGATGCACTGACCTATTCGGAATTCCTGAACAATGTCCGCAACGGCCAGGTCGGACAGGTCAATATCCAGAGCAGCGACAGCGGTAATAAAATTTCCGGGCGTGGTGTGGATGGCAGTGATTTCCAGACCTTCGGTCCCCCGGACCCCAAACTGGTCGATGACCTCATAGAGCACAAGGTGGAAATAACCGCGGAGCCTCCGGCCGAGCGGTCTGTTCTGGTTGACTTGATCCTCGGGGTTGCTCCGATTCTCCTGCTGATTGGTGTGTGGGTCTATTTCATGCGTCAGATGCAGGGCGGCGGCGCCGGGCGGGGTGCGATGAGCTTCGGAAAAAGCCGCGCCAAGTTACAGGGTGAGGACCAGATTAAAGTGACTTTCGCCGATGTCGCCGGTATTGAGGAGGCCAAGGAAGAGGTCGGTGAACTGGTTGAATTCCTGCGTAATCCTGGAAAATTCCAGAAGCTGGGCGGCCACATTCCGCGTGGCGTCCTGATGCTGGGTTCTCCCGGTACCGGTAAAACCCTGCTGGCCAGGGCCATTGCAGGTGAAGCCAAGGTCCCGTTTTTCTCCATTTCGGGTTCTGATTTTGTCGAAATGTTTGTCGGCGTGGGCGCTTCCCGGGTCCGGGATATGTTCGACCAGGCGAAAAAACATGCTCCCTGTATTATCTTCATCGACGAAATCGATGCGGTGGGCCGGCATCGTGGCGCCGGGCTGGGTGGCGGCCATGATGAACGCGAGCAGACACTGAATCAGTTGCTGGTGGAGATGGACGGATTCGAAGGTGGCGAAGGCGTTATTGTCATCGCGGCGACCAACCGGCCGGATGTGCTGGATCCGGCTTTATTGCGGCCCGGAAGATTTGACCGGCAAGTGGTGATTCCTCTGCCGGATATTCGCGGTCGCGAGGCGATTCTCAAAGTACATTTGCGCAAAGTACCGCTGGATGATGATGTAAAACCAAGAGTCATTGCCCGTGGGACGCCCGGGTTTTCCGGCGCCGACCTGGCCAACCTGATTAATGAAGCCGCCCTGTTTGCGGCCCGCGACAATGCCAAAGCAGTGGCTATGGAACACATGGAACGGGCCAAGGACAAGATCATGATGGGCACCGAACGCAGGTCCATGGTGATGTCCGAGAAAGAAAAGAAACTCACCGCTTTTCACGAGGCCGGGCATGCCCTGGTCGGCAGGCTGGTGCCGGAACATGACCCGGTCTACAAGGTATCCATCATTCCGCGCGGCCGTGCGCTGGGCATCACCATGTTCCTGCCGGAAGAGGATAAGTACAGCATTTCCGTGTTGCAGCTTGAAAGCCAGTTGGCCAGTCTGTTCGGCGGCCGTGTTGCAGAAGAAATCGTGTTCGGCGCAGAGCATGTGACGACGGGAGCTTCCAACGATATCGAACGGGCCACCAACATAGCGCGCAACATGGTGACGAAATGGGGTTTGACGGAGAAGTTGGGCCCGCTGACGTATTCGGAAGATGAGGGTGAAATTTTCCTTGGAAGGTCCATAACGCAACACAAGCATATGTCGGATGACACGGCGCGGCTGATTGATGAGGAAGTAAAGCGAATCGTGGAAGCCGCTCATGATAGAGCCCTGGGCCTGGTGAAATCGAATCTTGACATCCTGCACCTGATGGCAGACGCGTTGATGCGGTACGAAACCATTGACAGCGGCCAGATCGACCAGATCATGGAAGGCCATGAACCGGATCCACCAGAGGACTGGAGCGAGAGTGACTCCGATGCTTCAGCTCAAGCCGATACCAGTGACACAGACAAACGCCCGCCCATCGGTGGTCCGGCCGAGCAGGTCTGAACACTGCATCAAGCACTGAATTTCGCCAGCACGTCCCTCACCCTGGACCGGACCCGGGTGATGGGTATTCTCAATGTTACCCCTGATTCTTTTGCCGATGGTGGCTTGTGGGTGGACCGGGACCGGGCCCTTCGGCACGCGATGGAAATGGCCCAGGCCGGCGCTGATATCATCGATATCGGCGGCGAGTCGACCCGGCCGGGTTCGCCGGCGGTTGAGGTGCAGCAGGAACTCGATCGTGTTATTCCACTGATTGAATTCATCGTTGCCGGGACTGGCCTGCCGGTGTCCATTGA
>JAIVWI010000061.1:0-15344 GCA_048636595.1 Oceanospirillum sp. | reverse complement strand
GTGGCCCGTTCCGGATCTTGTTCCAGCACCGGGTCACCCACAGCCACTGCTTGCCCATCCTGGACGTGGATGGCGACGATGGGCTCGCTGCTTTCAACCTTGAGTTCGATCCGGTCCCTTTCCAGCGTCCCGACCATGTAGGTCACTTCAGTGCGGTCACAGGCGCTCAGCCCGATGAAGGACATGATGATAAGTAGGATGGTGCTGAATCTGCTCATGCGGTCAATCCCCTGTCCAAAAGGCTGGTGATTTGTCTTTCCAGCTTGTGCAAACCGGGAGGGTCAAAATGTACATCCAGTGCTTTCTCGGCCAGTTCCCGCGCGATAAATGGAAATATGCACAGTGACAGCACGGACAGCGCCGCGATTGATGGATCGAGATCATTTCTTATCCGGCCTTCGCGCTGTTCCTTGCGTAGCATGCCCGGCAGGGTACCCCCCAGACGGGGCGCCAGGTATTCGAGAAAGTGGTCCTGCATTACACCGCCCGGCAACAAGACCTCGCGAGCCACCAGGGCGGGCAGGCCAGGGTGTGCGCTGAATGTGTGTAGAAGAAGCCCGGTAATTCCGGCTGCCGGTGCGTGTTCTTCCTCTCGCATTTTTGCAATTGCAAGCGCCAGGGGTTCCAGTGACTGTTCCAGGACATGCTGGAGCAGCGCGAGCTTGCTGCCGAAGTAGTAGTGCACCATGGCGGGATTGACTCCGACCTGGTTGGCGATTTCCCTGAGGGAAGTAGCGGCGTAACCCTGGCGGGCAAAAAGAATCTCGGCGGCATCCTGGATTTCCTGCCGGATATCCGCAGTAGCAGGGCCGGCAGGGCGTCCCTTTGGTTTTCTGACTGTGGCTGTTGCCAAAACGAGTTCTCCGCTAACTATCACCTGATATTAATTAAACAACTAATTAAATAAAAAGTCAAGAAACCTGAGCAGACAATGTGTGCCGATTTTTAGCTGTAGATTTTTCAGGATTGGTGTATGCTCAGGCCGGTACCGCCAAATACCGGTTGAGGAGAATTCATGACGTGCAGTTTAACAATGACCCTGATATCGGAACACCAGGAAGGCGAGTGCGGTGAAGACTGGAAATACGATGTGAGTGTGAAGGTTTTCAACCAAGGCCTGAAGGGTGAAGGTGTAATCTCTGTACCGAAACATACACTCGAAGTCGGCGTGGTGGAGAAGCCGCACGGTCTACCTGAGCCGTTGATTGTATTTGCCGGTGAATGCACCGAATTGCTGGTGAATATGAACCTCACGGCGACAGAAGTCGATTTGTTCATGAACGACGTCGGAAAAGCCAGCATGGAGTTCAAGTTGGAGTGTCCAGGGCTCGCTGGCGGTTCGGTCATCAAGGAAGTCGAAATTTCCGCCGGTGTGCGCGAGGCTCCTGCTTTTCTCAACCGGGATTCGGTATTTACCGTTCAAGTCCGGTTCGATCTGGTCTGTGAATGAGACAAGCCGCAGCTACTGTCCGATAAAGCGTATTTTGAAGGCAGGTTCAGCGGCTACAATGGCCGCATGATTATAAGAAGTCTTCTTAAGAATCAGCGGCGGCTGTTCTGGGTTCTACACCTGGGCGGCTGGTTTGCGTGGGGCTTGATCGTAAAATACGCCTTCACCCGGGCGATGCTTGACGATATTGCACCCGGATACTTTGTGTACGTGATGGTGATCACCGTTATCGGCATGGTGATCTCGTTTGGTCTGCGCCTGGTTTACCGCTACTTGTGGAATCGGCCGCCCTGGGTACAGGCTCTCGGTTTTCTGGGTGGTTGTGGAACGGCCGGATACCTGTGGCTGGCGTCCCGCTCATCCATATATTCTCACTGGTTTGAAAGCACCAAGGACATGGAGGCCTGGCTTGAGAAAATGGGGGCCGCTGCGGAGTTGTACCAGAAGGTTTCCTACATGGATACCTACCTGTCCAGCTGCACCATCATGGTGGCCTGGAGCGTGCTGTATTTCGCCATCAAGTATTACCAGGTTTTCCAGGAAGTCCAGAAAAGCGCCCTGAGATCGGCTGCGATGGCGCATGAAGCACAGTTGAAAATGCTCCGCTACCAGCTTAACCCGCACTTCCTGTTCAATACGCTGAACGCGATCTCGACCCTCGTACTCGAGCAACAGACCGAACTGGCCAACCGCATGGTCACCAGGTTATCCAGCTTCCTGCGTTTTTCGCTGGACAACGACCCGATGCAGAAAATCACACTCGAGCAGGAACTGGCCGCGATCATGCTCTACCTGGACATTGAAAAAGTACGTTTTGAAGAGCGGTTAAGCCTGGAACTGGACATCGCGGACGAGTCACGTGAAGCACTCATCCCGAGCCTGTTGCTGCAACCCCTTGTCGAGAACGCCATTAAATATGGAATAGCACAGTCGGAACAGGGCGCGCGCCTGCGCATAGCGGCCCGGGTATTCGCCGGTGAACTACTGCTGGAACTCAGCGATGATGGCCCCGGGGTTGAACTGGTGGACGGCCAGATACCCGATGCCAACGGTGTGGGCCTGCGCAACACCCGTGAGCGCCTGGTGGAATTGTATGGCCATCAACATTCATTCCGGCTGAGCAAGACAGAGCCGCACGGGCTGACTGTGAACATTCGCATTCCCTTCGAAACGAAATAGGTGATCCAGGTCTGGAAATATTCTCATCCCCTTCGAAACGAAATAGTTGATCCAGGTCTGGAAATATTCTCATCCCCCCTTTTGAGTGTTGTTCGATAAGGCTAGAATAAGGAGATCAATTCGCACACAAGGAATAATGATGTCCAATACTACTTTGAAACCCGGAGTCGTCACCGGCGAAGCTTATGCAACTTTGGTTAATGCGGCAAAGACAGGTGGATACGCGCTGCCTGCAGTCAACGTAACCGGCACCAATACGATCAATGCCGTTATGGAAGCGGCAGCGAACGCGAACTCGGACATCATCATCCAGCTTTCAAACAGCGGCGCCCAGTTCTATGCCGGCAGGGGCATAGCCGATGGCTTCAAGGCCAAGGTGATGGGGGCGGTGGCGGCTGCGCAACACGCTCATCTATTGGCTGAGTACTATGGCATCTGCGTGGTCATGCATACGGACCATGCGAACCGGGCGCTGATTCCCTGGATCGAGGCGTTGCTCGATGAAGGTGAAAAATATTACGAACAGCACGGCAAACCGCTTTACAGTTCACACATGCTGGATCTTTCAGCCGATCCGATTGATTTCAACCTCAGCGAAAGTGCCCGGATTCTCGAACGCATGTCGAAAATTGACATGTCACTGGAAATTGAACTGGGTGTAACGGGTGGTGAGGAAGACGGCATTGGCAGTGATTTCGATGAAGCTGCAGACAACTCGAAATTGTATACGCAACCCGCAGACGTTCTGCAGGCCTACCAACTGCTCAACCCGATTGGCCACTTTTCCGTGGCGGCATCATTCGGTAATGTTCACGGTGTCTATAAACCCGGCAACGTCAAGCTGCGCCCGGAGATCCTGAAAAATTCCCAGGCCCTGGTGCAACAGACAGAGGGCACCGGCAACAACCCCCTGCACCTGGTATTCCATGGGGGGTCAGGTTCTGAGAAGTCGAAAATCGCAGAAGCCGTGACTTATGGTGTTTTCAAAATGAACATCGACACCGACACCCAGTTCGCTTTCTCACAGCCGGTCGGCCGCTTTGTTGAAGAAAATGAAAAGGCGTTCAAATACCAGGTGGATCCGGAAGACGGCACACCGTACAAGAAATTCTACGATCCCAGGAAATACCTGAGGCTGGGCGAAGAAGGCATCATCGCCCGCCTGCAGGAAGCCTGCGATGACCTGGGTTCGAAAGGCAGGTCCATCGCCAGCGCCTGAGGCATATTATTGGCATTTCAGGGAGGGATCGGCTGGCTCCCCCAATACGCAAATTGCGGTTAAACTGCAGTCATGCCCTTGGTTGAACATTCGAAACTGCCTACTTTTGCCCGCCTGCGTGCGCATGGCCACGAGGTGCTGTCACTCGACCGGGCCGTGCATCAGGATATCCGAGAGTTGCATATCGGGTTTTTGAACATGATGCCCGACGCCGCGCTGGTGGCCACCGAACGTCAGTTTATCCGGCTGGTGGGCGGCTGCAACCGGATTGCGCAATTCTTCGTTTACCCTTTTTCCCTCCCCGGGCTTGAACGCGGAAAAGAGACTTTGGATTACATCGAGCGTTATTACAGCAATTTTGACGAGTTGAAAGAGCTGGGCCTGGATGCACTGATCATTACCGGCGCCAATGTCGCCAACCCGTCGCTGGAAGATGAGCCATTCTGGGATCCACTGGTAGAGGTGGTTTCATGGGCCTATGAGAGCGTGGCTTCCGTGCTTTGTTCCTGCCTGGCCACGCATGCCATGCTGAAGTATTTTCATGGCATTGAAAGACAGCCGATGCAGGCAAAGCGCTGGGGTGTTTTCAGTCACCGGGTGTGCGCGCCCGGGCATCCCTTGTTGCGTGAAATCAACACACGCTTCGATGTACCGCATTCACGCCACAATGATATTTCGCGGGTGGCACTTGAACAGGCGGGCCTTACGGTACTGGCTGAAAGCGAAGTCGGTGGCGTTCACATGGCCGTTAGCCGGGACCAATTCAGGATGATCTATTTCCAGGGACACCCGGAATACGACATCAACAGCCTGCTCAAGGAATACAAGCGGGAAATTCTGCGTTTTGTAAATGGTGAGCTGGATGAACCACCGCCGGTTCCCGAGAACTACCTGCCCGAGGGAAGCGCCCTTGTGGTGGAAAAATTCATGGTGCAGGCCATGAAAGCAATTTCCAGGGGGGAACCCGTGCCTGACATACTGGAAAATGAATTGGGACCTGTACTGGATAACACCTGGGGCGATACCGCAAAGGCCATTGTCAACAATTGGCTGGGCCTGGTGTATCAACTCACCAACCTCGACCGTCACCAGCAATTCATGTCCGGCATCGACCCGGATGATCCCCTGGCCCTCAAGACGGGTGAAAGGTAATGAATACCCTCAGGAAAACGCAATAAAAGACCTGACCCTGACCATGCATGCCGGATTCAGGTCCGACCCAGGCACCAGGGCGCTGGTGGCGACATGATCAAAAGAGATGTCGGCCAGGGCTAGTCGTACGCCGGACAACTTGCTAGGATGACCACCCCCAATACACTGAAACACACGGATATAGTCATGTTTGAAAAGCACAAGAGTAGCAAGCAGGGTAGCCCCCAGATCAAGGAGTCCATCGCGATGCAGGAAAAAAGCCCTCCTCCAGTTGCACAGCCGCCTTCTCCTTCGGTAAAGTCCGCTGTCATTGGCCCGGGCATTGAGATCTCCGGTGACGTGACGGCCAGCGCGAACCTCGATATCAACGGAAGGATCAAGGGCAACATCGTTCAAAGCTCACATGACGTGGATATTGGCGAGTCCGGCAAGGTCAGCGCTAATATCTCCGCAAAAATGGTTAAAGTGGCTGGTGAAGTCGAAGGGGATATTGTTGGCAGTGAAAAAGTGCTGATTTCAAAAACCGGAAGAGTCCGGGGAAATATTGTTGCACCCCGCGTTCAGTTGGAAGACGGCGCTCAGTTCAGGGGCAGCATCGACATGGATCCTGGCCGGGCCGCCAAGCCAAAAACACCTGCTACTGCGAAAAAGGCAACAGGCATTTCCCAGGCGGGTTCCGCCACCGGAAGTTCTGCCAGGGCTTCTGGAAACGGAGCCATGTCAGCACATGCCAAAGAAGCGGGCGGAAAAGAACCGGGGCTGAATCTGGGCAGCTGATTGCCGTCCCGTGACCCTGCTGGTGAATAATGTGGCGTAGGCGAAAAACCCGGTTGTGAGTACCGTTGCGACAGATATTGGCGGCGATAAACCGGCCTCTTCCCATTCGCGAGGTCCGGTTAAGCAACCCAGCAAGCTGTTCCCTTCGCTGGTCCGTTCCCTCGACGCCAAAGAGCACCTGACTATCCTCGAGGTCGGCTCGGCATTGCCTGAAACGGTCGATTTCTTCTCGCGCTTCAAATGCAGAATTCATTTCGTCGATCTGTTTTCAGAGCCGGTGGTGCGGGAACTGCAACAGGTCACCAGTCCGCAAGAACTGCAACAGCGTTTCAAAGAAATGTTGAAGTTCCCGGATGGCACCAGGCTGGATATTTGCCTGTTATGGGATTTTCTTTGTTATCTTGACGATCCGGCATTGCGCGCCTTCAATAACGCCCTGCGCCCCTACATGTACCATGGAACCCGGGCGCATGGTTTCGGGATTCACCACCTTGCGATCCGGCTTGAAAACAAGCAATTCGGAGTACTTGAAGAAGGTTGCTTTAGTGTGAGGCGGCGCCAGACAAGTCAACCCCACACCTATCCTCACTCTCAAGTCGAAATGCACGAGATGTTTTCCTGTTTCGATTTTGAGCGCGGTCTTTTGCTGCCTGACGGCAAGCTCGAACTACTGCTCAAGGCAAGGGACGACATCCTGGAATCCTGATAGAGAAATCGATCCTCGATCAGCTACGTAATGTAGTCATGTCATGAAATTATGCTTGCGGACTTGAAAATTTGTTCAAAATCATTTATTAATGAGATACTCATGAACCTACCAGTCATGAGTATTTGATGCGAACTTCGCATTGCCTTCGGAAACGGAATGTCCGGGGATGTTCGTCAGGGATGATTTTTTAGTACCGCTCTACTAAGAAAGCGGGCTGATGATTGGGCAAAAAATGGATTCATCCAGGAGATATCTTCTTCAGGCTGAGATCGAATACTGGCACGAAATGGTTCGTCTCAATCGCCGTGTCGTATCAAAATCAGCTTTGGAAGAAATGAGATCCTACCTGAAGAAAGCAGTTCGGGATCTGCATTCACCACAATTTGCGGAGCAACGGATCGCAGCCTGAGCCGGGGACTCAGATCTTGGCTTCCGGGTATCTGTCCCGGAACGGTCGGTTTGACGCTGCCCCCTGCACGAAAACAATGGATTGTGAACGGGTTCGTTGTTATTGTTCGAAGTCTTTCCCAACTCATTTTCACGGGTTCCCGCTATGTATAAATTGTCAGTAGTGAACTGGCCTTTTCTTGCCGGTTTGTTCTTCTGCCTGTTTGTGATTCCAGGCCAGTCGTGGTCTGCACCGCTCGACGCAAGCAGTTACCCGCGAAAATTCAACAGCGCGAGCGGCAAGGTGCTTGTCCATCACCCGGTAATCAGGAGCTGGAAAGACTTTAAGGTTTTGTCCGGAAGGACAGCACTGGAAGTGACTCCTGCCGGGAGTCCCGTCTGGATCGGCTCATTTTCATTTGAAGTCGATACCGCGATTCATTTCGATGGCCGCCTGGTGAGCCTGCACAATCCGCGGATATCTGATGTAAAAGGGGACAGCGGGCCACCTCCAGCCAGGGTGCTTGACCTGATCCACAAAGCTGTGAAGAGTGGGGCGGAAAATGTATCTCTGGATTATTTGCTGAGAGCCCTGCCGGATGATTTCCAGATTCCGGGAGCGGCAAAAGCACCACCCCGGCTCAACTTTTCGCCACCCCGCATCGTCATCTCCCACCACCCGGTGGAACTATTACTGATTGACGGCCCTCCCTCGATGGTTGCGATTGAAAGTACGCAGCTGGAATTCGTGGTGAACACCGACTGGGATATCTTCCATCAAAAGGAGAATGACACCTGGTACGTACTGGACCAGGGCAGCTGGTTGTCCAACAATATGCTGTCCAGCGGGGACTGGTTCAGCACCACCGAGTTGCCCGGGGACTTCCTGAATCTGCAGTATAATTCTGAGTGGTCACGGGTGACAAAAGCCATGCCCCCGAGCCCGCCCCAAAAGCCGCCGGCGCCGTTCATCATCAGCTACGAGCCAACTGAGCTGATCCTGGTCGATGGCGACTCGGTGGTCGAAGAAATTCCGGGGACTGTACTGCGCTTTGTAAAGAATACAAGCAGCGATTTGTTCCTTTTTGCCCACCGTTATTACCTGCTTGTTTCCGGCCGCTGGTTTTCCACGAAAGACCTGAAACGGCGATGGTCTGCGGTTAAAAAGTTGCCTGAAGTGTTCGCTCAGATTCCAGCAGATCATGCAAAGTCCCATGTTCTGTCTTCTGTGCCGGGAACACGGGAGGCTCGCCTGGCGATGATCGAAGCGGCTATTCCCCGCATCACCGAGTACAGTATGGATGCCGGGGATGGTCTGGAAGTGCCTTACGCAGGCGACCCCAGCTTCGTGGAAATCCAGGGCACCGATCTGCGCCGGGCGGAGAACACGCCTTTCCAGGTCATCATGCACAATAATTTCTATTACCTGTGTCACGATGGCGCCTGGTATTCATCGACCCGGGCGCAAGGTCCCTGGAAATTCGCCACCGAAGTGCCGGAAGCCATTTACACCATTCCACCGACAGACCCGGCCTATAACGTAACTTTCGTCCGGCTGGACTCCTTTGATGACAGCAGCAACAAGGTAGCCTACTCACACACCATGGGCTACCGGCGGACGTATTCGACGGGTTATACCGTGGTCTATGGCACCGGCTGGAATTATCCCGGCCTGGTCCTGGAAAATGCTCACGGCTACCCCAGTTACTGGCGTTATCCCCACAGTTATGGCTACGGCGCCAGGTACAACCCGATGTATGGCGGGTACGGCTATCGTGGTTACTACGGGCACAGCTACCCTTATAGCTATAATTACTCGGCAACTTACCGGGTGGATAAGCCGGATACGGACTGGGAGTGGGATCTGGATGGCAGCAAGCGGCGGGTCAGCGATTATGGACCCCGCAATTACGTGGGTTCAGGCCGCTACGTGATGCCCGACGGGAGCCGGTATGGAGGAGAAGAAAGGAAAGCGCCTGCAAAGGTGGCCGCTCCTGTATCTTCCCGCGACGGTGCCGGTGATCTATACACAGACCCGGAAGGTCGGGTCTTTCGGAAGACCGCCCAAGGATGGCAGCAATACAAGGACGGAGCCTGGAGTCACCTCGACCGGCAGGATCAGGAATACGTGGAGCGGCACTACCAGGCGAGAGAAGATGGATACCGGAATTACGACGCCTACCAGCGGCAGAAAAGCCAGTGACAGGCAAGATTAACGTCGTTGAACTGATGTAACATGATAAAGACAAGCCGGTTTGTTGCAGCAACCAGCCTCATTTTCAATGCCTGCCTGCCGGACGGTCTATAGCAGCGCATTGGGATCAGGAGATTTTTTCAGTGCCCTTTATTCAAAATACCCCTTATTGTCGAGCACTCATTCCAATTTTCGCCGCAGGATTACTGGTGATGAGCCTTGCTGCTTGTGGCCCGGGCAAAGATTCTGCAGTTCAAACCCCGGCACTGGAAGTCCTGGTGACGCAAGCCACGCGCCGGGACGTGCCCATGACCCTGGACATGGTGGGCACCACTCTGGGCATGCAGGATGTGCCAATCAGGGCGCGTGTCGAGGGTTTTCTGGAATCCATGGAGTTCCAGGAAGGCACTTTTGTAAAAAAAGGCGACCAGCTTTACACCATCGATCCGCAGCCGTTCCAGGCCAAGCTGGTTGAAGCACAAAGCCAGTTGGCGGCCGCCCAAACGGCCCTGGCCAAGGCGAAATCCGACCTGGAGCGTATCCGCCCCCTGGCTGAAATGAAGGCGGTCAGTGAGCAGGATCTGGATGGCGCAGTGGCCCAGGAAGCAGCAGCGCGTGCCGGAGTCCGAGCCAGTGAAGCCGTAGTGGACCTGGCCGAAATCGAATTGAGCTATACACACATCATGGCGCCGATCGACGGCCTGATCGGCCTGACCAAAGCCAGGCCCGGCGAATTCGTGGGACGGGATCCCAATCCGGTGGTACTCAACACTTTGTCCGATATAGACCCCATCCGTGTCCGCTTTTCGATTTCTGAACATGAATACCTGGTTATGGCCCGTACTTACATGGCCAATAGCGCCACGGGAGACCGCAAAAAACGTTCTGGCCGGGAACGCGACCTGGTTTTGATCCTTGCTGATGGCAGCGAGCATCCGCAGAAGGGCAAGGTGATTGCAGCGGCCCAGTCGATCGACTATGAGACCGGCACCTACACCATGGAGGCTGCTTTTCCAAATCCCACCAGGCTGTTGTTGCCCGGACAGTTCGCCCGGGTGAGGGCCTTGTACCAGGTGCTGTCCGGCGTGGTGGTCATTCCCCGCCAGGCGGTATCGGAGCTACAGGGCCTGTTTCGCGTCTACGTGGTCAACAGCAATAATGTGGTCGAAGTGAAAACCGTGGAACTGGGGCCGGAAACCGGTAATGACATTGTGGTTGAAGCCGGGCTCGATGCCGGTGAGTCGGTGATAGTCGAGGGCCTGCAGAAAGTTCGTCCGGGTGTCACGGTCAGACCGGAACAGATCAACACGGCACAGATCAGCCCGGCCGAATCGGGCTAGATCGCATGGCTGAGCTTTTCGTCCGCCGCCCGATATTCGCGATGGTCATTGCGATCATCATCGTGATCCTTGGCCTGGTGTCAATGCAGTCACTTCCCGTTGCGCAATACCCGGACATCACGCCGCCGGAAGTTGGTGTTACCGCCATTTACACCGGCGCCAATGCGGAGGTGGTCGAGCAGTCGGTTGCCACGCCGTTGGAGCAAAAGGTCAACGGCGTCGAGAACATGCTGTACATGAAGTCCGTTAACGCCAATGACGGCAGCGTGAACCTGACGGTTTCGTTTGAGGTCGGCTCCGACCTGGACATGTCCAACGTCTTGGTGCAGAACCGGGTCTCTGAGGCCCAGGCGAGCATCCCGGAGGAGGTCAAGCGCCTCGGCATCACGGTCAAGAAAAAGCTGTCTTTCCCGCTGATGCTGGTCTCGCTGTACTCGCCCAACGGCACCTATGACCAGAATTTCCAGAGCAATTACCTGACCATCAACATCCTGGATTCGGTAGCCCGGATCAAGGGCGTGGGACAGGCCAGCGTGCTGGGTGGCAGCGAATACGCGATGCGCGTGTGGGTCAAGCCCGACCAACTGGCCAAGCTGGGTCTGACTGTTCCCGACATTACCCGGGCCATCCAGGAGCAAAACGTCATCGCGCCGGCCGGCCAGATCGGCGGGCCTCCGGCTGTGCCGGGCACCTTGTTCACCTACCAGGTACGCACCCGGGGGCGCCTTTCGACCGCGGCAGAGTTCGGCAACGTGATCGTACGTTCGAACCCGGACGGATCCCAGGTTCACATCAAGGATGTGGCCCGGGTTGAACTCGGCACCCAGACTTACAATGCGATCAGCCGGCTCAATGGCGGCCCGGCTTCCATCCTGGCGATTTACCAGCTACCGGGCGCCAACGGCCTGGAACTGGCTGAGAAAATCGTGGCGGTGATGGATGAAATGTCGGCCGATTTTCCGGATGACATTGAATACATGGTTTCGCTGGATACTACCCTGGCGATCACCGAGGGCATCAAAGAAATCGTGATTACCCTGTTCCAGGCCATGGCGCTGGTGATCCTGGTCGTGTTCATTTTCCTCCAGAACGTGCGGGCAACGCTGATTCCTTCCCTGGCTGTGCCGGTTTCATTGATCGGCACCTTTGCGGTGTTTCCCTTGTTCGGCTTTTCCATCAACACACTTTCATTGCTGGGCCTGGTGCTGGCCATCGGCATCGTGGTGGACGACGCCATCGTCGTGGTTGAGGCAGTCACCAAGAAAATGGAGGAAGGCCTGAAACCGACCCAGGCGACGATCGCGGCCATGAAGGAGGTCTCCGGCCCCATCGTTGCTACTTCGCTGTCGCTGATGGCTGTATTTGTGCCGGTAGCCGCCATGGGCGGCATTACCGGAAGGCTGTATCAGCAATTCGCGATCACGATCGCGATTTCAGTGGCGATTTCCTCCATCAACGCGCTCACCTTGAGTCCGGCTTTATGCGCACTGCTGCTGCGGCCGCCGTCAGAGCAAAAGAAAAGCTGGCTGCAGCCGTTTTTCAACTGGTTTAACGATACTTTTAGCCGTGTGACCGGCAGTTACATGAAAATCGCCACGCTGTTCTCCCGGCGACTGATCCTGAGCATCACTGCGCTGGTGGTGATGACCGTGGCAATGGGCGGATTGTTCGGGCTGGTGCCCGGTGGCTTTGTTCCGGAGGAAGACCAGGGTTATTTCCTGGTGAACGTACAGTTGCCCGATGCAGCCTCGCTGGAGCGTACAGACCGGGTAACGAAGAAAGTGGAAGATTTACTCATCAATACGCCGGGCGTTGAATCGGTTACTGCTATTGGTGGATACAGTCTGTTGACTTCCTCGCTGTCACCGAACAATGCATTCTTTTTCGTATCGCTTAATCATTGGGGTGAACGTGACAGTGACGACCTGCACGTCAATGCGATCATCGGGCAAATCAACCGGCAGCTTGCCCTGGGAATACCTGAGGCCATCGCCTTCGCCTTCGGACCGCCAGCCATACCGGGCCTGGGCACGGGCTCAGGGTTCAGCATGATGCTGCAGGACCGGGGCGGTAATACGCCCGAGTACCTGGCCCGCCAGGCCCAGGCTTTCATGCAGGCTGCGAAGGAACGTCCCGAGATCGGTAACGTGATCTCGACATTCCGCGCCAACGTCCCGCAGATTTACGCGGACGTCAACAATGACATGGTGTTGAAGCTGGGTGTTTCCCCGGCCGATGTGAATACCACGCTGGGTGCTTTCCTGGGCGGGGCCTACGTGAACGATTTCAACCGCTTTGGCAGGTTGTTCAAGGTTTATGTGCAGGCCGAGCCGGAATACCGTTCCGCTGCCTCGGACATCCGGTTTTTCTTCGTCAGGAGCCAGCAAGGACAAATCGTTCCGCTGTCTACACTGATCACCACGACACCGACCCACGGCCCGGAATACACCAACCGATTCAACCTTTTTCGTGCGGCTGAACTGACCGGGGGCCCGGCTCCGGGCTTCAGTTCAGACCAGGCGCTGGATGCGCTGGAAGCCGTCGCAGCCCAGGTTTTGCCTACCGATATGACATACGCCTGGAACGCGATGAGCTTCCAGGAACGTGCAGCGGCCGGTTCCGGCGCGTTGGTGTTCGGCCTGGCGCTGTTGTTCGTATTCCTGATCCTGGCGGCACAATATGAGAGCTGGTCCCTGCCCTTGGGTGTGCTGCTCGGAACTCCGATCGCCATTTTTGGGGCAATGCTGGGGCTGTGGCTGGCCGGGCTTTTCCTGCCCGGCTACCAAAACAACGTTTTTGCGCAGATCGGCCTGGTTATGCTGATCGGCATGGCGGCCAAGAACGCCATTCTGATTGTCGAGTTCGCCAAGCTGAAATCGGAAGAGGGCATGTCCGCACTGGATGCTGCCCTGGCTGCTGCGCAGGATCGCTTCCGGCCCATCCTGATGACGGCATTTTCCTTCGTGCTGGGCGTGATGCCCCTGCTGGTTGCCAGTGGCGCCGGGGCCGAAGCGCGCAAAGTGATGGGTATGACGGTATTTTCCGGCATGCTGGTGGCCACCGTGATTGGCGTGTTGATTATTCCCGCTCTGTACGTGCTGGTCAGCGGTCGCGGAGGGGGCCGGCCGGATGCTGAAGGGCCGCTCGATGAAAAAGTTCAGGGGAATGTTCGGGAAAACGTTGGAGAAAACGTTGGGGAGGGGCAGCAGCCGTGAAACGGTTCTTCTCCCGAATTGCGACCTTTGCAATGGTGCTGATGTTGTCGGCCTGCGCGATGGGCCCGGATTACGAGAAACCGGAAGTGCCGGTCCCGGATGCTTTCCAGGAGCCAACCATCCCGGGCGCTTCCATCGCCAATCTCAAGTGGTGGGAACTGTTCCAGGACGAAGAACTCACCCGCCTGATCAAGATGGCTTTAATCAATAACAAGGAAGTTGCGATCGCGATGGCCCGGATCGAGGAAGCCCGGGCAACGCTTGGTTTTGTGCGTGCCGACCAGTTCCCGAACCTCGATGGAACCGCCGGAGCGAGCCGGGGCAACCTCATCCCCGGTGCGGGCTTGCCCGGGAGCATCAATGAAACCTTCGTGCTGGCGGGTAATCTCAGTTTCGAAGTGGATCTGTGGGGCAAGTTGCGCCGTTCCACCGAGGCGGCTCGCGCCGAACTGCTCGCAACGGTAGAGGCGCGCAACGTGGTCACCATCACACTTATCGCGGACGTGGCCAGTGTCTACCTGTTGTTGCTGGACCTGGATGAACGCGTCAGCATCGCGCAACGAACGATGAAAACCCGGCAGGATTCCCTGGATATCATCCAGGCACGATTCGACAAGGGCACCGTTCCACTGGTCGATGTGAACCAGGCACAGATCGAGTTGGCGGATGCGGCCGCTCAATTGGCAGCGCTTGAGCGTGAAAATCAGAGGGCCGAGAACCTGCTCAGTGTGTTGCTGGGACAAAACCCCGGGCCAGTCATGCGCACGCCGGGCAAGGATGAGAAGCTGCTTCCTCCGGAAATTCCAGCGGGCCTGCCGTCCGAATTGCTGGAGCGCCGGCCGGACATTCGCCAGGCATCTCAGCAACTGGCCGCGCAGACTGCACGTATCGGTGTGGCTGAAGCCCTTCGTTTTCCTTCGCTGAGCCTGACCGGAACGCTCGGCCTGGCCAGCACGGAACTGGATGATTTTTTCTCCAGCAGCAACAAGGCCTGGGGTCTGAGCGCCAATTTTCTGGGACCGGTTTTCGACGCCGGCCGGAACAAATCACGGGTGGAGGCTGAGCGGGCGCGCACAGAACAATTACTGAAAAATTACGAACTCATCGTGCTGCGCGCTTTCCAGGAAGTCGAGGATTCATTGATCGACATCAGCACCTATCGTAACGAAGCGCTGGCGCGCAAACGCCAGGTAACCGCAGCACGCAGCGCTTCGAAATTGTCCTTTGCCCGCTACAACGGCGGTGTGACATCTTACCTGGAAGTGTTGGAATCCGACCGCTCCCTGTTCCGTGCCGAATTGCTGGCCTCGTCTACCACAAGGCAGGAACTGGTTTCCATCATCAGCCTGTACAAAGCCCTGGGCGGTGGCTGGCTGACGGAGGAGGAGGCCACCTCTGCCGCAGCGCAAGCTGAATCCGCACCAACGGACTAGTACTCCTTCAAGGTGATAATTACGAGTTCAGCGAGTTGGGAAGTGGTTGGGCGCAAGGCACGTCTCGCCGGCAATGGCTGGTCCTTGCCCAGAGGCGTAACACCGCGAACGACCGCTTCCCAGCTCGCCCGAAGGGAGGCACCCAGATGTCCCAATACTGTGTTACAGCCCTTAAGAAGGACTGGGCCATTCTTTGCGGTCTGCGCCTTGTCTTGGAACATCTGGGTGCCTCTGAACCCGCAATTATCACCTTGAAGGAGCACTAGTGACCAGTGGCACCCGCGTAACA
>JAIVWI010000060.1:0-15413 GCA_048636595.1 Oceanospirillum sp. | reverse complement strand
TAATTTGTGCCTTCCAGTTCTTGCGGATAGCCCAGCTGCCCTTGAAGATCGATCCTTTGGCATCGGTACCGCCGCCACCAAAATCCGAGTCGGTTAGCAGGCCGATCACCGCGTCGGCTTCGAGTTTTTTGTAGGTATAGCCGATATCCCAGGTTCCCTTAGCGGAGGCTTTACCGTATTTGATGCCAATGGCATAACCCGTATCATTATCATCTACTGCGGTGTTCACGACGTAATCTGCATACACAAGCAGTGGCCGGTCAGCGAGATCCGTGGTCATTCCGGCAAAAATCTCCACTTCATGATAGTCGTAAAGGTAGGTATTGGTAATCGGGTCAAAGCTGTTGCCAAAGAAATCGTCGTCATCCCCGAAAAAAGACCCGCTGCCTGCCACATCAAATAGCGCATAACCCGCACCGATTTTGAACCGGGTGGTTTCGCCAAGGTTGAAGTTCAGGCCGGCCTGGGCTATCCAGGCAAAATTATTCCCCTTTTTACTGTCACTTTCGATCCAGGTTCCGATTCCCTGGGCAAAAAACAGGTCGTTGTCCCAGATGACGCCGAAGCCTTCAGGTCTCCAGTCGCTGTCCCACATCAGGCCGTGACCGGCGGGCTTGACGAGGAAGTTTTTAACTTTACCCCCCAGGATATGAGTGTTGCTCAAACCCGACCAGTCGAAGTAGGCGAGATCAAGGCGGATGTCCTTGGAGGAACCACCCCCGCCCAGGGTCTGGTTGCTGGAAACCGGATCTTCACCGCCCGTTGCAAGGCCAAAGCCGACCTGGACGGTATCCGTAACATCGGCCTCCAGGTGGAAGCGGGCCCGTATGCGGTTACGGCTTCGTTTATCAACGTCTTCGACCTTGATTGTTTCATAGCGATAGCGGAAATCACCCTTCAGGCGTATGCGTTCGGCCCAGGAAACCGCCGCCATCCGCTCATCGACCTGCTCAGTGACAGCCTTGTCGATCTTTTCGTCGATTGCTTCGTCCGCTTGTGCGGCGGTGGCCGGTTTAAGCTGCGCAACGTTTTGGGTGGTTTGCTGGTTGGCCTTTTCCAAATCATCCAGCCTTTGGGTCAGGATCCGGACCTGTTCACGCAGCGCCTTGAGTTCGTCGGCATCGACTTGAGCCAGGGCGGTTTGGCTGAAGAGGATTACAGCCAATCCCAGCAGGATTGTCAGTTTTTTCATGTCGTTTTCTCCATCAGGCTTATTGCAGTTTGGCCAGTTCTTTTGCGGCGACTGCTGAGGGCAGGGGAATGTAACCGTCTTTGACCACGACTTCCTGGCCCTGCCTGGCCAGTACCATGGTCAGGAACTGTGCGGTAATGGGGTCCAGCTCTTTACCGGGTTCCTTGTTGATGTAGATATACAGGAACCTCGCCAGCGGATAGCTGCCGTTGATGGCGTTTTCAGCGCTTGCCGTAACGAAAGCCTTGCCGGGTTTCCTGGACAGCGGTACTGCCCGTACGGATGAGGTGGTGTAGCCAATACCCGAATACCCGATACCGTTCAGGGATGCGCTAACCGACTGTACAACGGAAGCGGAGCCGGGTTGTTCATTGACTGTATTCTTGAAATCGCCTTTGCACAGTGCATGTTTCTTGAAGTAACCGTAGGTCCCGGAAACGGAATTGCGGCCATACAGTTGTATCCCCCGTGTCGCCCAGCTGCCCTCCAGGCCGAGTTGCCCCCAGGTTTTGATATCTTCCGCCCCCCCGCAGATCCTTGTCGATGAAAATATGGCGTCGGTCTGCTCCAGGCTCAGCCCCTCGATTGGGTTGTCCTTGTGCACAAACACCGCCAGTGCATCGATTGCAACGGCAACAGCCGTGGGTTTGTACCCGTGTTTTTTCTCAAAGGCCTCGATTTCCTTGTCCTTCATCAGGCGGCTCATTGGGCCCAGATTCGAAGTGCTCTCCGTCAGGGCCGGAGGCGCCGTTGAAGAGCCTGCCGCCTGAATTTGCAGGTTGACATTGGGGTAGATGCGCTTGAATTTCTCCGCCCAGAGCGTCATCAGGTTGGCCAGGGTGTCCGAACCGACACTGGACAGGTTTCCCGAAACCCCGCTGGTTTTTTCGTAGTCCGGCAAGGATTCGTCAATGTTTGCCTGGGCCATAAGCTGGCCGGACAATGAGATGCCGGCAAGAAAAAGTACTGAGTACCTGATAACAGTTTTCATTCCAAAGCCTCCTGTAGGTGGGAACCACGCGAATGCGCTTTATTTCAGGCTCATCGTAGATCGGCTTTGTGACAGAATCGTGACAGATTTTAAAGAGTTGGATCGGTTCTCTTGCGGTCCGGGGGAAAGGCGCAGACAAACTCACTTCCTTCACCGAGTTCGCTGTTGATGGTCAAGGTGGCATGGTGGGCGTTCAGCACGTGTTTTACGATTGACAGGCCAAGCCCCGTGCCGCCCGATTGCCGGGCGCGGTCCGATCCTACCCGGTAGAAGCGTTCGGTCAGCCTGGGGATCTCCCGCTTGGGAATGCCCGTGCCGGTGTCACGTACGGCTAGCAGGGGGCCATCCGGGGTATCACTCCAGTTCACAGAAATGGTACCGCCTTGCGGCGTATATTTGAGTGCGTTGATGATCAGGTTACGGAAAGCGCTTTCAATATCCGAGGCAATTCCTGATAGATAAAGGCCAGCGTCTACATCGAACACCAGGTCATGTTTGCCCCGGCTGAGTTCTTCCGCCTGTTCCCTGAGCATGGCCAGTATGGCCGGAATATTGACGATTTCCTCGTCTTTCTGGATTTCATCGCTTTGCAGCCGGGACAGTTCCAGCAGGTCATTAAGCATGGACTGCATCTGCAGCGCCTGGTCCTGCATCCTCTCCAGCGCATTACTCATTTCGTCTGGCGGATCCTGGCGGAGGATTTCCAGGTAACCCAGCAACACGGTGAGCGGTGTTCTCAATTCGTGTGAGATGTTTTCAACAAAGTCCCGCCTGATTTGTTCCAGTTGGTGGACATCACTGATATCCCCCAGGATGATCAGCCGCTGCTTATCCCGGAAGGGAACTGCGCTGACGCTCAGCCAGGTGGTATCGCTTCTGGGAGAAGGCATTTCCAGCCTGCTTTTTACTTCACCCTGAATCGCGAGCCAGTCAGCAAAGTCCGGCCCTCGTAACAGGTTGGTCACTGGCTGTCCAAGATCTTCGGGAATTTTCAGCCCCAGTAAAGAACTGGCGGCATTATTGAACCATGTGATCTGGTCGTTTTTATCGATGACCAGCGTGGCATCGGGGAGGGCGTCCGTCAGGTTCTGGAATTTACCGATAATGGCCCGGTATTGTTTCTTGCGCTTTCGCTTGCGCTGTTCCAGTGAGTTGATGGTGTCAAAAATATCAGACCACAGCCCGAAACTTTCCGGGATAGCCGCATCCGAATTTTGCAGCCAGCGGAACAAGCGCCATACATTAATAACGTGCCAGCCAGTGTAGCCAGCAAGCGCGAGCGCAAGTGCGGTACCGGGATAGCCAGCCAGCCAGCCAGCCGCCAGGATCATGACGCCGTACAGAACCAGCCTTCCAATATGAGATTTCAAACTCCGCGCTGGCAATACTTTCACTCAAAGACTCCCGGCCAGGCTGCACTCGTGAAATCAACCGACAATTCCGGCAACTCATGCAGTATGCGGGCTAGTGGCATTAGGCGGTGATCACTTTTCAACCAGGAAACGGTATCCATATCCGCGAATGGTTTGCAAATAGCGGCTGGTTCCGGTGGGTTCCAGGACTTTTCGCAAGCGCCGGATATGCACGTCAACCGTTCTCTCTTCCAGGTAGGCATTGGTTCCCCAAACATGGTCAAGGAGTTGAGCCCGGCTGTAGCTGCGCCCCGCATGGCTCATGAAAAACTCCAGCAGGCGGTACTCGGTCGGTCCCATGTGAATCTCGGCTCCATCGTGTAACATGCGCCGCGCAATCGTGTCCAGCGTCAGCTTACCCATGGTCAGCTTACCGCTTTCGTCAACCGGGCTGCTTCTGCGTAAGACGGCACGTATCCGGGCGATCAACTCCCTGGGTGAAAACGGTTTTATAACGTAATCATCGGTACCTGCCTCGAGTCCGGCAACCTTGTCATCCTCCGTTACCCTGGCAGTCAGCATGATGATGGGGATGTCTTTGCTGTAGGAATCCTTGCGCAGGCGCCGGGTCAGTTCAATGCCGCTGACGCCGGGCATCATCCAGTCCATCAGGATAATGTCAGGCCGTTTTTCACTGATCGACAGGAGGGCCTCGTGTGCATTGGCTGCAGATTGTACTTTCATGCCTGCCTGCTCCAGCGCAAACCTCATCATGTCGCGAATAGCGGCTTCGTCATCAACGACCAGTACGGCGGGCTGATTTTTATTCACATCCGGCTCCCGGACCCTGTTGTCACTTGTAATTCACCATTATAAAGGCGTATATGACAGTACGATGACAGTGAGGCGAGTGTTTACAGGTCCTTGTTTACAGGCCCGGGTTCTCAGCGTTTCAGGTTCGCCTTGGACAGTTCGACGCGGAGTTCATTGAGGCGGTCTGTAATCCTGGCTCTCTGGTAATAATCGAGGTCGTCGCGTCCAGACAGTTCCTGCAGTTGCAGCACGGCTTCGTGGGTGCCGCCTCTCAGGTAGTAGGATTCTGCAATGGCTTCCTTGGCACGCACAAAATCATCAGCCGTATTGGACGCCCGGCCATATAACTCGTACAGCATCGGGTCATCCGGGTGAGTCAACAGTTGCTGGCGTAATATCACGCTTGCCGTTTCGGCCTGGGCGGGATCCCGGCTTTTGAGCAGCGCCCGGCCATACTGCAAGGATATGGCATGGTTGCCCGGAAAACTGTGATAAAGGTCATCCAGCCTTTCAAGTGCAGCCCGTTCGTGCCCGGAATCAAGGTCCAGGTCTGCCAGTTGCAGTTCATAAACAATATGCTGGTCCCTGGCCATCAGGCTTTCGAGGAGTTTTCGTGCCTTCTTGTAATCTCCTTTGCGCTGCAAGGCGATTGCCGAGCCGTAATAAAGTGAGTCGCTCTCAGCCTGGCTGGTGTCCGCCCGTTCGAGCCTGTGGTTGAAATATTCCAGAGCCGTGTCCGGGTATTCTTCGATCGTGGCACGAAGGCGTGCCTGTACGAGGTAAAAATCCCTGCCATCAGAAGGCTCGGGTTTGGGCATATTTTCGACACGATTTTTTGCTTCGGTAATGCGGCTGACAGATACCGGGTGTGTTCTCAGGTATTCAGGAGGACCCTCACCCATGGCGCGCGTCATCCGGCCCATTTTTTCAAAGAACTCAACCATGCCAATAGGGTCGTATCCCGCCCTGGACAGGGTCCGGATGCCTATCCGGTCGGCTTCGGTTTCATTCTGGCGCGTGAAAAAAATCGATGCCTGCTGAGCGGCGGCCTGGCCGCCCATCAGTGCACCCTGAATTGCTTCACCACTGCCGCCACCGAGCAGAATCAGGCCGAGCATGGCCAGTGCGATGGGAATGGTCATCGCTTGTTGGTTTTCCAGGGCCCGGTACAGGTGTTGCTGGGTGATGTGTGCGATTTCATGCGCCAGCACCCCGGCCACTTCATTTTCATCATCAGCAGCCAGGATCAGGCCACTGTAAAGCGCAATGACCCCGCCGGGAGCGGCAAAGGCGTTGACAATATCCTGGTTGATTATCACGAAAGTGAAGGGTTTGTCGGGCCGGTCGCTGTGCGAGGCCAGGCGGAAGCCCATGTCCTCGAAGAAGGCGCTGATCAATGGGTCTTCGTTCAACACTTCATAGGCGCGCATTTGGCGAACCAGTGCTTTGGCGTATTCCGCCTCTTCGGCACGCGACAGAATGGTGTCTGCCGAGGCGCCCATATCCGGCAGTTCCACCCGTTCTGTTTGTGCGACACTGGCCAGACTGGTACCGGCTATAAGAACAGCCAGGCCGAGCCTGCACAGGTAGGTTTTGTTTCGTTTAACCCTGGACATTATTTATCCGGAAGATTGTTCCTGGTCATATCGACAATGAAGCCGGGACTGAGTTCTAACAAATATCCCCCCGTAGCCAGCCTTAATCAAGGCCTCCGGAAAAGTAATTTGCAATCCATGCGGTTTTAAGCCGTATATTGCATGAGTTTCACTAAATCAAAAGGCAATTCCGGCAACCCATGCAATTTTCGGCTCAGGCATGTTGTATTCCAGCAACGCAAGTGGCTTCAGCCCTGAAAATGACAGTGATTCAGACGCGTAGCTGTGCCAGGGTTCGGGCTGGCAGGAGCTCATTTAAAAACAAACACTTGGGTTCAACTGCTTACCCTGGTCCAACGGTCTGACTTTTCTTTGACAATCAACATTGACTTGATGTTGTATTCCTGCCATATTCCATCGTGTATTGGTGTAAGTTTTTGTTGAGTAGGGTGTGAATTTGCGACTGCGAGCCGCTATTACAGTTTTGGCCTTCATGGGAATATTGCCGGGTTTTGCCGGTGCCCAGGTCATCGGCTTGCCTGTCACAAGCTTCGCGGCGGGCGGAGCGGGGCTCACATCATTCTACGTCATAGGTTTTGAACTTGGCCCCTGGCAGGAATACCTGGCGCATGAACTGACGCCTTCGTACCTGTTGCCGAATGACGCCGGACCCATCAGGATCAGCTGGTTGCGGAGTAGCGAAGTTCTGATAATGCCGGATTTTGCCAGTGACATGGAACAGACTCCTGATTCCTGGATGAACCTTAACTTCGAGTGGCAGTCTTCCGGTGATTATCTGCTGCCCGGCTTTGAATCAGATGCTATCTACCAGGGTTCGAGTTTCGAACGGCAGTATTTCTCGCCCGGTTTTGAACATCAGTTTGCTGACAATGGCATCCTGGGTGTTTCGGCGGTCATCGCGTATCAACGCTACAGTGCAGCGAATCTTGGGCTCTATGCAGCCAGCACGCCGGACAGTGCTTTATGGGCTGCACCGCGATACTCGCCATACCAGGAAAACTCTTATGGGACAGGTGTCAGGCTGGCCGTCCGCCAGGAGATAATCAGTGGCATCGCCCTGGATGCGGGCTACCAGTCGAGTATCGATATGGATGAATTCGCCGCCTATCGGGGCGTGTACTCGCACACCGCTGATCTTGATATCCCGGCCCGCGCCCGGGTGGGACTCGCTTTCAAGGCCAGTGAACGGTCCTGGCTCAACGTGGCGGTGGAACGCGTGATGTACAGTGGAATCAACGCATTTCCAAGCCGTTTCCTGCCCAACCGCTTCCTGTCGCTGCTGGGGGACTCGACCAGTCCTTCGTTTGACTGGCAGGACCTGACCGTATACAGCGTAGGTTACACATGGAGCGACGGTGCCGACAACCAATGGCACATCGATCTGAGCACCCGGACGCAGCCTTCTCCGTCTTCGCAGATTCTGAAAAATGCAATTCAGGGTGACCTGGCCAACAGTGCCTTGGTCGTGGGCTATTCCCGCAGTACGGGAGAACGCAGCCGTCTGAATTTCAACGCGGCCTATGCGCCGTCTGAGTATGCCTTTGGCGGCAGTGTGCTTGGGGTGACCACGGAAGATCTGAACCAGCGTTTCGAATTGGAAGCGCTGTGGACAATGAGCTTCTAATTCCTTTTATCCCTTATCGCAAGCCCGCATATTGCACCCAGGCGGAGCAGAGGAATCGTCGTTGGAACTGCTGAAAAACTGGTTTAAGCGCTCGTTCTCCGATCCACAGGTCGTTATCCTTGGTCTTTTTCTGATTATTGGGTTTGCGGTCATTATCGGGCTGGGAAAGTGGCTGGCGCCGGTGTTTGCCAGCCTGGTGATCGCATACCTTTTGGAAGCCATTGTCAGCCGTTTGCAAAAGCTGGGCATGCCCAGGATGCCCGCCGTAATCATTGTCTTTCTTCTATTCATGACATTATTGCTGTTTCTGCTGTTCGGCCTGATGCCGATCATTACCCGGCAGTTGACCCAGTTGGTACAGCAGTTGCCTGATTACATAGCCCAGGGGCAGACACTGCTCAAACAATTGCCACAAAATTATCCTCAACTGGTTTCTGAAGAGCAGGTGAGCGGCATTATCAACCAGGTTGGACAGGAGATCGCCGGTATTGGTCAGAAGGCGCTGAGCTGGTCCCTTTCTTCACTCGGCAGCGTACTCACGCTGGTCGTCTATCTCGTGTTACTGCCGGTGCTGGTGTTCTTCTTTCTGAAGGACAAAGAGTTGATGCTCAACTGGGCGGGCGGCCACTTGCCGAAGGAACGCAGCCTGGTGAACAAGGTGTGGGTTGAAGCAGAGGCGCAAATCGCCAATTATATTCGCGGAAAAGTGTCTGAAATATTAATAGTGGGTTCAGTAACTTACGTCACATTCCTCATCCTTGGTCTGCAATACGCTGCCTTGCTGGCGACCCTGGTGGGGTTTTCCGTCCTGATTCCCTATATAGGCGCCGCGGTGGTTACCATCCCGATTGCGCTGATCGCCTATTTCCAGTTCGGTTGGTCCTGGGGGTTTGGCCATGTCATGATCGCCTACGCGGTGATCCAGGCCCTGGATGGAAACCTGCTTGTGCCCTTGCTGTTTTCCGAGGTAGTTAACCTGCACCCGGTCGCCATTATTCTCGCCATCCTGTTTTTTGGCGGTCTGTGGGGCTTCTGGGGAATTTTCTTCGCCATTCCACTGGCCACCCTGGTACAGGCCGTGATGCGGTCCTGGCCGAGGCCCCCGGAAGACGAGACTTCTGAACCAAAGCCAGACGAGCCTCTGTAAGAGGTCGCTCGCGGCCGACCGGTTCGAAAACAACTTGCGCCCGATTAACCAAACACGTTTCGCGCCCAAGGACGCTCTTACAGGAGTTGTAAGAGGTCGCTCGCTGCCGACCGCTCCACTGTAAGAGGTCGCTTGCGGCCGACCGCTCTACTGTAAGAGGTCGCTCGCGGCCGACCGCTCCACTGTAAGAGGTCGCTCGCTGCCGAATCTCGAACAAGCACGTTCCTGCATGATTGCCTGAAATCACTTCCCACCGATTCCGGTCATCTGCACCATCATCCTGACTGCGGAGAAAAATTACCATGATGAGACTAACCGTTCTACTTAGCTGCCTGTTAATCAGCATCCCTGTTGTGGCGGATGAGAAACAAACCCGCCCCGGCAATACCCGGGGCTATGAAGTTGATATTCTGACCGACACTTTCGGCTATGGTGCTGACGACATTGACGCCGATGTAGATGCTGTATTCCAGGGTTGTCAGCAAAGGGACTGCATCCCTTCCATTGACCGGCCTGAATTTCTGCAAACATCTGATGTGGATTACCTGGACAACGATGATATCGTCCTGTCCTTAACGCACGAAAATATCACGCGTGCATACCCCACCCGCATACTCGACCGCCACGAAATCGTGAATGACACTTTTGGCGATACGCCGGTGGCCGTTACCTACTGTCCACTTTGCGGCTCGGGGCTGGCCTTTGTCCGGGTGCTCGACGGGCAGGAAGTCGAGTTGGGCGTGTCGGGACTGCTGCATAATAATGATCTCATCATGTATGACCGCAAGACCGAATCGTTGTGGCAGCAGATTACCGGACAAGCGATTGCCGGCCCCAGGCGGGGATCAACGCTGCAGTCACTGCCGGTAACGATGAACCTGTGGGGCGAGTGGAAGGCCGCCAATCCCGGGGCTGAAGTATTGGCGCTTCCGTCCGGGCAGCAGCAGTATCGCAAAAAGACCTATGGGGATTACGACTCAAGTGACCGCCTGCTGTTCCCGGTAGCTGACCTGGATGCCCGTTTACATGTGAAAAAGGTCATTCACGGTGTGGAAATCGGGGACTTGTCCATCGCGGTCGAAGATGGGTGGTTGAAGAAAAGAGGTAGCTGGGAACACGACATCAACGGAAAGATATTGCGCCTGGATGTGGATGACGCGGGCGGCGTCACCGGTTCACTCGAGGGTGAACCGATCTCCGTGCATCGCATGTACTGGTTTGCCTGGTACAGTTTTCACCCCGATACCAGCCTGATCGACAAGCGTAACCACTAGCCAATGTAAGAGGTCGCTTGCGGCCGACCGTTCCAGATTTTTTCGGCCGCAAGCGGACTCCTACAGTTAAAAAGTCGGCCGCAAGCGACCTCTTACAATACTTCCGAGGCGAAATCAGCCAGGCGTGAGCGTTCGCCTCTCTTCAGGGTGATGTGGCCTGCGTGATCCCAATGCTTGAAACGGTCCACGGCGAAGGTCAGGCCCGAGGTGGTTTCCGTCAGGTAAGGCGTATCGATCTGTTCCACGTTGCCCAGGCAAACCATCTTTGTTCCAGGGCCGGCGCGGGTGAGCAGGGCTTTCATTTGCTTGGGGGTAATATTCTGGGCTTCATCGATGATGACGAAGCGGTTCAGAAAGGTTCTGCCGCGCATGAAATTCAGCGCCCGGATCTTGACCCGGCTGGCCAACAAGTCATTAGTCGCTGCGCGACCCCATTCACCGCCCTCCTGGGGCTGGGTAAGTACTTCCAGATTGTCCGTGAGGGCGCCCATCCAGGGTGTCATCTTCTCTTCCTCGGTTCCTGGCAGGTAGCCGATGTCCTCCCCAATGGAGATGGTGGCGCGGGTCACGATGATTTGCTTATAACGATTTTCATCCATGGCCTGTGCCAGGCCCGCGGCCAGGGCCAGCAGGGTTTTGCCGGTTCCTGCGGTTCCCATCAGGGTCACGAAGTCGATATTGGGATCCATCAACAGGTTCAGTGCGAAATTCTGCTCCCGGTTACGGGCGTGAATGCCCCAGACATTTTTATGGCTTTCGTAATAGTCATCGACCAGGCGAAGCACAACATTGTCGCTCCCGACTTCCTTGACCAGTGCCTCGACGCCGCTTTTTTCACCAATGGCCACACACTGGTTCGGATACCAGCCGTTCTCATTTTCGGGCTGGATTCTGTAGTAAGCACGGCCATTTTCATTCCAGGACTCCAGTTGCGGATAGGCCTCCCAGAACGTTTCATCGTGTACGCGCAAGCCCTGGTAGAGCAGGCTCAGGTCGTCAAGCGCCCGGTCGTTGTAATAGTCCTCCGCCTGTACACCGAGAATTGCAGCCTTGATCCTGAGGTTGATGTCCTTGGAGACAAGTATGATCTCCTTTCCGGTGTCGGACTTCTGCAGGCTCAATGCGGTGCTGAGTATCTCGTTGTCGGCAAACGATCCATCCCGCAAGAGGCTGGAATGCATCTCCGGCATGGTGGTCTGGAAAAACAGGCGTCCTGTTCCTGCCTGCAGTTCCAGCCCGTCGGGTTCCCTCAGTTCCAGTCCCTGGTCCAGCCGGGTTGCTCCTTGACGCTGCATCATCTCGCCAATAAACCGGCTCACCTGGCGCACGTTACGGGCCACTTCCGACAATCCCTTCTTTGCCGCATCGAGTTCTTCCAACACCATCATGGGCAGGAAAACATCGTGCTCTTCGAAACGGAAAATCGAGGTGGGATCGTGCATCAGCACGTTGGTATCAATTATGTACAGGCGTTTTTTGCTGCCCATGAATGGGTCAATCCTTGATTAATGGTGGGTAATTACAATGCCCTGACGGCGTCCAGCACTTCGTCCACGTGCCCTTTCACCCGGACTTTGCGCCATTCTTGCCGCAGGATGCCTTCCTTGTCGATCAGGAAGGTGCTGCGAACAAGCCCCATGAACTTGCGGCCATACATGTTTTTCTCGTGGATCACGTCGAATTGCCTGCACAGTGTTTCATCCTGGTCGGACAAAAGCTCAAACGGAAATCCCTGTTTGGCCTTGAAATTTTCATGTGCCTTGAGGCTGTCGCGCGAAACGCCCAGGATTTCCGTGTGGTGTTCACGGAACAATTCGTACTCATCACGAAAATTCTGCCCTTCCAGGGTGCAACCGGAAGTGCTGTCTTTGGGGTAGAAATACAGGACGAGGTTCCTGCCTTTGAAATTTTCGAGTGACAATATATTGTCACCGGTAGCGGGTAGGGAAAAATCGGCTACTTTCTTACCAATGCTGACCATCAACACTCCATGGATTGTTGTAATAAACGCATTCAAAAACAGATCAGAACTTCCCGGGGCCAGGACCCTGACTGATAATGGCAGCATACTTGCCAGACCTGAGTACCGCAAGTACCATGACGGCGTTATCACAGACCATTCCCAATATGTTTAACGGCAGTATCGTAGCGCTGGTTACACCCTTCACCGACCAGGGCGAAGTTGATGCCCGCGCTTTGCGCCGCCTGGTGGATTTTCACCTGGAGCAGGGTACCAATGGGCTGGTGATAGCAGGCACCACGGGTGAATCCGTCTCGCTGACGCCAGCCGAGTTTGCCGGAATTCTGGACCTTGTCGTTGAGCAGCTGGGTGGGCGAATCCCGGTAATTGCAGGCACCGGCAGCGCTTCGACCAGGCGGTCAGTGGAGCAAACCCGGCTTGCGGCGGCCCACGGGGCTGACGCAGCCCTGATTGTGACGCCCTATTATGTACGGCCGCCTCAACGGGGTCTGGCAGCGCATTTTGAGGCGATTGCCGATGAATCCGACATCCCGGTAATCCTGTACAACGTTCCGTCCAGAACCTCGGTTGACCTGCTTCCACCTACCGTTGAAAGACTGTCCGGCCATCCGCGTATCACCGGTATCAAGGAGGCTACGGGTGACTGCGAGCGGATTGATGAAATCCTGGACCGTTGCGGTGATGATTTTGTCGTCCTCAGCGGTGACGACCACAGTTGCCTGCAGGCCATGAAACATGGAGCGCACGGCGTGATTTCCGTGGCGGCAAACGTGGCGCCGGCAAGGATGGCGGAGCTTTGCGCGGCGGCTCATCGGCAGGACTGGGCACGGGCCGACGCACTGGAAAATGAGCTCAGCCAGCTGTTTGATAATTTGATGATCGAAACCAATCCGATTCCTGTAAAATGGTCGCTCTTTGAAATGGGTCTGGTCGGGCCCCACATAAGATTGCCTATGACCGGGCTGGATGAGGAGTACCGCGAACAGCTCAGGCGATGCCTTCATGGTTTGGGTTTGATCCCGTCCTGAAGCTGATTGTACTTACTGGTGTTGATTAAATGATTTCAAGATATACCTGCTATTTGCTGGTGCTGGTATTGCTCATGGCCGCCGGATGTTCATCCCGCAACAGGGTGCCTGAATACTACGGGGCCGCAGAGACCGAATCCCTGACCATTCCGGAAGATCTGAATACACCGTCATCGAGCACTGCGTTGATAATAAGATCACCGGCGATACCGCTTTCCTCATTTGCCCTGGACCCAATGCCGCCAAGGATTTCCAGCACCACTTCAGGTATCGATCCCAATTCACGTCTCAAATGGTCGGCCCAGGGCATGTACCTGTTGGTCGAGGATACATTCGAAAGCGCCGAACGCAGGTTGGACATCGTCATCAACAGAAGCGGTATGAAGAATATCAGGCAGGATGAGGAAGGCGTCCGCCGCTTTGATTACTATCAGAAATTCGAAGCCTTCAACAGCGGCTTCATCAGCCACCTCGCATTCTGGCGTAAGGACAAGCGGGAGGACTACAGCGGAGCCTACCAGGTCTATATCCGGCCGGATGGTGAAAACACCCGTGTTTTTATCAAGTACGCCGACGGAACAGATTGTGAGCCCGATGCAGCTGAGCACGTACTGGCGGTGCTGGGAGCCCGGTTGGGTTAAGAATTACTAACCAGGGCCCGCATAGTGCGAGCTTGTCATTACCTTTCCAGCAGTTCCAGCTTGCCTTCTTTTCCATCCCATTCGATGGCATCGGGCGGCGGGTCCTTCTGTTCCGTGATGACGGGCCATTCCAGTGACAATTCCGCGTTGAGCTTGATGAAATGTTCCTGTCCATCCGGAAGGTCATCTTCAGGAAAAATCGCTTCGGCGGGGCACTCGGGTTCACACAGCGTGCAATCGATACATTCTTCCGGGTCGATCACCAGGAAATTCGGGCCTTCGTGAAAGCAGTCTACGGGACAGACTTCAACACAATCTGTGTATTTGCACTTGATGCAGTTTTCGACAACAACAAAAGTCATTTATTTATCCGCTGGCCAAATTTTCAGGGTCTGGGTGATCAGTGCACAGGCGTTCAGTGCCCGGAATCTGGCGCTCCCTACGAGAATCGAACTCGTGTTTCCGCCTTGTTCCAAGGAAGTCATATTATGCCAAGGACCAAGCCAAGTTCCAAGCAGGCAAGGGATAAACTGAAATCCAGGCACGAACCCTATTGGATGGAAATTGACCGGGGTTTTCTCTTGGGTATCGCCGGGGTAAATCAAGTGGCTTAGTGGGAAACCAGAAACGGGAAGCGGTAAAAATCCGAGTATAAGAGGGGTAAAAGCCCTTTGCCATGAAACTGACATGTACTGAAGCAGTTTTTGCGTCAGCTTTTCACGTTTTTCAGTCAGATCACCGCGAAATCTCACCACAGCGGGTTGCCTATGCTGGATATTACCCCGTACTGCTGCAAATTCCTGTTCTCAGGGCGACAGATACCGCGCCGCTTCCCGTCGGAAACAGCCAGCTTAGTGAAAATATCGATTTCACTCCTTCAGGCAAATAACCCAGTTGCTGGCGGAGCCCTGGATTCTGGCAACAGGCCTGCACCGGTTTTTGCTGTGGCTTTGGTGTAACCGGCTTTGTGGGTCAAATGCGTGGCTGAATGCCTGGACAGACAAGCCCTCCCGGTGCTGGGCGGCCGCCATGATCTTGGCGAGCGTCACGCCCCCCTGGCCGCCTCTTCTGTGAATTCTGATTTCGATCATTTAATGACTTCTGAAATGGCTTCTTTTAAGCCGCAATCAAAGAATAACCGGAAATAAAGGTGAAGATATTGACCGGAATCACGTGGTTCGCATCAGTCTCTCATAAGCGTCTCGATAACAGTTTCACCCAAGCCGCATGTCTTCACCCGCCTTAACCCGTATATTGCATGAGTTGCTGGAATTGTCGGGCTATCGTCTGCCTTTGACCCGGCGATTGCCGGCGCCGCAGCGCTGCTGCATCGGAGATGTGACGATCTCCGCAACCTGCTCCTCGCTCATCAGGAAGGGTACATATGCTTCCCCATTCATCTCAATTTGCCTGACGAAGGCGCGCAGATGGTTACGTGAACCACACAACAGGTTTTCGTAGGTGGCGATGATGTCTGTGTGATCGGAATCAGTGCCATTGATCATTTTCTCGAGGTCCAGAATGTCGGTTTCTTCGACTGCCCCGCCAACATAGAGGCTATCCATCATAGACTCCATACCCCAATCCATAAGATCGTTAAACAAGGTCTGCAGGATGGGATCGACAAAGGATCCAACAGGCAATTTTTCATCTATCTGATCCTCCAGGGCGTACTTGTCGATTAATAATTTAACGGCATTCATGTGTCTTTGCTCCGACACTGAAATACTGGCGAAGATCATGAGATCCCATTC
>JAIVWI010000059.1:0-15574 GCA_048636595.1 Oceanospirillum sp. | reverse complement strand
AAATCAGCCCGGTTCGGCGACCAGTAAGCCATAAAAAGAAAATAGTTGGCCATACCCATTGGCGCCACGCTGATACGCCGCATGATTTCATTTGCAAACTGATCGGACTGCGCTTCATTTTGCTGCGCCTGAGCACTCGACACACCCGGTCCATAACCAGGATGGCGATAATAAAGATGCGCCATCTCATGCCCCATGATCCAGACGATTCCGGATTTAAGGATCTTCTGTGAAACATCATCAACCCGTTTGTCTTTCTTCCACGCGTCTGCCGGTACGTTCAGTGCTTCCAGAGGTGGCGGGAATTGACGCAAACCCAGCTCGGAAGGTTTTCGGTACTTGAGCATCGCAATGTAATCAAAAACCTTTTCCATGCTCTCACCACGCGCCCAGAACCAGGCCCAGGCCAGTGCCAGGTCATCAAAGAACTTGACCGACTGTATCGGCATAACAATCCGGCCACGAGCTGCATAAAATACCAGCGGGTCCCCTGCCTGCTCACCCTGCGCACGTAAGGGCAAATCCAGCTGCACACTACCCAGTTGCCGGCGTTCAGCCGGTGTTAAAGAACCCAGTACCAGCTTGTCAAAGTTCCAGCGCAGATAACGAAAGCCGAAAGTGCCGGTGAATTTATTGAATTGGTAGCCAAAACCCAGTTTGGTCTGAAAGGTAAGATCGGAATCACCTGTGCCTATGTCGCCGTAGTAGTCGAAATACCATTTGTCGTTTATCGTCCTTACGCCTTGCAGGCCAACAATGCCATCCCATTTGTCTTGATCGCTACCGCCTAAAGTCACTTTTCTTGTCCTGTCGCCTAAATCAAACTTCAGCGGTACTCTGATATAGAGGTACCGTATACCCGCTATAACATCCAGTTGATTCTTGTCATTGACGGCGACCTGATAACCCCCGTGCACAGTGGAAATGAATGCCCTGAGGTCAACATCAACGCCCAGTGTGACAGGGTGGCCGATAATTTCTCCGCTGATGTCTTCCTTGGCCCCAAGGTTCAAATATATGACATCTGCGTGCATAGACCACTTGTCTTTTCGCGCACCAAAGTCAAGCATGGTCATGAAATCCAGGTTTTGGAGCAGGTCTTTGAGGGTCAATGTAATTTCATCCCCGGTGACGGTAGTCATGTCGATCTGCGGTAACCAACCGTAAACTTCAAAATCGTACTGCCATTGGTCCGCTGATTTTTCCTGTGCGGATGCAGAAGCTGCGCCGAACATGAGCAATACAGACACCAATGGCGCCAGGCACTTCCGCATTGCCGCATTACTCAAAAAAGCCAGGGTTTTGTGTTGTGGTTTTTTCATTAGGATTTCCCAATCTCTCAATGATTTAATGGAGTCATTTTATCACCCATCTGCCAAGAAATAATTCTAAATCATCGCAGACGTGATTGAAATCACAACAATCCATCCTGTGTCCGTGCATCCAGGTGAACACTTCCAGACTGTCCGTGACCCAAACCCCGCTGGCTGCTTAGTCCAGGATCAACCTCGCATTACGCGACTGAACCGGTCGATTGGTGGCCGGACCCATGCGCTCCTTGAATCGTGCTATCTGTTCAGCTGATGCCTCGATGGGATTCTTGAGGACGATCCAGGCAACACCCTCGGAGCACGGTGGGGTCGTTAACGAACCGCTGTAGGCGAAGTACTCGCGAGTTGGCGGCAACAGGTTGGTCTCTTCAATTCCGATTGGTTGCTCGCTGGTTTCACCGGCATTTTCCGGCATCCAGGTCCATAACTTGTTCAACACCGGATGCTCATCGCCTTCGTCAATCATCACGCCAACCACCGCCAGGGCGCCAGTGTCACTGACATGAACAAAATGCAGTTCCATGGCGTAGGAACGCCCGTCAATTTTGTGCTCGCTTGGGCTGTGGAAATGAAATTGCTTGAGTTCATACCGTTTATCCCGGCCAGTGATCGTCAGATAACTGCCTGGCTGGACATTCTGCTGGATGGTGTGTCCGTTGTTGATCTCGCGAAGATTTGAGCTGTGGTAGTCAAAAACCAGCTCGGGCAATCCGGCATGTACATCCACAGTGAGGTCGATCGGCGACTGATTCATTCCTTCGGAACACATCCGGTACAGTTCGGCAATTTCGCCCCAGTGTTCAGGGCCCTCTTCGCCCTCGTAGGACCAGTGGGGCGCCTGCTCTGAGGCGCACAGCAGGGGTGCGTTCACGAATAGCGCCAGGCTTGCGAGAATCGTTAAAAACAGAATCTTCCGCTCCTTATTCATCCTTTAATACCTCCTTTTGTCAGCTCCAGGGGATCCAGCAGGTGGTCCAGTTCCTCTGCCGACAGCTCAGTCATATCCAGCGCCACATCCTTGATCGGCCTGCCCTCTTTATAGGCCTGCTTGGCAGTTGCCGCGCCTAGCTCATATCCGATAACGGGGTTGAGCGCCGTTACCAAAATCGGGTTCCGTTCCAGCGCCTTGCGGATGTTGTCTTCACGGACAATAAATCCACTGATGGCAGTGTCTGCCAGCAAGGTGCTAACGGTAGACAGAATCTCCAGGCTCTGCAAGAGGTTCAGCGCGACCACCGGCAGCATCACGTTGAGCTGGAACAGGCCGGACTGGCCAGCCACTGTGATCGTTGTATCGTTGCCGATGACCTGGGCGCAGACCATGCATACTGCTTCGGGGATCACCGGGTTGACCTTACCGGGCATGATGGAAGATCCGGGCTGCAGGGCCGGCAATGCGATTTCGCCGATGCCGGCCAGCGGCCCGGAATTCATCAGCCTCAGGTCATTGGCGATCTTCATCAGGCTGCAGGCCAGGGTCTTGAGTTGGCCCGACAGTTCGACCGAAACATCCTGTGAACTGATGCCTTCAAAATAATTGTTGGAAGCTTTGAATTTGAGGCCCGTTGCGTCCCGCAAAGCCGCAGCCACACGGGGACCAAATTCCGGATGTGCATTAATACCGGTGCCTACCGCTGTTCCACCCAGTGGCAGGCGGCGCATGCGTTTCAGCGCGCTCTTGATGCGTTTGATATTGGAGCGGATTTGCTGTGACCAGCAGCCCAACTCCTGGCCAAAAGTGACCGGCATTGCGTCCATCAGGTGCGTGCGTCCTGTTTTTGTCACATCAGCGAGTTCTTCGGCCTTGATATCCAGCGTTTCCGCCAGGTGCAGCAGTGAAGGTATCAATTGCCTGGAAGCTACCAGCGCGGCGCTGACCTGGATCGCCGTGGGAATGACGTCATTCGAGCTTTGCCCCATGTTGACGTGGTCGTTGGGGTGGATGGCCAGTTTATTGCCCTGGTTAGCCAGGTGCGCGATGACCTCGTTGGCGTTCATATTGGATGAAGTGCCCGACCCGGTCTGAAACACGTCGATGGGGAAATGCTCATCGGCTTCCCCTGCTTCAACTTTGCCTGCGGCGGCTCTGATCGCTGCCGCTTTTTCCTCGTCCAGAAAACCCATGTCCTGGTTTACCTGCGCCGTTGCCGCTTTGATCAAACCCAGCGCACGGATGAATTCACGCGGCATCGGTATGCCGCTGATGGGAAAATTCTGCACAGCACGCTGGGTCTGGGCGCCCCAAAGTGCATCTGCGGGAACCTGCAGTTCGCCCATGCTGTCGTGTTCTGTTCTGTATTCGGTCATCGCTAAATGCTCCGCAAGTTTCGGAATTCAAATCTCCTTGAGATTATGCCCTTGAACGGGGTCAGAGAACCATTTTTTTTGCCCCTGAAGGGGGCCGGAGAACCATTATTTTGCAATGATGTATTGGAGTCCATAGAAAAGAGTGGGAAAATGGATCCCTGACCCCAGCCAGGCCCCGGAAGAGCCATTCAAACCATGGAACTGACCCAGCTGACAGCCCTTTCATCCATCGACGGACGTTACGCCGGACGCACCCGCCTCCTGCGCGCCTATTGCAGTGAATTTGGCCTGATCCACCGCCGCGTGATTGTTGAAATCCGCTGGTTCGAAGCCCTGGCCGCACACCCCGGCATAGAGGAACTCTCTGCCCTGGGCAAAGAAGAAAAAGCATTTCTTGAAGGACTGATCGCCGATTTTGACGAGCACGACGCAGAACGGATCAAGGAAATCGAAGCGGTCACCAATCACGATGTGAAAGCTGTTGAGTATTACCTCAAAGAGCGGTTTCTGGAATTGCCGGAACTGGCCGCCAGGGCCGAGTTCCTGCATTTTGCCTGCACTTCGGAAGACATCAATAACCTGTCCTACGCCCTGATGCTCCGTGACCTGCATGAAGACGTCATGCAAGCCGAATTTGCCCGGATCGACGAAACGCTGGCTGAACTGGCGGCTTTACATGCAAACCAGCCCATGTTGTCGCGTACTCACGGGCAGACGGCCTCCCCCACGACGCTGGGCAAGGAACTGGCCAACACGCTCTACCGTCTCAGGCGACAGGCCCGGCAGATGACGGAACAGGAGTTTTTTGGGAAAATCAACGGCGCGGTCGGTAATTTCAATGCGCATATGAGCGCCTATCCGGAAATTGACTGGCCACAGTTGAGCAGGGAGTTTGTTGAATCACTCGGGCTAAGCTGGAACCCCTACACCACGCAAATCGAGCCTCATGACTGGATAGCGGAACTGTTTCAGAACCTGGCACGCTATCACACCATCCTGATCGACCTGTGCCGCGACATCTGGGCCTACATTTCCATCGGCTATTTCCGCCAGAAGACCGTTGAGGGCGAGATCGGTTCATCGACCATGCCCCACAAGGTCAACCCGATTGATTTTGAAAACGCGGAAGGCAACCTGGGTGTGGCAAACGCCTTGCTGGATCACCTGGCCGCCAAACTGCCCGTATCGCGCTGGCAAAGAGACCTGACCGACTCAACCGTGCTGCGCGTCATCGGGACAGCTTATGGGCACTCCCTGGTCGCTACTTCTTCCCTGCTAAAGGGCCTGGCAAAGCTGGAGCTGAATGCCGAGCGGGTCGATGAAGACCTGGACGCCAATTGGGAAGTATTGGCGGAGCCCATCCAGACCGTGATGCGCCGTTACGGCATCGAAAATCCCTACGAGCAACTCAAGTCCCTGACCCGCGGCAAGCGAATTACCGCTGAAGGCCTGGCTGATTTCATCCGGGGGCTGGACATTCCGGAGGAGGCCCGCAAGGCCCTGCTGGAACTGACGCCCGCCGGATACACCGGAAACGCGGCAGATATGGCAGCCGGCATGGATGATTTCGAGGCGTGAAACAACCGGGGTCTGACAACCGGGCTCAGTTACAATTTTCACAGATGAGACTCGCGGACAGTCATGCAAATCAAACTGAAAATTGAACCTGGCCCCTTTTTACGCGATTACTGGCAGAAAAAACCCCTGCTAATTCGCCAGGCATTGCCCGGTTTTACGCCGGAACTGGACGCGGACGACATCGCGGGCCTGGCCTGCGATGAACTGGCCGAGTCCAGGCTGATAAGCGGCAGTTATCCGGAACATGACTGGGCCCTGCGTTATGGCCCCTTTTCCGAACAGGATTTTGCCAGCCTGCCGGAGGCTAACTGGAGCTTGCTGATCCAGGACGTGGAGAAACATTACCCGCCTGCGCGTTCACTGCTGGATGAATTTTCCTTCCTGCCATCCTGGCGAATCGACGACCTGATGGTCAGCGTGGCCGGACCCGGCGGTTCGGTAGGCCCGCATACGGACCAGTACGACGTGTTCCTGCTGCAGGTGGAAGGCAGTAGACGCTGGCAAATTGCGGAAACATTCAACCCTGCCCTACTGCAAGACTGCGAACTGAATGTCCTGCAATCCTTCACCCCTGAACAGGAATGGGTACTGGAGCCTGGCGACATGCTTTATCTCCCACCAGGCGTAGCGCACCATGGTGTAGCGCTGGACCAGTGCATGACCTGGTCCGTTGGAATGCGCGCTCCCAGCACGGCGGATCTCCTGCAGTCCCTGGGTGAATGGCTGGCGCAAAACCGCGAGGAAGGACAACGGTACGGGGACGGCGGCATACTCCCGCCGGACCGGATCGGTGAAATAGATGCAAACGCCATCGAGCGTTTCTGCCGTCTGTTGGGAAAGGCCTCCAATGAAGGAAGTGACTTTCGTTCTTTCCTCGGCTCCTTCCTGTCCAGCTACCGGCTCGCCCATGAACCTGCCCCACCGGCGGAGCAAATCGACGTCCAGGCACTCGGCAAGGCACTTGAGCAGGGAGCAACCATTCAACACAATCCGTGGACGCGACTGGCGTGGCTGAAATCAGATCAAGGCGCAATCCTGTTCGCGGCTGGCGAGGAATACCCCTGCCCCGCTGATCTCGCAGAAAAGATATGCACGCGGCCAGTAAAAATCAGCAACGATCCGGATATGCAGGAACAGCAGTTGGAACTCCTCTGCGAACTCATCAACCAAGGGCATTTATACCTGCAATTTTAATGGGGTCAGATAAGCAGTTATAATGGTTGATTACGCTGGATAATTACCAAGTTCCAGCGTTTTTTAAATTGACGCCCATAGCGGGAGCCGGAATTTCCTTGAGCACTAAGTTAGAAGACCTTTACCAGTCATCACACCTTTATGGCAGCAATGCGCCTTTTATCGAGGCGTATTACGAAGACTGGCTGGAAAATGCGAACAGTGTTCCACAGCACTGGGCGGATGTTTTTTCGAATCTGCTCAACGGCGGTGGGCTCGACGAAGCCCCGGAAGCCGGTCACCTGGATATCCAGGACAAATTCCGCGCGATGGGCCGCCTGCCCTCGGCGCCCACTGCAGACACACGACTGGCCGACCACAAGGAAGCCGGCGTCCTCAAGCTGATTACAATCTATCGTTTGCGTGGTCACCAGGCAGCCGATCTCAACCCCCTGGAAGACGGTTCCAGCAACGTAGTTCCTGACCTCGACTGGGCCTGGCACGATCTCGACGAAACCGACCTGGACCGTGAATTCGACAGCGGTTCCCTGGTCGCGCCCGACCGGATGAAGCTGCGCGATATCATTGAGCTTTGCGAAAAGGTCTACTGCGGCAGCATCGGCGTGGAATACCTGCACCTGTCTGATACAACCAAGCGCGAGTGGCTGCAACAACGCCTCGAAGGCTCGAAAGGCATCCCCGATGTCAACGATGAAGAGCGTCTGCGCATCCTGGGCATGTTGACCGCGGCCGAGGGGCTGGAAAAATTCCTGCACACCCGCTACGTGGGCCAGAAACGGTTTTCCCTGGAAGGCGGAGACAGCCTTATTCCGCTGCTGCACGAGACCATGCTGCACTCGGGCGCAATGGGTGTCGAAGAGATCGTAATTGGCATGGCGCACCGCGGCCGGCTTAACGTGCTGGTCAATATCCTGGGCAAATCACCCTCGATGTTGTTTGAAGAATTCGAAGGCAACCACAAGGATCGCAATCCCCTGCGCTCAGGCGACGTAAAGTACCACCTGGGTTTCGCTTCGGATATCGAGACCAGCAGTGGACCGGTGCACATGGCGCTGGCTTTCAACCCGTCGCATCTTGAAATCGTCGACCCCGTTGTGGTCGGTTCGGTCAGGGCCCGGCAGGTTCGCCGCAAAGACCTGACGCACGACAAAGTCATGCCCATCCTGATTCATGGCGATGCCTCTTTTGCTGTTCAGGGGGTAATCATGGAGTTGTTCCAGATGTCCGAGACACGCGGTTTCGGCGTAGGCGGCACGCTTCATATCGTGATCAACAACCAGGTGGGGTTCACCACCAGCAGAACCGACGATATGCGCTCTACCCTGTACTGCACGACGATCGCGAAAATGGTGCATGCCCCGATTTTTCACGTCAACGGTGATGACCCCGAGGCTGTGCATCACGTGATGAAGATTGCCTGCGACTTCAGAGCCCGCTTCAAACGCGACGTCGTCATCGACCTGGTCTGCTACCGCCGGCACGGGCACAACGAGGCGGATGAACCTGCGGCCACGCAACCGATGATGTACCAGAAAATCCGCAGCATGAAAACCACGCGGCAGATTTACGCGGATAAACTGGTGGAACAAGGCCTGATCAGTACAAAAACAGCCCTGGCCATGATGGACGATTACCGTGAACACCTGGACCGGGGCGAACAGGTGGCAGACGTGGAAACCGAACCGCGGACCAATGAATACGCCGCCGACTGGCAGCGCTTCAGGCACGTCGAAGCCCCCTGTGATATCGACACCCGCGTGCCGCTGGAAACAATCCGCGCCCTGTCAGAACAACTGACCACCCTGCCGGACGGCTTTGAACTGCACAACCGGGTAAGTCGCATCATGGCGGACCGTAAAAAAATGGCGGCCGGGGAAATCCCTCTCGACTGGGGTTTCGCCGAAATCATGGCCTACGCCACACTGATCGACAGTGGCAAAAAATTGCGGCTGGTTGGCCAGGACTCCGGACGCGGCACGTTCTTTCACCGCCACGCCGTTCTGCATAACCAGGTCGATGGCAGCACCATTACGCCGCTGGCCGGTATCAATCCCGACCTCGAAGTGGTGGTTATCGACTCACTGCTGTCGGAAGAAGCGGTGCTGGCTTTCGAGTACGGTTATTCCACGTCCTCACCGGACACCCTGGTGATCTGGGAAGGTCAGTTCGGCGACTTCGCCAACGGCGCCCAGGTGGTCATTGACCAGTTCATTACATCGGGTGAATCCAAGTGGGGACGTTTGTGCGGCCTGACCCTGTATCTGCCACATGGCTATGAAGGCCAGGGCCCCGAACATTCCAGCGCACGGCTCGAGCGCTACCTGCAACTGTGCGCCAACCACAATATCCAGGTCTGCGTACCGTCAACGCCAGGCCAGATGTTCCATTTGCTGCGGCGCCAGATGTTGCAGCCGATACGCAAACCACTGATCATCATGACGCCAAAGAGCATGTTGCGCAGCAAGGCTTCAACCTCGGTGCTGGAAATTCTTTCCGAAGGCAAATTTCAGCAGGTCATAGGCGACCGTGGCCCGGGAGACGCAGAAGAAATCAAACGCGTTGTATTTTGTTCCGGGAAAATATATTACGACCTGGCCGCGAAAAGAGATGCCGAGAATATCCGCGAAGTGGCAGTGATGCGCGCCGAGCAACTGTACCCCTTCCCCGAGGAAGACCTGAGGGGCTTCGTCAATGAGTTCCCCAACGCTACCGAAGTAATCTGGTGTCAGGAAGAACCCAAAAACCAGGGCGCCTGGTATGCGATACGCCATCACCTCCAGGCTTGTATCAGCGAACAACACGACCTGAAATACGTCGGCCGACCCCATTCAGCTTCACCCGCGGTCGGCTACTACACCGTTCACATCGAAGAGCAGCAAGAGCTGGTTAGCGAAGCCATTCTGCCCAGGAAAGATTCATGACCATTGAAGTTAAAGTGCCCGTTCTGCCGGAATCCGTGGAAGACGCAATCATCGCAACCTGGCATAAACAGCCGGGAGAAACCGTGCGGCGCGATGAAAACCTTGTCGACCTCGAAACCGACAAAGTAGTGCTCGAAGTGCCGGCGCCGGTTGACGGCACGCTGAAGGAAATAAAGGCGGCGGAGGGCGCCACGGTACTTAGTAATGAACTGCTCGCCATCATCGAAGAAGGTGCTGTAGCGCCTGAACCCGAAGCTGAGCTCGAAACTGAGACCAAAACTACTGCCGCAGCACCCGGCCCGGCCAGGGCCGCGACACCATCGGCCGCCAAAGCCGCTACTGAAGAATCAGCAAGACTCAGCCCCGCTGCCCGGCGAGTGGCCGAAGAAGGAAAGGTGGATCCTGCCAGTGTTTCCGGCACCGGCCGCGGCGGCAGGGTTACCAAGGGCGATGTAATCAATTTCATCAAGGGCGGCGGTTCCCGCCAGGAAGAGCGTGTGAAAATGACGCGCCTGCGCAGCCGCATCGCCGAGCGCATGAAAAATGCCCAGAATACGGCCGCCATCCTGACCTCGTTCAACGAAGTGGACCTCAAGGCCGTTATGGACCTGCGGCGCAAATACAAAGAACAGTTCATTGCGCACCATGACATCAAGCTGGGGCTGATGTCGTTCTTCGTGAAAGCCTGCTGTGATGCATTACGCAAGTTCCCGACGGTCAATGCGTCCATCGACGGCGATGAAATCGTCTACCACAATTACCAGGATGTCGGTATCGCGGTCTCCACCGAGCGCGGCCTGATGGTGCCGATCATCCGCAATGCGGAAAACATGGGCCTGGCCGAAATCGAGCACGCCATCGCCCACTTCGCCGGCAAGGCAAGAGACGGCTCCATTGCGCTTGAAGACCTGCAGGGCGGCACCTTTACCATCACCAATGGCGGTGTTTTCGGCTCATTGATTTCAACTCCACTGCTGAATCCGCCGCAAAGCGCGATCCTGGGCATGCACACCATCAAGGAACGGCCGGTTGTCGTGGATGGAGAAATTGTTGCGCGCCCAATGATGTTCCTGGCGCTCAGTTACGACCACCGGATCATCGATGGCAAGGACGCGGTCCAGTTCCTGGTAGCAGTGAAAGAAACCCTGGAAGACCCGGCACGGCTTTTACTTGGCCTTTAACAAAAACTGTAAGAGGTCGCTTGCGGCCGAAGACTTTTATGCACCTAATTGACAGCACACAGTTCGCGCCCAAGGACGCTCTTACAGTAATTGAGGAAATAAACATGGCAGAAAAATTTGATGTAATCGTAATTGGCGGCGGTCCGGGCGGCTACGTGGCGGCAATCAGGGCAGCGCAACTGGGCCTCAAGACTGCTTGTATCGACAAGTTCACGGGCAAGGATGGCAAACCCGCGCCCGGCGGTACTTGCCTGAACATTGGCTGCATCCCGTCGAAAGCCCTGCTGGATTCCAGCAAACATTTTTATCATTTGCAGCACGACTACGAGTCCCATGGCATCAGTGTCAAGGACGCAGCGATGGATGTAACCACGATGATCGCGCGTAAGGACGGCATCGTGAAAAAACTCACCGGCGGTGTGACCCAGCTTTTCAAAGGCAACAAGATCGCTTACTACCACGGCACGGGTAAACTGAGTGCCGGCAGGCAGATTGAAGTCATACCTGCCGATGGCAGCGGCCCGGTGAGCCTGGAGGCGGACAACGTCATCCTGGCTTCCGGCTCCATTCCCATCCAGATCCCCAATGTTGAGTTTGACGGTGAATACATTGTGGACAATGTCGGTGCCCTGGATTTCGATTCCGTTCCCGGCCGCTTCGGCGTCATTGGCGCCGGCGTCATCGGCCTCGAATTGGGCTCCGTATGGAGCCGGCTTGGCGCGGAAGTCATCCTGCTGGAAGCCCTGCCCGATTTCCTGCCGATGGTTGACAAGGACGTGAGCAAACAAGCCGCGCGTGAATTCAAAAAACAGGGGCTGGATATCCGGCTCGGCACCATGGTCAAGAGCGCAGAAGTCAAAGACGGCCAGGTCATGGTTACGGTGGAAGACAAAAATGGCGAAACACAGTTTAGCTTCGACAGATTGTTGGTCAGCGTCGGCCGCAAGCCCTATACCGAAGGCCTGTTAGCGGATGATTCCGGTGTGCAACTGACGGAAAACGGCCAGATCCAGGTCGACGACCAGTCCCGCACCACCGCAGCCGGTGTCTGGTCCGTCGGAGACTGCGTGCGCGGCCCCATGCTGGCGCACAAAGCCTCAGAGGAAGGCATCGCGGTCGCCGAACTGATTGCCGGCAAACCCGCTCACATCCATTTCGACACCGTGCCCTGGGTGGTTTACACCGACCCGGAAATCGCCTGGGTAGGTAAAACCGAGCAGGAACTCAAGGCAGCCGGCATCGAATACCTTGCAGGCTCTTTTCCCTTCGCCGCCAACGGTCGCGCCCTGGCGGGCGGCCACGGCACTGGCCTGGTCAAGATGCTGGCGGACGCGGAAACCGACGAAATTCTCGGTGTACACATCTTCGGGGCCAACGCCTCCGAATTGATCTCGGAATGTGTCGTGGCGATGGAATTCCAGGGCTCCAGCGAAGACCTTGCCCGAATTGTCCACGCCCACCCCACCCTGTCCGAAGCCGTACACGAGGCTGCTTTGCACGTGGATAAAAGGGCGATTCACCGGGGGAACTGATACGGATATTGTTAGACTTGGGCTGCCATGGCAAATATACCGCAAACCGGCAATATCCAGATTCGGTTGAGAAATCTGGGCCGTAGCTATACCGAAGGCGAGCAGCAACATAAAGTCCTGAGCAATGTGAGCGCGGATTTTTTGCGGGGTGAATCAGTGGCCATCCGTGGCCGCAGTGGTTCCGGCAAATCGACACTGCTCAATCTGATCAGCGGTATTGACGCCCCCGATTCCGGGCAGGTCGAAGTTGCGGGTCTCAACATCACCTCGATGACTGAGCGGGACCGGACGCTGTTCCGCCGCAAGCACATCGGCTTTGTCTACCAGGCCTTCAACCTGGTGCCCACACTTACCGTAGCTGACAACGTTCGCCTGGTGCTGGAACTCAATAATGTGCCGCATGGCGAAGCAAGCCATCGCATCGGCGAACTGTTGCGTGCGGTTGAACTGGAGGAACGCGCCGGCAGTTATCCGGATGTACTCTCGGGAGGCGAACAGCAGCGCGTCGCGATCGCCCGAGCGCTGTGCCACCGGCCATCGATCCTGCTGGCGGACGAACCCACCGGTAATCTGGACGACCAAACCGCGGAGAAGGTTCTGCAGTTGCTCGATGCGCTGGTCAGAGAAACCGGTGGCACGATGATTGTAGCGACACACAGTGCAACAGTAGCGTCATTTTGCGACCGCACCATGAAACTACACGACGGCAAACTCCACCACGACACCCCCGTTCATCAGCAGGACCCGTCTCATAAGGACCAGCGGGAAAATCAATAATGCCTGTGCTGTACCGCGCAAGTTTCGGTTATTTGCTGCGGCACCCCTGGCAACTGGCGCTGGCGCTGCTGGGCATTTGTATCGGAGTTGCCGTCATTGTCGCTGTCGATCTCGCCAACGAAAGTTCGCGTAAAGCCTTCCTGCTGTCGATGAATACCGTCACCGGCAAGGCGACGCATCAGATTATCGGCGGGCCCAATGGCGTCAGCGAAAAATTGTATGCCAGGCTGCGGGTGCAAGCGGGAATTCGCAGCATTGCACCCGTCGTGGAGGGCTACGCACAGGTAAACGATACAACGATCCGGATTCTCGGCGTTGATCTGTTTGCCGAGCGACAGATGCGCACGTTTACCTTCGACGTGAAATCGGCCTCAGGCATGACCGGGATCTCAAACGAAACTCTGATCCACAGCATTCTTACGGACCCCGGCGCGGCTTTGATGTCCCAGCGCACAGCGGACACATTAGGGCTGCAAGCCGGTGACACCTTTGATGTTTTGACCGGCGGAAAATCATTCAGAGGTACATTGCTTGGGACCTTTGGCGAGGGGAAATCATCCGCTCTCAACCAGCTCATGGTTGTTGACATCGCGGTAGCCCAGACATGGCTGGATCAATTCGGCTGGTTGTCACGTATTGACGTGCGAATTCCTGATGGCGACAGCGCCCTGCAAGCTGAACTGGAAAATGTATTGCCACCCGGTGTACAACTGCTCAACGCAGCAGGTCGCACCCGGTCCCTGGGCGAAATGAGCACTGCTTTCATGACCAACCTCACGGCCATGAGCCTGCTGGCCCTGCTGGTGGGCATATTTCTGATCTATAACAGTGTCGGCTTTGCCGTCTTGCAGCGGCGCGGATTGATCGGTGTGTTAAGGGCGCTCGGGGTGACCCGGCAGCAAACTTTTTCACTGATTCTGATCGAAGGCGCGGTGCTTGGTCTAGTTGGCGCCGCCATGGGAGTAGCGCTGGGCATTTGGCTAGGGGAGCATTTGCTGGTGCTGGTCTCACGCTCCATCAACGATCTTTACTTCCGCGTGAGCGTTACCGAAGTCACACTCAGCCCTTATTCCATAGGCAAGGGCTTGATTGCAGGGCTTGGCGCAACGCTGCTTGCCGCGGCTGTGCCGGCCATCGAAGCCGCATCGTATCAACCCCGGCTCGCGCTGACCCGTTCGGTACTTGAGCATCGAACAGGCCGACTCCTGCCGGTAATCGCCATCGCCGGAGTCGGCATGGGCCTGCTTGCCATCGCGCTTTTGTATTTGTCCGGCAACAATCTCGTGGCGGGACTTGCCGCCGTTTTCATGCTCATACTGGGGTTTGCCTTGTGCGTGCCCCTGGCAGTCAGAGCCATAACATCAGCCCTGGAACCGTTGGCGGCGAAATTGGGCGGTACACCGGCACGACTGGCCGTCTCGGGTATCGGGGAAAACCTGAGCCGCACCGGTGTCGCCATTGTGGCGCTGGCGGTCGCCGTATCGGCGACCATCGGTGTCACTGTCATGGTCGACAGTTTCCGTGGATCGGTCAGTACATGGCTGGATAAAACGTTGCAGTCCGACATCTACGTCGGCGCACCGCACGGCGCGCTGGACCACGGCCTGATTGAAGATCTGGTACGGGCGCCCGGCGTTGAGGCCTACAGCACCAGCCGCAGGGTCTGGCTGGAAAACGAAGCGGGCCGTACCCGCATCATTGCTTTGCAAATGGCGCCGGGCAGTTACGCCGGCATGGAACTATTGGACGGTGATCCGGAACTCGTCTGGCGGGCATTCGAGGAGGAAGGTGCTGTTCTTGTCTCCGAGCCTTATGCCTATCGCAACGCGGTTGCTGCCGGTGACACAATCAAGCTGCTTACCCGCTTTGGTGAACAGGACTTTCCCGTTGCCGCGACCTGGCAGAGCTACGACGTCAATGCCGGTGCGGTACTGATGAGCCGCCGCACCTACGACAGATTCTGGGATGATTCCAGGATTGACTCGATTGGCCTGTATATGAGTCCTGGTACGAACATCGATGACCTCATGCAACAAGTGACGGAAATCAGCGCAGGCCGGCAACAGGTTTTCATGCGCTCGAACCGCGAGATCCGGGATCTGTCGCTGCAGATATTCGACCGCACATTTATTATTACTGACGTCCTGTACTGGCTGGCGACCGGCGTTGCGCTGATCGGTATTCTTGGCGCCATGCTGGCGCTGCAACTGGAGCGGGCCCGTGAACTGGCCATTCTGCGGGCGCTGGGTATGACGCCCATGCAACTGGGCAGCATGGTGACGATGCAAACCACAATGATCGGCCTGCTGAGCGGCCTGGCCGCGGTGCCACTGGGCCTGGTGATGGCCTGGGTGCTTATTGAAGTCATCAATCGCCGCGCGTTTGGCTGGCAGATGGATATCCTGGTGTCGCCGCAGGTATTGCTGACAGCGGTTTTGTTCTCCACCATCGCCGCCTTGCTGGCAGGTATTTACCCGGCGTATCGCGCGGCAATCAGCCAGCCGGCCCTTGCCATGCGCGAGGAATAAGTTAATTATTTACATGAAGAAAATAATATTACTTATTGTTTTATCTTTATTTATTGTCTTCTGGATAAGTCGTTTTATTGATTTTTCCCCGACTCCAACGGCAGCGGTTGAGCCGCGCGAAAGTGCCTCGCGCCTGTCCGAACTCCTGTCTGGCGATGGTGCCGAGGGCTATTCGCAGGCCATCGAAAAAAGGATTTTCCGCTTCCCGCAAGATCACGGCCCACA